>DAHVAK010000047.1 GCA_027314665.1 Spirochaetales bacterium
GCGACGAGGAGGGGCCGACCCTCTGCTTCCGGGGGATAGACAACCGTACCTACTACCTCCTCGGCGAGGACAAGCAGCACTACAAGAACTACACCGGCTGCGGCAACACCTTCAACTGCAACAATCCCGTCGTGCGTAGCCTCATCATGGACTGCCTCCACTACTGGGTGGTGGAGATGCACGTCGATGGCTTTCGCTTCGATCTTGGCTCGGTCCTCGGAAGGGATCAGAAGGGGCGGCTGATGGAAAATCCGCCGGTGGTCGAGCGAATAGCGGAGGATCCGGTCCTCCGCAACACCAAGATTATCGCCGAGGCCTGGGACGCCGCGGGGGCCTACCAGGTGGGATGGTTTCCCGGCGGTCGCTGGGCCGAGTGGAACGATCGCTTCCGAGACGACGTCCGCCGCTTCTGGCTGACTGCGGACAAGGTGACCGCAAACCTCGCCACCCGGCTCACCGGCAGCTCGGACCTCTACCTGCGCGACGGGCGGAAGCCCTTTCACAGCATCAACTTCGTTACCTCGCACGACGGCTTTACCCTGAACGACCTCGTAAGCTACGAGCGCAAGCACAACGAGGCGAACGGGGAAGACAGCCGGGACGGAAACGACCAGAACTACTCAAGCAACCATGGGGTCGAGGGCCCCACCGACGATCCCCTGATCGCGCGAATCCGCCGCCGCCAGGTGAAGAACCTGGCGGCCACCCTCCTGCTTTCCCTCGGGACCCCGATGATCCTCGGCGGCGATGAGTTTGGCAGGACTCAAGCGGGGAACAACAACGCCTACTGCCATGACAGCCCCCTATCGTGGTACGACTGGACGCTCGCCGAGCGCAATCGCGACCTTCTCCGTTTCTTCTCCGAGCTCGTGGCCTTCCGGCGGCGCCACCTTGCCTTTCACCGCCCGGAGTTCTACACCGGGCTCGACAACGGCTACAACGCCATCCCGGACGTGACCTGGTACGACGAGGCCGGCGAGCTTCCCGATTGGAGCACCCTCGACAAGCTCCTTGCGCTTCGCATCGATGGGAGCAAGGCCGACGTCCTCGGAGACCGCGATGACAACGACTTCTTCATGATGTTCAACGCCACCGGCGGCGCGGTACCCTTCGCCCTCTGCGAGGCGCCCGAGGAGAAAAGGTGGCTGCGGGTGATCGACACCGCCCGCGAGTCCCCCGACGATTTCCTCCCGGAGGGCTGCGAGGCCGAGCTGGACGGCCAGGGCTCCTACCTCGTCGAGGCCAACTCGCTCGTCGTGCTTCTCTCCAAGCCGTAGGCTGCGGGGCTGTCCAAGCTACGGATTCCGTGTATACTCGCCGACGATCCAATCACTGAGGTGACACATGAGAAAGGCATTCTCCCCGCTCGTCATTCTTTCGATTCTCGCCGCGGCGCTTGCGGGATGCGCCGCCAATCTTCCGGTCGGAAAGGACACCGTCGTGACCTTCAACTACACCGGAAAGACGGCCGGCGGTACCGAGTTCGGCTCCACCTTCGGGAAGCAGCCGATCACGGTGCTCATCGGCGAGCACAACATCATCCCCGGCCTCGAAAAGGGTATGATGGGAATGAGGGTGGGAGAGAAGAAGACGATTCAAGTCCCCGCCGCGGAGGGCTACGGCCCGCACGAGGCTAGCCTGGTGATCCAGGTGCCTCGCGACAGGTTCCCGAAGGGCGAGGACGTGAAGGCGGGAATGGAGTTCATGACCCAGGGTCCGCAGGGCCCGGTGCCCGTAAAGATCGTGAAGGTCGACAAAGACGCCGTCACCGTCGACATGAACCATCCCCTGGCCGGAAAGAACCTCGTCTTCGACGTTCAGATCGTGAAGGTGCGCAAGGCGACCCCCGATGAGATCGCGGGGAAAGTACCGGTCACCGAGGTGCCGACCAAGCCGCAGCCGACCCCCCCCGCTCCCGTAAAGGCGAACCCCTAACAGGTTGCTGACAAACTCAAAGGTACCTGCCAAAACGGCGTTCTCTCGAGCCGATCCGGGGCAAGAGGCTCAACCGAAAACGCCGCTTTGGCAGCGTCAATCACTTTGTCAGCACCCTGCTAACCGGCGAGCGAGGCGCGCCGATGCGTCCGCCTCGGCTTGAGAGGGCATCCCTCCCGCTCACCCCTCGGCTCTTGCATCAGCCTCGGTAGCGCAAGAGCCGAAGCGCATTGGCGGCAACCAGCAGGGTGCTCCCCTCGTGGATGAGCACCGCGATCCCCATCGAAGCGAGCCCGAGGAGCGCCGCCGGGAACAGGAGCGCGATCACCCCGAGGGCAACGGCCGTGTTGGTCTTGATGACGCCTCTCGCCTTTCGGGCTAGGCCGATCACGAAGGGCAGGCGCGGGATCTCGTCGGACATCAGGGCGACATCGGCGGTCTCGAGCGCAACGTCGGTGCCGCTTGCGCCGAGGGCAACCCCGACCGACGCCGCCGCAAGGGCCGGGGCGTCGTTCACCCCGTCGCCGATCATCGCTACGCTCCCGTAGGCGCCGATCAGGCGCTTGAGCTCCCCTACCTTGTCCTCGGGCAGCAGCCCCCCCCTCCATTCATCCATTCCTACTTCTTGTGCGATCGAGGCGGCGACGAGGCGATTGTCGCCCGTGAGAAGGGCGAGGCGGCGAATCCCCATCCCGCGGAGCTTGCGAAGGGTCTCGGCGACTCCGTCGCGGGGTCGATCGGAGAACGCCATGAGCCCGAAAAGGGCGCGCTCGCTGCCGAGGAGCACGGCCGACTTTCCTGAGGCCTCTATCGCGGAGATTCGCTCCGCGATAGAGGGAGTGAGGAGCGGCGAATCGGCATAAAGGCGGGGGCTTCCGATGAGGAGCGTCTGTCCGTCGACGCGTGCCCGGATTCCCTGCCCCGGCTCCGCGCGGAGATCGCTCACGGCGAATCGGGAGGTATGCTCGCTCGAAATGGAGCGCGCCTCCGCCTCTCTGTTCACGGCGCGGGCAAAGGGGTGCGTCGAGGAGCGCTCAACGGCCGCGGCGAGGGCGACGAGGTCCCTCTCGCTTCTGCCGTCAAGGGGGAGGACGTCGGTTACGGAAAGCCTTCCGGTGGTGATGGTCCCCGTCTTGTCGAACGCGATGGCCCGAAGACGCCCGAGGGCCTCGAGGTGGAGCCCGCCCTTGATGAGCACCCCGTTGCGCGCCGCCTGAGCGATCGCAGCGAGAACCGTCGCGGGAGTGGCAATGGCAAGGGCGCAGGGCGAGGCGGCCACCAGGGCAGTGAGCGCCCGCATGATCGATTCCCCCACGGGCAGCCAGCCGATGAGGGGCGGGACCACCGCGGCAAGCACCACCGCCGCAAGCACCGAGGGAACGAAGATGCGCTCGAAGCGCTCCGTGAAAAGCTGAGCGCGGGCCTTCTGGGTCTGGGCCTCCCCTACCAGGGTGATGATCCGGGCGAGCATGGTGTCTTTCGCGAGCTTCGTCACCCGGATCTCGATGGCCCCGCTGCCATTGAGGGTGCCCGCATAGACCGAGGCCCCGGGCGCCTTCTCCTGCGGCAGGCTCTCTCCGGTCAGGGTCGCCTCGTCCACTTCGGTGGCTCCGGAGAGGACCCCGCCGTCGACCGGAATGCGCTCGCCTGGGCGAACGATCACCCGATCCCCTTGGCGGATCTCCTCGACTGCAAGCTCGACGCTCCGGGAGTCCCGCACCACCCGCGCCGTGCGGGGCAGAAGCCTGCCGAGGGCGCCGATGGCCTTGCGGGCCCGGGCGTGGGCGTAGTGCTCCAGGGAGTGGCCGAGGCTGAAGAGAAAGAGAAGCAGGGCGCCTTCGGGATACTGCCCGAGGATCGCTGCGCCCGCGGCCGCAACGACCATCAGGAAGTCGATGTCAAGCTCGAGGTGAAGGGCAGCGGCGATTCCCTGGCGAGTCGCGTTCCATCCCCCGGCAAGGTACGCAGCGGCATAGGCGATGAGCGTCGCCGTCTGACTGAAGCGCCCGCTCGCCGCTCCTGCGAATCCCGCCGCGAGGGCGAGCCCAGACAGGAGGGAAAGCGCGAGCTGCCAATGATCCCGAAGCAGCGCTGCGGGTCGCCGATCGCGATCGACCTCATAGCCCATGGCCTTGACCCGCCGGATGATCCGCTCGGGGCTCACGAGGGTCGAGTCATACTCGAGGCGCATCTGCTCGGCGGCGTAGCTCACCGAGACCGTGAGCACCCCCTTCGTGCGTCCCACGACGTGCTCGATGCTCGTCGCGCAGTCGCTGCATCCCATCCCGCCAATCGAAAGGCTGCGGTGGCCGTAGCGACGGGAAATCTGGGCACCTGCCTGGCGAGCGATCCGCTCCAGGCGGGCAAGGGGAATCAGCTCGGGGTCGTAGTGCAGGCAAAGCACGGCCTCGTCGTCGCTCTGCTCGATGTGAGCCTGAGCCACGCCTCGGTTCGCGCGGATCTCCTCGGCAAGCCGCTTGATGGACCGATCGTCCCGGTCGATCACGTCGGGAAGAAGGAGCGGGAGCTTGAGCTGGAGGGTCGCTTCCATTGCCGCGCTACTCCGTGGTGTGGGCGAGACCCTGATCCAGGATCTGCGTCACGTGGGCGTCGCTCAGGCGGTAGGAGACGCCCTTTCCGGCCCTGCGGTAGGTGACGAGGTTGGCCTGGCGCAGGATGGCCAGCTGGTGGGAGACCGCCGAGCGACCGATGCGGAGGAGCTCGGCGATATCGCAGACGCGGAGCTCCGAGACGAAAAGGGCTTGGAGGATCCGGATGCGCGTCGGATCCCCGAGGATCTTGAAGAAATCAGCCAGGCGATGGAGGGCTTCCTCGGTCGCAAGCGCCTGCGCCGCCCCCGCGAGCCCCTTCTCGCTCCCGCCGGTGCTCTCATGCTTGGTTGGGGCGGCCTTGAACTGGGAAAGCCTACTCATGCTCATCATGTGAATATATGCTCACACGAAGGCTACCACGCGAGCGTCGGGGCGTCAAGCGGAAGGGGCGCGGCGGAGACCCGACGAGGCGTCGGAGGCGTCAGGCCGAAGCCCCGGCAAGGGGGATCAGCAGGATCGGCGCGGAGACCTGGCTCGACACCCGGCTGCCGATGCTGCCCTCGCCGATCGCGTCGATGCCCGCCCTCCTGTGGGTGCCGAGAATGATCAGCCGCGCCCGGCTGCGCTCGGCGCACCTCGCGATGACGTGGGCGGGCTCACCGCGCTCGACGGCGGTGGTCACCGTTACGCCCGGGCCCGCAACGCGCGCTCGTCTGCTTTCGACGTAGCTCACGGCCTCCTCAGCAGCCATGTCGAGCATCCGCTCGGTCGTGCTGGGAAGCAGCCGGCTCGGCGCCGCCAAGCGCCCGGTGAGGGTGGTGAAGGTCGGTATGACCATGAGGAGATGCACGGCCCCCCTCACGGTGGCGGCGAGCTCCTTTGCGACGGCGAGGCTCGCCTCATGGGCGGCGCCCCCGTCGAGCGGGACGAGGATGGGCGAGAGCGAGAAGCCCGCCTCCCCGTCATGCGCTGGGCGCACGATCAAGACCGGGACCGTACCGAGGGCAATGACCTTCTGGGCGACGCTGCCCAGGAGCAGGGTGTTCACGCCGCTGCGCCCGTGAATGCACATGATGATGAGATCGTGATCGAACTCCGCCTGATGATCGGCGATCCCTCGGGCCACGTCGGTGACCGAGGTCGTGTGCACGTGGCAATGAACCGTGGTCGTGGGTTTGAAGCGGCGCTGCGCGACGGCGCGCAGATAGTCCTCCGCGTCCTTGACCCCGGCAAGGTGGGGTTCCCCGTGGATCTCGCTCGGGGGGTGCTCTTCGGCGACGTGCACCAGGGTCACGGCGGCGTTGCAGAGCTCGGCGAGGTAGACCGCGGCCGGCAGCGCCGCCTCCGCGAGCTCCGAGCCGTCCAAGGGAACCAGGATGTGGCGAAACATGGTCATCCCCCCGAGAACGTTTGAATGAGGAGGTAAACGTTCAAACCCAGAATCAGGGTTGCGACCACGGTGGCGGCCACGGTGGTCAGGCGTCGATTGACGAGGACTCCCATAATCTCCCTGCGGCTCGTAAAGATGACCAGGGGGACGATAGCGAAGGGAAGGGCGAAGCTCAAGACCACCTGGCTGATCACGAGGGTGCGGGTCGGGTCGAGGCCGATGGCGATGACCACGAGCGAGGGGACCATGGTGACGAGCCTGCGGACCCACACCGAAATCCGACGCTGGATGAAGCCCTGCATGATGACCTGCCCGGCGTTGGTGCCTACGGTCGAAGAGGAGAGTCCCGAGGCGAGGAGCGAAATCCCGAAGATGACCTTGGCGGCCGTGCCGAGCAGCGGCTCGAGGGTCTTGGAAGCCTCCGGGATCGTCGCGATTTGGGTAAAGCCGTGAGAATGGAAGGTGGCGGCCGCCATGACCAGCATCGCCGCGTTGACGACTCCGGCGATTCCCATGGCGACGAGCACGTCGATAAGCTCGAACCGGAACAGACGCTTCAGGCGCCTCTCGTCGCGCACGACGATGCGTCCCTGCGTGAGCGCCGAGTGCAGGAACACGACGTGGGGCATGACGGTGGCCCCCACGATCCCGGTGGCAAGCAGGATGCTCTCGGTGCCGCTGAAGCGCGGGATGACGGCGTGGAACAGGACGCTCTTCCATTCCGGTCGGTCGAGGATGGTCTCGACGAGGTAGCTCACGGCGATGACCGCGACGAAGGCGGTGATGAGGGCCTCGAGCCTGCGAAAGCCGTAGCGCTCGAGGGCGAGGATCAGGAAGGTGCCGAGGCCCGTGAGCAGACCCCCGACGAAGAGGGGAAGGCCGAAGACCAGGGTGAAGCCGAGCGCGGCGCCGATGAACTCCGCGAGATCAGTCGCGATTGCCATGAGCTCCATGAGAACCCACATCCCGTAGACGACCGGCTTCGGAAAGCGTCGGCGGCAATGCTCGGCGAGGTTCGAGCCGGAGGCGATCCCGAGCTTCGCCGAGAGGCTCTGCACGAGCATGGCCATGAGGTTGCTCGCTACGATGACCCACAGCAGGAGGTATCCGAACTGGGAGCCCGATTGGATGTTCGTCGCGAAGTTGCCGGGATCGATGTAGGCGACGCTCGCGATGAAGGCAGGGCCGAGAAAGGGCAGGAGCCTCTTGAAGGGGTTTCCCCGCCCCTGCTCGCTGAGCGCTTCCCGTGCCGCCGCCACCGTGTTGGAGTCGCCCGGACTTACGGTCGACACGTCCTGTGGATCATCCACGTTGAGCCCTCCTCTATCGCTTTCGCGAAGGAGCCGAGACTGGTAAACGGGCTGCTGGCGAAGGTCTCTGCCAAAGCGGCGTCTTTCACGAACCTAACGGCGGTCCTACCACCGGCGGCTCGCTGGGGGTGCTGCGAGCGGAGGACGGCGACGCCGCGCGGGTCCGCTAGAGCAGGTCATCCCAAACGCCGTTTTGGCAGCGGTTCCATCGCCCCATCAGCATCCGGTCAGGGCAAAGTCTACGTGCCGGCTCGGCGTCCCGTCAAGCTGAAGGGGGCGAGCCTACGTCTTCACGGCGAGCAGATCGGTTTGATGGGTGAGGAGCGAGAGCCGCCTCTGCTCGATCTCCTCGCTGCGGGCTGCGTACCATGCGGCCAGGGAGATGCGGTCGATCGCGGGATGGCGAAGTCCCTCCTCGTAGATCGTGAGGAGCAGGGAGTTCAGGAAGGTCTCCTCGGCGGGCGCGTAGCTCCCGTTCCAAGGGAAGACCGACCAGTCGGAGCTTCCGAACCCGGTGACCTTGAACCCGTGGCCCGCGACGGCTCCGTAGAGAAGGCCGCCGGCGTGGCTTCCCCCCGCGGGACGCGAACCGACCTGCCGCCCATCCTTCGAGCGATTGTATTCAGTGAGAAGCCCCTGCTCGAAGCCCGGGTCGGCGAAGAAAGGAAGCAGCTCGGTCGTTCCGCTGTAGTTGACCGTGGAATAGAAGAAGCCGCCCTTCTTGAGGAGGCGCGACAGGATCGCCACGGTCGGATCGATCGGAACGAGATCCATGTAGGCATGGGTGGTGACGCCGGTAAGCGGCAGCTTCTCCAGGGAGGCGAGAAGCTTCTCGTCGAAGAGATCCCCCGCCACCAGGTGCACCTCGACGGAGCGCTTGTCCTTGGAGGCCGTCAGGACCTGATCACCCCCCCTCACCGCGAAGCCCAGCTCCTCCAACAGGAGGTCGATCTGGCGCCGCGCCTCCTCGAGGGCATCCTTGTTGGGGTCAAGGCGGTAGAAGACGGGGTTCGCGAGCCCAGCGGAAGTGACCATCCGGCGGATCATCCCCCCTGTGGCGGCCCCGAGGTCGAGGATCACCGGCCTTTCAATCCTCTTCGCGTACGAAAGGAAGTGAGCGAAGATCTTTGGGTTGATTCCTTCACCGTCGGTCGAGATTCTCGCGTCGAGGTAGTCACGAAAGCTGCTGTCGCTCTGCACCGTTATTCCAACAAACAATCTACGGAAAGAAGGGTTTCGTCAAGCGAGAGCGAAAAACCGATGCGCGCGCCCCGAGACGGCTGCGGCGCGCGCGCTACAGCGGCTCCGGTGCGCCCGATCGACAGGTTTTTTATTGCATCGAATCGAGGTTCGGTAGTAACTTTCGCTTCACCCCGTAAAAGGAGGGGTACGAAGGGAATTTCAAAGCGATTTCTCCCTTCGAAACCCTTGACAACATCCCGAGAGTTCGCTATATTAGCTTTACTAATAAACTAAGGTTTATTAGGGTGTCGAAGAAGCAGCGAGCAGGCTCATTGCTTTTCCGATGCATATTTCAAAAAGTGCCGTAAGTAAAAAAGTAGCGACGATTCATGTAAAAACGTCTAAGCTTTCAGCAATGAAAGACTTAAGGCAGGAAGAACCGGGTTGTTTCCTAGCTTCCCACTTTTTCCTGCCTCTTTTTTTGCCCTCGCGCTCTCGCCGGCACTCCTTTTTTGACAGGTGAAGGATTCCGCACTATAGTGGCAACGAAGGAAAGGAGCTTCAGGCGAAGCATGGCAAAGGAACGAAGACGGTCGTCGCGCTTCACGATCCAACACGTCATCGAGCTTTCCTACGGTCGAGAATCCTACGTGAGCGCGCGCGGAATCAACATAAGCAAGACGGGGCTTCTCTGCACCACGGATACCTACATCGAGCCCTACACGACGGTCCTGCTCGCAATCAACGTTCCGGTCGGACCGGACGGCGACACCATCAACTGCGAGGGAATGGTCATACGGTCGAGCGAAGCGGGCGAGGGGTATACCACTGCCATCAGCTTCATGAGCTTTCGGGAGAAGGACGCGGAGGCCCTGGTCGCCTTTCTGGGAAACCGCGAGAGCCGCTCCGCGGAATAGGATTTCTCGACGGACGCGCCCTTTCGGGCGCGGCATCCGGTGGTCGCAGTCAACTCCTCGCGAAAAGATTACATTAACAGTATGGGTATCTCAGATTGAAGCGAGGTAAGAAAGATGATTGCTAGCGACACAGCGGTTGCCAAGAGCTTGAAGGAGCTCGCCTTGAGCGACCTGGGCCGAGACGACTCTCGCGCCGCGGCCCGCAAAGACGCATTCTGGAAAGGGCTCCGCTCGGCGGGCTCGGAGATCTGGCTCGACACGGGCGACATCGAGGAGGCGAGCAAGCTCTGGTCCGATGAGATGACCGCGCTCACCACGAACAACACCCTTCTCAACAAGGAGGTGCAGAAGGGAATCTACGATCCCTTCATCAGGGTCGCCAACAAGGTGCTCTCCGGCCTCCCCTTGGGCGAGCGGGTGCTCGATATCGCCTTCGTGCTGAACGCACGCCACGGGCTGCGGCTCGTCGAGCGCTTCGGAGGAAGGGTGAGCGTCGAGCTGCATACCGACCTCGCGGACGACCTTGAGGGCATCGTGGAGTACGGCAGGCGCTTCCACGAGATCTCGCCCGATCACTTCATCGTCAAGGTTCCGCTTACCGCCACCGGACTCCTCGGAGCCCGCAAGCTGCGCGAGGCGGGCATTCCGATCAACTTCACCCTGGAGTTTTCCGCCCGACAAAACGCCCTCGTGACGGCGGTCGCCAAGCCGAGCTACGTGAACGTCTTCCTCGGGCGGCTCGGCTCCTATCTCTCCGACAACAAGCTCGGCGACGGAAGGCTCGTAGGCGAGAAGGCCACGCTCGCAAGCCAGCGGATCGTGAAGCGCTTAAGCGCGGGTCATCGGGAGCCGACGCGGCAGATCGGAGCGAGCATCCGCAGCGCCGACCAGATCGAGACCCTCGCGGGGATCGACGTCTTCACCATCCCCACGGCGGTCGCCGAGAAGGCGCGGGAAAGCCTTTCGGGCTCCTTCACCTCCCGGCTCGCCGAGGAGTATCCGGTCACGGTCGCCGAAGGGGTGAGCGCGAAGGAGATCGGCCTCGCAAAGCTATGGGAGGTCTCCGAGGAGGTCCTGTCCCTCGGCGAGAGCCTGGACAGGGAGCCGCCGGCCGACGGAGCGGGAGTCATCGCGCGCGCGCGGGAGCTCGGCTGCGCGGATCTCTTCCCCGCGCTCTCTGCGGAAGCCCGGGGCTATATCGCCTCGGAGGGAAAGATCCCGCGGCACGCTCGCTGGGCGGAGGGAATCAAGCGGGGAGAGCTCGCGATCGACACCCTGCTCAATCTTGCCGGGCTCGCCTCCTTCACCGCCGATCAGGCCGCGCTTGACGGGAGGATTCGTGGCTTGATAGCCTGACCGCATGAAGAACCCCGGCCGGGAGATCATCTCAAACCTCTCGAGCGAGTGGCACCGGTTGAAGCACGGCAATCCGCTTCCGTCCTTCTACTCCCAGACCGGCGCAGAGACGGTGATGGTGCGGGGGA
>DAHVAK010000054.1 GCA_027314665.1 Spirochaetales bacterium
GAACCCGGTCGAGATAATCGTCCCTCGACCGACCGCGGCTCCGGGGGCGGCGTTGACCCATTCCGCCCCGGGGGCCTTCAGCTGCACCCTACCGGTGAGCTGCTTGATAACCGCGGTCTGCTGCGCGAAGAGCGGGACGCCGAGAAGTAGAAGCGCGAGCGCCGCTACCGTCAATCGCATCTTCATCAATCTCCTCCAAGTCTGGCACGACTCATAGCTAGAAACTGAGCGAGAGATCGAGCTCGGCGTAGTACTGAAGCGCGGAGCTCACGAAGACGCTTGCGTTGGGGAGGAAGAGCCCTCCCGAAAGCGCCACCCCGAGATCGGAGAGGGGGCGGTAGTTCACGACGAGGTCGAACTCGCTTCCGAGATAGAGGTTGTCGAAGGTGGGAGAAAGGCTCGCGGAGACCGCCGAGGGGGCGATGCCCGGGGCGGCGAGCGCCCCGGTCGTCGGACGGAGCATCGGGATCGCCTTCACCACGGCCTGCAGGTTCCGCAGGGCGTCGGGGCTCTTCGGCGAGCCTGCGAAGGGGCGAACCGAGTAGCTCAAGGTCGCGGCAGCGAGGTTCTCGAGGTTCGGCGAGAAGGCGAGGGCAAGGAGGCGAGGCGGGGTGGTGATGGGGAGGAAGGCGGTCGCATTTCCCGCGGTGTTGCCCTCGATCGGCTGGGTGAAGTCCGCGTCGCCGCTTGCGTAAAGGAGATCGAGCCCGATCGTCGAGCCGAGAAAGCCGGAGAGATAGTAATGCACCCCTACTCCCCCGAGGGCGGCGAGGATTGGCTCGTACTGGTAGGAGCCGGAAGCGGAGAGGTAGGAGAGGGTCCGGCCCGTCTCCAGGTAGGCGTAGCTGCTGTAGTAGAGGTCCTTGGCAAGCGCCCCCGAGAGTCCCGCTCCGAAGTATTCGCTGTCGAGACTTCCCCCCTGCCCGAAGGTGAGGGCCGTGGTCCCCGGCTGGATGAGGCTCACATTGGAAACCAGGGAGCGCATGTCCTGCTGGAGGATGGCGGTGAGGGTAAGGTCCTGCTGGAGGAACAGCCCCGGGAGGAGGAGCTGCAGCCGCTCGACGACTCGGGGCGAGCCGAAGAACTCGGACGAGTTGCCCTGGGCAACGGCGTCCGCCTCGGTCATGACGATGTAGGAGAGCGGGTTGAGGGTGAGCCCCGTGTAGCCGACGTCCGCCGTGACGACCAGGCCCGGAATGCCGAAGCCGAGCTGAAAGCCGTCGATGCTCTGCTGGGAAAAGACCAATCCGGTGAAGTCGCTTTCAAAGTAGCGCCCGACCGTGAAGTCGAGGAGCACCGGCCCTCCGCCGACCCTCGGGAATTGCCCTGCGAGGTTCAGTTGGTCCACGTTGAGGATGTACCATGGCGAGAGGTTCCAGAGCTGCGCGCTTGCGGTCGCCGCGAAGGTGAGGTTCGAGCCGATGCTCGTGGTAAGCCAGCCAGCGAGCCTGTCCTTCTGGGTGAAGCCCGGGATCTGCTGATTGCCGTAGCTCGACATGTTGTCGAGGGTCGCCCCGAAATCGAGCCCGGAGAGCCAGGCGCCTGAGAGAACGAGGAGCACCGCCGCGAGAGCTGCGCGCCCCCTCATGAGCGAGACTCCTCGTAGCGCATGACGCTGCCGAGTATCTCGACGACCTCCCGACCGCTTACGGTCCGATAGGGGCTTGCATCCCCGTAGATGAGACGGTCATAGGCCAATTCCCGCGCCGCGTAGCGCGGGCCGGGAAAGAGGCTGTACATCAGGCCCCCGCGCATCTTGAAGGCCCGCATGAGCAGAAAGGCGTACTGGCCGAGGGTGATCGGAGCGTCGGCGGCGAGAACGCTCACTCCCCACGCCTCGCCCTTGAGCGCCTTGATTGCGTCAGCCGGCGAGGCCGTCTCGGGAACGAGCTTGACTGCGGACATCGCCATGTAGACCGCGTCCCCAAAGGACGCCTGCTTCTGAGCGAGCAGAGAATCCATCACCGCGTTGGATTGAGCCCAAAGCGGCGCGGTCCACCATGACGACAAAAGGCAGAAGACGAGGACCCCCCTTTTTTTCAACTGGTCCCTCCTGTTTTTGTCGACGCTAACAATGGAGCATAGTATACTCCCTGTCAAGTTTTCTTTCAAAAACACTAAGGAAAAAGGGCGATGACGAAGAAGCTGAACCTCGACTTCCTCGTGCCGGTGATCGTGGTCCTCATTTTCGGGTTGGGCAGCCTCCTCGGCCTCTTTTCCGGCGTGGATGACCGGGCGTATGACCTGTACCTGCATCTGAAGGGGGACGCGCCGGAGAACCGCTCCATCCTCATCCTCGATATCGACGACACCTCGATCGCCAAGGTTGGGGTCTGGCCGTGGAGCCGAAGCGTCATGGCCGATGGGCTCATCACCCTGAAGGAGTTCGGGGCGTCCTACGCGGTTTTCGACGTTGAGTATGTCGACCCCAGCCCCCTCGGGGTCGACGCCCCCTATCTGAACCGGCAGATCCCCCAACTTTTCGACCGGCAGTTCGGCGAGCTGGATCAGAACATCACGGGGCTATTCCAGGCCATCCAGACCGGCAGCATCCCTCTTGCCGACGCCGGGGACTACGTTCGGCAGCTTTCCGGCATGAGCGACGATGCCAAGAAGCTGCTCCTGAGCAGCGTTCAGGCCATTGCGCGAGACAACGACACCTACCTCGGCCAGGCGGCTCGCTTCTTTCAGCGCGCCTACTTCACGGTCAACTACGTCCCGCAGAAGACCGAGCTGCCGCCCGACTACGAGCGGTGGGTCCTCGATCATGACTCCCTAAAGAACGTGGTGGTAAAGGGGCCCTACGGCCACGAGGTGGCGGGGCTGCACCCGGCCATCCAGCCGATCTTGAGCCGCGCGGCGGGAGGCGGCTTCCCGCACGTCCTCGTCGATCCGGACGGGGTTAGGCGGCGGGTCGATCTCGTCGTCCGCTACGGCGGGAGGTACTTCGGGCAGCTCGCCTTTGCGCCCCTCGTTCACTATCTGGGAGACCCGGAGATAGACCTCTATGCCCGCCGGATCGTGCTCAAAGGAGCGCGGATCCCCGGACAGGCCCCGAACGACATCACGATTCCCCTGACCTCGGAGGGGGATTTCCTGTTGAACTGGCCGAAGCGAACCTTCGCGAAGAGCTACCGGCAAATGAGCTACTACTACCTAGTTCGCTACGAGGAGCAAGAGGAGGCTCTGCTCACCCTGCTCCACGGGATGGCCGACGCCAACTACCTCTCCTTCTATCCGGGCGGCGTGGCCCTCTTCAATCACTACGATGAGGCCGAGGCCATCCGCAAGGAGGTCCTCGCAGGCGGTAGCCCCGACCTCATCCCCCGCTACCGAGCGCTTCGCGTCGCGTTCTTCGATGGGGTCGGGCGCTACCTGGGGAGCAGCGTCGAGCCGCAGGTCCTCGCCCAAATCGATTCCGCCCTCGCGACGCCGGGGATCACCGCCGACCAGCGCGGCCAGTTCACCGCAGTCCGCAGCGACGTGGTTTCGAAGTTCCAGCAGACGCGCAAGCTCTACGCGGCCTTCATGGAAGTGCGAAGCTATCTTGCGCGCGAGCTCGCCGGCTCCTTTTGCATTATCGGGGCGACCGCCACCTCGACGACCGACTTCGGCGTGAACCCCTTTGACCGCCAGTACGCCAACGTCGGGACGCACGCTACCGTCGCGAACTCCATCCTGACCGGACGTTTCCTCGACGAGCTTCCCTCGTGGTACTCGACGGTGCTCACGGCGGTCTTCGGTCTGGGGCTCTTCTTCGCGATTCGCAGGCTGTCGCCCCTGCCCTCGATCCTGATCGGGATCGGCTTCATCCTCGCCTTTCTCGGGAGCACGATCGTGCTCTTCGTCCTCACGCGCCTCTATCTTGCCGTGACCGCGCCGCTCCTCGCCCTCTTTCTCATCTTTCTCCTCCTCACCGTCATCAAATTCCTGTCGGAGGCGCGCGAGAAAAGCTATATCCGCAACGCCTTCGGGCGCTATCTTTCCGGCGACGTCATCAACGAGCTGCTCGCCGATCCGGACAAGCTCTCCCTCGGCGGAGAGCAGAAGATCCTTACCGCCTTCTTCACCGATGTGAAGGGCTTCTCGACCATCTCCGAGCAGATGCCCCCCTCGGACCTCGTTGCGCTCCTGAACCACTACCTCACGTCGATGAGCGACATCATCCTGGAGGAGCGTGGCACCATCGACAAGTACGAAGGCGATGCGATCAGCTCCTTCTTCGGCGCGCCGCTGCCTTTCGCCGACCATGCGAGCCGGGCCTGCGCCGCCGCGCTTCGCATGAAGCGTTCCGAGGCGCTCCTCAACGAGCGCTTCTCCGCCGAAGGACTCTCCCCGGGACCCCTTCTCACGCGCATCGGAATCAATACCGGCGAGATGGTCGTCGGCAACATGGGGACCGCAAACAAGATGGACTACACGATCATGGGGAACTCCGTAAACCTGGCGGCCCGTCTGGAGGGGGTGAACAAGCAGTACGGGACCTGGATCCTCGTGAGCGAAGGGACGAAGGGCGAATGCGGCGACGGCTTCCTGTTTCGCAGGCTCGACCGGGTTCGGGTGGTGGGAATCCAGCAGCCGGTCCAGGTCTACGAGCTCGTCGCCGAGCGGAGCGCAGGGGATGGATCGCTTGCGGAGGCTGTCGAGCGCTTCCACGAGGCTCTGGGCCTCTTCGAGGACAAGGAGTGGGAGCGGGCGAAGTCCGGCTTCGAGGAGACCCTTCGGCTGCGCCCGGAGGATGGGCCTTCGCGGGTCTTCGCCAAGCGCTGCGAGGAGTACACAAAGAGCCCGCCCCCATCCAACTGGGACGGCGTCTTCAATCTCTCGATGAAGTGAGCGGGTCCGCCCGCCGCAAACCGATGCCCCGCCGCCAACCCGACTCCGCCCGTGAGCCTCGCCTCCCCGACTTCCCCTCGGAGGAGCAGCTCGCCCCCTTCGACGCCCTTCCCCCGGGCTCCCTTCCGAGCGGGGAGGCGGTGGCTCGCTTCCGCGCGCTTGTCCGCGAGTTCTACCGCCGCTTCGGCAGGCGCTTCCCCTGGCGCGAGACCACCGATCCCTACCGCATCCTGGTCTCCGAGCTCATGCTCCAGCAGACCCAGACCGATAGGGTGGTCCCGAAGTACCGCGCCTTCATCGAGCGCTATCCCGACTTCGCGCATCTCGCAGCGGCCCCGCTGCGCGAGGTGCTATCGCTCTGGCAGGGGCTCGGCTACAACCGACGCGCGAAGGCCCTCGCCGAAGCCGCCTCAATCGTGACGCAGCGCTTCGGCGGGAGGCTTCCGTCGGACCCCAGCCTTCTCGTCGAGCTCCCGGGAGTTGGGCCCTACTCGGCCGCAGCGGTCTGCGCCTTTGCCTTTGGCATGCCGCTTGCTCTCATCGAGACCAACATCCGCCGGGTCTATCTCCACTATTTTTTTGCCGAGCGGGAAGGCGTGCGCGATCGAGAGATCCTTCCTCTCGTCGAGGCCACCCTCGAGCGGGAGGACCCCCGCGGCTGGTACTACGCCCTGATGGATTTCGGGGCCATGCTCAAGGTGAGAGTGACCAATCCGAACCGGCGAAGCGCCCACCACACCCGCCAACCCCGCTTCGAAAACTCAAACCGTCAGATCCGCGGACGCCTCCTCGCCTACCTCACGAGCCGCGAGGAGGCGAGCTTCTCTGAGATCGAGAGCGAGCTTGCCTACCCACCGGAGCGAATCACCCTTTCGCTCGGGCAGCTTGCCGCCGAGGGGCTCGTCGCCTGCCAAGGAGAGAAGTACCGGCTTCCCGACCGCTCGGCCCAACGGCTTTACCAAACGAGGCCCGCGCACTACAATGGATCACCCGGTTTTATAAGGGATCGCACACAACAACCAAAAGGAACTGATATGACCCGAGACGAGTACATCCGCCTTGAGGCTACCTATGGCACCAACAACTACAAGCCCTTCGACGTCGTGGTGGCGCGCGCGAAGGGGGTCTGGGCATGGGACACCGACGGGAATCGCTATCTCGATTGCGTCTCGGCCTACGGCGCCGTGAATCACGGCCACAGCCATCCCAAGATCCACAAGACCTTCATCGAGCAGGCTGAGAAGGTGAGCGTCATCTCGCGCGCCTTCCGCAACGATCAAGCCGGTCCCTTCTACAAGGATCTCTGCGACCTCACCGGATCGCGGCGCGTGCTCCTCATGAACAGCGGGGCCGAAGCGGTGGAGACCGCCTTGAAGGCCGTGCGAAAGTGGGGCTACGCGAGGAAGAAGATCCCAGAGGGGAAGGCCGAGATCATCGTGTGCGCCGACAACTTCCACGGTCGCACCATCGCCGTCGTTGGCTTCAGCACGGTGGAGAAGTACCGGGCCGGCTTCGGTCCCTTCCCCGACGGCTTCAAGGTGATACCCTTCGGCGACGCCAAGGCCCTCAAGGAGGCGATCACCCCAAACACGGTCGCCTTTCTCGTGGAGCCGGTCCAGGGAGAGGGCGGCGTCAACGTTCCGCCCGACGGCTACCTTCAAGAAGTCCGCAAGCTCTGCACGGCCCACAACGTCTGCCTCGTGCTCGACGAGATCCAGACCGGGCTCGGACGCACCGGGAAGCTGCTCGCCGAGGAGCACTGGGGGGTGAAGGCCGATGTGACGATCATCGGCAAGTCGCTCGGGGGAGGCTACGTCCCGGTCTCCGCGGTGCTCGCCCGCGGGGATGTGCTCGACGTCTTTCAGCCCGGAGAGCACGGCAGCACCTTCGGAGGCAATCCTCTCGCCTGCGCCGTCGGGCGAGTCGCCCTGAAGGTCCTCGTCGAGGAGAATCTCTCCGCCAACGCGGCGAAGATGGGGGC
>DAHVAK010000015.1 GCA_027314665.1 Spirochaetales bacterium
GTTTTTAGTCGCGCGAACTTGCGCGTTTATCGGCCGCGATCGCGCGGCCTCGCTTTCTTTTGGCGGCAACAGCATGCTACTTTGTCGAAGACTGATGCCGCACAAATTGCTTTAGCCCTGTTTAGCCTCGGCAACCGCGACCAGGGTTCGCACCAGCTTGGTCGTGATTCCATTCAACGCGAAGACAAGGTTCTGCAGCGGCGCCTTCATCGTTCCCATCAGCTGCGCGAGGAGCACGTTCTTCGACGGCAGCTTCGAGAGAGCCTCGACCTGCCTCGAATCATAGACCCCACCCTCGATGAGCCCGCCCTTCACCTTGAGGGGGCTCTCCTTGGTGTAGTCGAAGAGGGTTCGGGCCGCAGCGGCCGCATCCTCTTTTACCAGCGCGATCGCCGTGGGGCCGGTGAGGTGCCCCGAAACGTCGGGCGCATTGAGCCCCCGCAGAACGATCTTCGCGTAGCCATTCTTCACTACCTTGAACACGCTGCGCTGCTCGCGCAGGCGGTGGCGGAGCTCGGTGATCTGCGCGACCGTGAGCCCTCGGTAGTCGGTAAAGATGAAGTCGCGGTAGGCGGCGAACTGCTCCTTGAGCTTGCCGACCGCTTCGATCTTGCTTTGCTGCACCTTCGCTTCAGTCTCGGCCATAGCGACTCCTTACCGCCCTTCCTTGGCTAGCTCTTTCTTCGTTGAAACCCGTACGCCCGGTCCCATCGTCGAGGAAAGGGTCGCAGTTCGGATATACTCCCCCTTCACATCCGGCGGACGCTTTCGCTCGATTTCGCGGATAACCGCGCGGACGTTCTCGCTGATCGTGACAGGCTCCATTGACACCTTTCCGACCGTGACGTTGACGCATCCGGCCTTGTCGGTACGATACTCGACCCGCCCCTTTCGCAGCTCGGCGATGGCGCCTTTGATGTCAAAGGTGACGGTCTGGGTCTTCGGGTTCGGCATCAGACCCCGCCGCCCGAGGATAGGACCGAGACGACCGACGTCCTTCATCATGTCTGGGGTTGCCACCGCGATATCGAAGTCGAGCCACCCGTCCTTGATCTTCTCGACCAGATCGACGTCACCGACGAAGGCGGCCCCGGCGGCCTTTGCCTCTTCCGCCTTTTCGCCCTTGGCAAAAACCAGAATCTTCTTCTCGGCGCTGAACTGGTGCGGGAGCACCAGGGTATCGCGAACCGTCTGGCTTTTCTTCAGATTGAGGTGCAGAGCAAGGTCGACCGACTCGTCGAACTTCGCGAAGGCGACCTCCTTCACCATCTTGGCGGCCTCTTCGAAGCCCGTAGGCTCGAGCTTGTCGAATTTTACGGCAGCCGCGCGGTATTTCTTCCCATGTTTCATGCTACTGCTCCACCTCGACGCCCATGCTGCGAGCGGTTCCCGCGATGATGCGCATCGCCGCTTCGACATCGTTCGCATTCAGGTCCGGGAGCTTCAGCTCAGCGATCTCGCGCAGCTTCGCGGCGCTGAGCTTCGCGACCTTGTTCTTGCGAGGCTCCGCCGAGCCCTTCTCAACGCCACAGGCCTTCTTGATCAGGACCGCCGCGGGCGGGGTCTTCACGATGAAGGTGAAGCTCTTGTCCGCGTAGATCGTGATCACGACCGGAACCGTGAGCCCGGGCTCGAGGTTCTTCGTTTTCTCGTTGAACTGCTGGACGAACTGCGGGGCGCTTACCCCGTGCGGTCCGAGCGCCGGTCCTACGGGCGGCGCCGGCGTTGCCTTGCCGGCCGGCACCTGCAGCTTGACGAGTGCAGATATCTTCTTCTTTGCCATCAGCTACTCCCTTGTGGTATTATCGCCCCGTGACGGCTTGCGCATCGCCTCGATGCCGCGCCGCGTCGATCGCTCCTCGCGGTCGACAGGCTCCCAACAGGCTCCACTCTCTATCCCACGGCTGCGGGCCGGCACCGGCCCTTCGCGGCCGCTCAAATCTTCTCCACTTGCAGGAAGTCGACCTCGACGGGGGTTGCCCGCCCGAAGATGCCGACCATCACCCTGAGCTTGCCCTTCTCGAGATTAACCTCTTCGACGGTGCCCGTGAAGGAATCGAAGGGACCATCGACGACCCGCACCGACTCGCCGACATTGAAGGTCTGCTTCGGGCGGATCGTCTTGTCGGTCTTGATCTCTCCCGCCTTCTGCAGTACGGATCGCGCCTCCTCGGCGGCAATCGGCTGCGGCTTGGAGCCGCCGATTGAGCCGACGAAGCCGGTGACCCCCTGGATCTTCTTGATCTGCGAGCAGGCGGTCTTCCATCCGCGATCGGGAAGATCCATCTCAACGAGGATGTAGCCGGGCAGGAACTTCTTCGTAGAAATCTTCTTCTTGCCCTCTTTGACCTCGACCACCTCTTCGGAGGGCACCTTGACGTCATGGATGACCTCGGCGAACGAGGGGTTCTCCATGATCTTGCGGATGTATTTCTCTACCTTGTTCTCGTACCCCGAATAGGTGTGAACAACATACCACCCTTTGGACATTCGCTTCCTGTATCCTTCGCTCCGCCTAAAAGATGATATTGACGCCCGCAAGCAGGAGAAAATCGACCGCCCCAAGAACAACGGCAAAGATGATCACGGAGACAAGGACGACCTTCGTGGACGATGCCACTTCCTCGCGACTGGGCCAAACGACCTTTCTAAGCTCGGCGTAGCTGTCCTTGAAGAACTGGACGATCTTCTTCATATCTAGCGCTCCTGCAGAGAGAAAAGACAGGCCAGGCAGGATTCGAACCTGCAACATCCGGTTTTGGAGACCGGCGCTCTAGCCGTTAGAGCTACTGGCCTCTGGTTCACTTAACCTTCGCTTCTTTGTGGAGAGTGTGCTTCCGATCGAACCGGCAGTACTTCATGAGCTCCAGCTTGGCCTGGGTGTTGCGCCGGTTCTTCTTTGTGGTATAATTTCGTCGGTTGCACTCGGTACACTGGAGAGCGATAAGCTCGACGGATCCCTTCTTTGACTTCGCCATGGTGTACGATTGACTCCTCTCTAACCCGTCTGTTCACGGACGGACCGCAGGTTGGCGGCCACCCCGCGGGCTCGCGGGCGAAAAAGCACCAGACACCCAGCCTATCAGGAAGGAGCGTGCGTGTAAAGTACGCCGGAAGAGGCCGTCACCCCTCACTGCCAAGGCCTCTTGAGGCAGAGCGGCAAGAGCCCTCGATCGGATTTGAACCGATGACCCCCTCCTTACCATGGAGGTGCTCTGCCAGCTGAGCTACAAGGGCGTGTCTCGGTAGCCCAAAGAAGCTACCAAATCGACCGGTTTTTGTCAATAGTTGGCACGCTCGCGGCCGTTCGATATACTCGGAGACTGCCGGACAGATATGTCAAGTGAAGACCGATCGCACTATCGACGCAAGATCCAGGAGCTCCAGCTGCTCTTCGAGGTGAGTCAAACCCTCGACCAGAGCATCGAGCTCGAAACCGTGGTTACCCCCGTTCTCAAGGCCATCGCCGAGAACATGGGCATGCTTCGCGGAACGATCACCCTCCTCAACCGCGAATCCGGGGAGATCTCCATCGAGGCCGCCTACGGGCTCTCCAACAGCCAGAAGGAGAAAGGGAAGTACCGCATCGGCGAGGGCGTCACAGGGAAGGTGGTCCAGACGGGGAAGCCCATGGTGGTGCCGAACATCTCCGCCGACCCGATGTTCCTCAATAGAACCGGGGCCCGCAAGGATCTTCGCAAGAAGGACATCTCTTTCATCTGCGTTCCGATCAAGCTCGGCAGCGAGACCATCGGGGCCTTGAGCGTGGACAGGCTCTTCGCCGAGGACATCAGCCTGGACGAGGACGTGCGGCTCCTGTCGATCATGTCCTCCATGATCGCCCGGGCGGTGAAGCTGCGGCAGGAGATCGAAGAGGAGCGTCAGCGACTCGTCGAGGAAAACGCCCGGCTCCAGGAGGAGCTCAAGGACCGATTCAAGCCCTCGAACATCCTTGGCAACTCGCACGCGATGCAGGAGGTCTTCGATCTCATCGCGCAGGTTTCCAAGAGCGACGCGACCGTCCTCATCCGAGGCGAAAGCGGCACGGGCAAGGAGCTGGTCGCCCAGGCTCTCCACTACAACAGCCTTCGGGCCGACAAGCCCTTCGTCAAGGTCAACTGCGCCGCGCTGCCGGAGACCGTACTCGAAAGCGAGCTCTTCGGACACGAGAAGGGCGCCTTCACCGGGGCGATCGCGACGCGCAAGGGGCGCTTTGAGCTCGCCAACGGCGGAACCATCTTCCTGGACGAGATCGGCGACCTCTCGCCCACGACGCAAGTCAAGCTGCTGCGGGTCCTGCAGGAAAGGGAGTTCGAGCGGGTCGGGGGAAACGAGACCCTCCGCTCGAACGTCCGGGTCATCACCGCCACCAACCGCAACCTGGAAGAGCTGATGGAGCGATCGCTTTTTCGCGAGGATCTCTACTACCGGCTCAACGTTTTTCCGATTCACATCCCGCCGCTGCGCGACCGCAAGAGCGACATTACGCTCCTAGCCGACTACTTCACCGAGAAGTACTCCCGGCAGAATCACAAGTCCATCAAGCGCATCTCCACCTCTGCGATCAACCTTCTTACCAACTACCACTGGCCCGGCAACGTCCGGGAGCTGGAAAACTGCATCGAGCGGGCGGTCCTGCTTTCCGCCGACGAGGTCATTCACGGGCACCACCTGCCGCCTACCCTCCAGTCCGCCGAGTCGACCGACACCCAGCTGCACTCGACCCTCCCGGAGGCCCTCGACAACATGGAGCGGGAGCTGATTCTCGACGCGCTGAAGTCATCGAAGGGGAACATGGCGAAGGCGGCCCGCCTCTTGGGCATCAGCGAGCGCATCATGGGTCTGCGCGTCGCGAAGCACGGTGTCGATCCGCGGATCTTCCGCAATCACCGCTACACTCCGGCGAGCGGAGAATAGGCCGCCGGAGAGGGCCGGGAGGCGATCAGGGCGCCGTCGGGACGATAAAAAAAGGGGAACCTTTGGGGGCCCCCCTTTGCTCCGGAACGGCGCTCACCGCGAGCGGCGGCGCGCCTCACTCTTCCGAAAAATCTTCCTTGGGAGCTCCACAGACCGGGCAGACCCAGTCTTCGGGCACCTCTTCCCATGCCGTTCCCGGCTCAATCCCATTGTCCGGATCGCCCTCGGCGGGATCATAGATGTAGCCGCATACATTGCACACGTATCTCTTCACGGTAGCCTCCAAAACCACAGCCCGAACCAACGGGGAAGAAACGCGCATCGTCCACGAGCGGTCGCTCTGACGCGAGCCGCCCCATTATTGTTTGTCTCCCCGGAAATTGCAACTGGCGGGCGGCCGGCGGGCGGCCCCTACCAGTTCTCTGCGAGAAGCTCGAAGTAGGCTTGAGGGTGG
The DNA here is from genome assembly GCA_027314665.1 of Spirochaetales bacterium. GTDB lineage: Bacteria > Spirochaetota > Spirochaetia > DAHUYW01 > DAHUYW01 > DAHUYW01. Next base: position 5,372 of record DAHVAK010000015.1, read on the forward strand.
AGACACGCCGGACAGACCTTCGGGGCCTCTTCGCCCTCGAAGATGTAGCCGCAGTTCATGCAGCGCCAGAGGACCGGCTGCTCCCGCTTGAAGGCCTTGCCCTGCTTCAGATTCGCGAGGAGCGCGTTGTATCGCCGCTCGTGCTGCCGCTCCGCGACGGAGACCGCCTCGAAGGCCTTGGCCGCCATCTCAAAGCCCTCCTCTCGAGCGATCCGCGCGAACTCGGGATACATCCGGCTCCACTCGTGCTTTTCTCCGGACGCCGCCGCCGCGAGGTTCTCTTCGGTGCTCCCAACCTTGCCGGCGGGAAAGGCCGCGGATACCTCGATCTCGCCCCCGTCCAACAAGCCGAAGAAGCGCTTCGCGTGCTCCTTCTCCTGGTCGGCCGTCTCCGTAAAGATGGCCGAGATCTGCATATAGCCCTCGTCGCGAGCCCTACCGGCGAAGTAGGTGTAGCGGTTGCGCGCCTGCGATTCCCCCGCGAAGGCGGTCAGGAGATTCCGCTCGGTCTTGGACCCTGTCATGCTCTTCATGTCGCTCTCCTTGCCAGATGTTGCCCGATCGCGACTGCGATCGAATAGCCCAACGAATGCGCGAATCATGAACCTTTTTCAATGAGGTCCTCGTAGGTCAAATCCGGCCGGATACCCAGCCTCGTGATCGCAAAATCGTACTTCACCGGGTCCTCGGGACAGAGCCCCCGGAGGGCTTCCGTGATCTCGAGGGAGGCCTTGAGATCGGCCTGCCGCCGCGCAGTGAGCCCGAGAATCCGGCTGACGCGCAGCATGTGGACGTCAACC
>DAHVAK010000067.1 GCA_027314665.1 Spirochaetales bacterium
ACGATGAGGTTGAGGCTCATCGCGAGGATGGCATAGATGCCGATGTAGATGACGAGAAGCGACATGAAGTCGATCATCGCTACACCTTCTCCCTCGTGGACTTCCCCATGATCCCCGAGGGCTTCACGAGAAGCACGATGATGAGAATCCCGAAGGCGATGGTGTCCTTGAAACCCTCGGGTATTCCGAGCACCACCACCCCGAAGGTCTCCACCACCCCGAGGAGCAGCCCGCCGATCATCGCACCGGTAATGTTGCCGATCCCGCCGACCACCGCCGCGATGAAGGCCTTCAAGCCCGCCAGGCCGCCCATCGTCGGATAGACCTTGTAGCTCATCGCGACCAGCACCCCGGCCACGGCGGCGAGGGCGCTCCCAATGAAGAAGGTCAGCGAGATGATGAAATTGACGTTGATGCCCATCAGGCTCGCCACCTCTTGATCGAGGCTCGTGGCCCGCATCGCCTTGCCCAGGCGGGAGAAGTCGACAAAGAGCTTGAGCACGATCATGAGCACGAGGGAGACGACGAGGATGAGAATCTCATGCGGGGTGATGGCAACCCCACCCCAGTTCATCGTCGCATTGTTAAAGGGATAGGGGAAGTTGCGCGATCGCGTCCCGAAGATGAACGCCGCAAGGTTCATGAGGATGATCGAGACCCCGATCGCGCTTATCAGGGGCGCAAGGCGCGGGGCCTTGCGCAAGGGTCGATACGCGACACGCTCGACCACGACCCCGAGGACTGCGCTCGCGAGCATCGCGACAATCAGGGCAAGCACAAAGGAGAGCAGGATCCACACGGGATTGGTGCTTCCGCCGATGAGAGCGGTGTAGGCAATGAGCCCAACGTAGGTCCCCATGGTGAGGATGTCGCCGTGGGCGAAGTTGATGAACTTCAGGATCCCGTAGACCATGGTGTACCCGAGCGCGATGAGGGAGTAGATGCTCCCCAGGGTAAGGCCGTTGAGGAGCTGTTGTACTAGCTCGGTGAGCGGAATGTGCATGGGAGATTGATAGCCGTCCTTCCTCTCGCGCGATTCGGCCAGCCGGTTGCGACGGACCCGCGCCGTCCCCTATTCAGAGCAACGCGGCTCCCCCTGCATGCCGGCAGCGGGAGCTCGCGATGCGGGCCGGTCAAGGCTAGTGGACCTTTACCAGCGTTCCGTCCTTCACGGTGTAGACCTCGAGCTGCTTGTACTGCTGGTTCACCACTGTCGAGATGCCGATGTTCTTGATCACGTCGCCATTCGCCGAGGAGAAGGTGATCGTGCCCGATACGCCCTGATAGTCATGGGTCTTCGCGACGCTGTCGCGGATCAGATCGCGGTTCAGGTTGAGCGATTTCTTGTCCGCAGGGCTCGCCTTGTCATAGGCGGCCTGTATTCCGTCCATGATCAGGTTCGCCGCGTCGTAGGAGTTGAGGCTGAACTCGTCCGCGCCCTCGCCCCATCTCTCCTTGTACTTCTGCTCGAAGGCCTCGGTCTTCGCGCTCTTCGTGACCCGCTCCGGACCCGAGAAGACCACGCCGTTGGAATTGGCGCCCGCGAGGGTGAGAATCTCGGGATTCGAGAAGCCGTCGGAGGAGAGCATCTGCGCCTTGATTCCAAGGCTTTTCGCCTGCGCGAGGATCTGCGCGATCTCGGCAACGTAGTCGGGGAGGTAGATCGCCTGCGGATTGGTCGCCTTGATCTTCGTGAGCTGGGTCTTGAAGTCCTTGTCCCCCTGGAGACCGGTCTCCATGTCGACAACCTTGCCCCCGTTGCCCTCGTACACCGCCTTGAAGCTGTCGGCAAGTCCCTGGCTGTAGTCGTTCTTGATGTAGAGGATCGCAACCGTCTTGATCTTCATGACCTGCGCCACGTAGCGCCCGAAGACCTCGGACTGCAGACCGTCGCTCGCGACATCCCGAAAGATGAAGTTACCGAGCGAGGTGAGATCCTTCTGCGTCGAGGAGGGAGAGATCATGACGATCTTCTCGGCCTGCGCCTTCGGAGCAATTGCGATCGAGCTCGAGGAGAAGACCGCCCCCACCAGCCCGAGAATGTGGTTGACGCTCGCAAGCTTCTCGATCGCGGCGTTTGCCTTGTCGACCTTGCCTTCGTCGTCCTCGGCGATGAGGTCCACCTTGTGTCCGCCGATTCCGCCGGCTGCGTTGCGCTCGTCGACCGCCATCTCGATCGCTTGAGTCATGAGCTTGCCGTAATTCGCATAGTCCCCGGTAAGGGGACCGATAAAGCCGATGTTGACCGTCTTGGGCCCGCCCGACGAGCATCCCGCGAGCATCATGATGGCAATGCCGAGAACGCCGGCAATGACGCCGATGCCTTTCTTCATTTTCCTCTCCTTTTGAACAAGTCCATCCGCCGCGGCCCCCTTCGAGGGGAGCGGCGTTCATCACCCGAAAACGAAGCCCCCCACCAACCTTGTCAGGCTGGCGGCCGAAAAAACGACGACTACTTCTTATACTGTTGGTGCTTGAGCGATAGTGTAGCCAATTGCCGCCGAAACGTCAATGACAGGCGAGAGCGGCCTCGCCGGCCGCCGCCCACCCTCTCTAGAAGCACCTTCCCGTTCGATCCCTCGTGCAGCCGTCGGCGCTCTGCGCCGCTGCCTCGCCGGGAACGCCGACCGAGGCGCTCCTTGCCTCCCCGCAGCGGTAGCAGATCTCGTTCACGAGCGGCCGCCCGGAGAAGTAGCCGGCAATGTTGTCGATCGTCGCGCGCGCGATATTGAGCAGCGCCTCCTGTGTGAAGAAGGCCTGGTGCGAGGTGATCAGGACGTTGTTGAAGGTCATGAGGCGCGCGAGGAGATCGTCGGCGACGTTCGAGCCCGAAAGATCCTCGAAAAAGTAGTCCGACTCCTCTTCGTAGACGTCCAGTCCGGCGTACCCGATCCGATTCGCCTTGAGGGCTCGAATGAGGGCCTGGGTGTCGATGAGCTGGCCCCGGCTGGTGTTGATGATCATCACCTCTCGCTTCATCATCGCCAGACTCTCGTCGTTGATCATGTGATAGGTTCCGGGGGTGAGCGGGCAGTGAAGCGAGATGATATCCGATTCACGGTACAAACGCGACAGCGCGACGTACTCGACGGAGCGCTCGCGGGCGAAGGCCTCGTCCGGATAGGAGTCGAAAGCGAGGATCTTCATCCCGAATCCCTGGAGAATGGAGATCAGCACCTTGCCGATCCGCCCGGTCCCCACCACTCCGGCGGTTCGACCGTAGAGGTCGAAGCCGAGCAGGCCGTTGATGTTGAAGTTGTTGTCGCGGATCCGATTGTAGGCCCTGTGGGTCTTGCGATTGAGCGTCAGAATGAGAGCGACCGCGTGCTCGGCGACCGCATGGGGGGAATAGGACGGCACGCGAAGGATGTGAATGCGCCCGTAGGCCGCCGCGAGGTCGACGTTGTTGTATCCCGAGCAGCGCAGAGCGATCAGCTTGACGCCGAAGGACTCGAGCCGCTCGATCACGGAGGAGGTGAGCTGGTCATTGACGAAGACGCAGACGACGTTGTGACCGTCGGCGAGCCCGACCGTGTCGGGGATCAGGTGCTCGCGGTAGTAGGTGAACCTCCAGCCTTCCGGTCTCAGCGAGTCGAAGCTCTGGATGTCGTAGGGTTTGCTGTCGAAAAAAGCGACGCGCACGTCCTGCATGGCGCATCCTCCCTTCTCCCGACGATACACGATTACCTCGCTGTGGTAAAGAAAGTGAGTCCCGCCTCGCAGTCTTCGCAGGGCTCTCCCCGGCGTTGACCGTGCGGCTCCAGCCCCTATACTAGGCGAGAGGAGGGCATTCCAGCGTGGACCGAAGATCCCATCTCCGCCAGATCGCGGGCGCGGCGCTCGAGCGCGTCGACCCTTATGCCATGGTGCGAAGAACCCTCAGCCTCGAGGATGGGGGATTGCGCATCGCAACCGAGGGCGCCGATCGTCTCATACCGCTTGGAGGCTTCTCGCGGCTCTTTGTGCTGGGGGCGGGCAAGGCGTCAGCCCCGATGGCGAAGGCGGTCGAGGACCTCCTCGGCGAGAGGATCGAGCGCGGCCTTATCGTCATCAAGCCGGGTCACGCCCTCCCGCTTCGCCGGATTCGGGTCGTGGAGGGCGGCCACCCCGTTCCCGACGGGAGCAGCGCCTCCGCCGCGGCGGAGCTTGCCGCCTTGGCCGACGAGGCCGACGAGAGGACCCTGGTGATCAACCTCCTCTCCGGAGGGGGCTCCTCCCTGCTCGCCTCCCCCCTTCTCGATCCCGCTCACCCCGTGACCATGCCTGAGATTCAAGCCGCGACGCACGTCCTTCTTGCCTCCGGAGCGACCATCCAGCAGATCAACTGCATCAGGAAGCATCTCCTGTCGCTCGCCGGGGGTCGGCTTGCCGAGCGGATCTTCCCCGCGACGACCGTGAGCCTGATCCTCTCCGATGTCGTCGGAGACGACGTCCAGACCATCGCCTCGGGGCCGACCGCGCCCGACGCCACGACCTTCGCGCAAGCCTGGCAGAGCGTCGAGACCCTCGGGATCGAGCGGGAGCTTCCCGCTGCCGTCACGAAGCTCCTGCGTGCAGGCCGCAGCGGCGAGATTGCGGAGACCCCGAAGCCCGGCTGGCCCGCCTTCACACGGGTCACCAACCTCGTCATCGGATCGAACCGTTTCGCCCTCGAGGCGGCCAGGAGCGCGGCCGAGGGCTTGGGCTACCACACCCTCCTCCTCACCTCACGCCTTGTGGGCGAGGCTCGAGAGGTCGCCAGGGTGCTCGCGGCGATCGCGAAGGATGTCTCTGCCCTCGATCTCGTCTGCCGAAAGCCCGCCTGTCTCCTCGCCGGCGGGGAGACCACCGTGACGATCAGAGGAAAGGGAACGGGAGGCCGCAACCAGGAGATGGCCCTGGCCTATCTCGAGGAGATGGAGCGGGATCCCGAGGGGCTCGGGGGAAGCGTGTTTCTTTCCTTGGCAACCGACGGCGAAGACGGCCCGACGGATGCGGCGGGAGCCTTTGCCGAGGCGAGCCTCATTGAGAGGGCCCGCGAACGGGCTCTCTCAATCTCAAATTACCTGCGGGAGAATGATTCGCACACCTTCTTCGCGAAGGTCGACGGACTGCTTCAGACCGGCCCGACGAACACCAACGTGTGCGACATCCAGGTGGTGCTGATTCCCTGATCGGCGGCGCGGCGTGGAAGGAGGGGCCGCGGCGCCGGAGGCAGGGACGCGCCTTCTCCCCTATGACCCGAAGGCCTGCTCGAGGTCGGCGACGATGTCGTCGACGTGCTCGATGCCGATCGACAGGCGAACCAGCTCGGGTCCGATTCCGACCGCCCGCTGCTGCTCGGCGGAGAGCTGCGAGTGGGTGGTGCTCGCCGAATGGATCGCGAGGCTCTTGGCATCGCCGACGTTCGCAACGTGGGAAAACAGCTTGAGCGACTCGATGAACTTCGCACCGGCCTCCCTGCCCCCCTTGATGCCGAAAACCACCATGCCGCCGAAGCCGCGCTTCAGGTACTTGGCGGCGTTCGCGTGGCTCGGATCGCTCTCCAGGCCGGGGTAGCGCACCCACTCCACCTTCGGGTGTTTCGCAAGCCACTTGGCCACTGCGAAGGCGTTCGCGCAGTGGCGCTCCATGCGCAGGGCAAGGGTCTCGATCCCCTGGAGGAATATCCAGGCGTTGTCCGGCGATATGGCGGCTCCGAGATTGCGAAGCGGGACCGTGCGGGCGCGCAGCGTGAAAGCGATCGGCTGGAGCGCTCCAAGATCCTTGCCCCAGGTCAGCCCGTGATAGCTCTCATCGGGCTCGGAGAAGAGCGGGAAGCGCTTCTGGTTCCAGTTGAACTTGCCGGCGTCGATGATGATCCCGCCGATTCCCGTCCCGTGGCCGCCGATCCATTTCGTGAGCGAATGAATGACGATGTCGGCGCCGTGCTCGATCGGACGGAGCAGGTAGGGCGGGGTGAATGTAGAGTCGACGATGAGCGGCACTCCGGCCTCGTTCGCAATCTTGGCGATCGCCTCGAAGTCGACGACCTCGAGGAGCGGATTGCCTATCGTCTCGATGAAGATCGCCTTGGTCTTCTCCGTGATCGCCTTCTTGAAGTTTTCGGGCTTGAGGGGATCGACGAAGCGCGCGGCGATTCCGAACTGGGGCAGGATATCGTGGAACATCGTGTAGGTCCCGCCGTAGAGGTTGTTCGCCGACACGAACTCGTCGCCCTGCCGCAGGATGTTGATGATGCTGTAGAAGACAGCCGAGGTTCCTGAGGCCAAAGCGAGCGCCGCGGCACCGCCCTCGAGCTCGGCCATCCGCCTTTCCAGCTCATCCTGGGTCGGGTTCATGATGCGGGTGTAGATATTCCCCAGCTCCTTCAGCGCAAAGAGATTCGCCGCGTGGGTCGTATCGTGAAACTGATAGGCAGTCGTGCGGTAGATCGGAGTGGCGAGCGAGGTCGTCGTCGGGTCCGGCTGGTGCCCCCCGTGGATTGCAATGGTCTCGAAACGATGCTTCTTCTCCGTAGCCATGGTCTTCTCCTTTTTGTTGATCTAGAAGAGCGAGAGATAGCGCTCGCCCGTGTCCGGGAGCACCACCACGATAGTCTTTCCGGCGTTATCCTGCCTCCGTGCCAACTCGATCGCCGCATGCATCGCCGCGCCGCTCGAGATTCCCGCGAGAATCCCCTCCTCTCGCGCCAGGCGCTCACTCATCTCGAAGGATGCCTCGTTCGTGACCTTCACGATCTCGTCGATCAGCTTCCGGTTGAGAATCTCCGGCACGAACCCGGCACCGATGCCCTGGATTCGATGCGGTCCGGGTTTCTCTCCCGAGAGCACCGGCGAGTTGGCGGGCTCGACCGCCACGACGCGGACCTGCGCTTTTCGCTTCTTCAGCACCTCGCCGACGCCGGTGAGCGTGCCGCCGGTCCCGACCCCTGCGACGAAGATATCGACGGTCCCGTCGGTGTCGCGCCAGATCTCCTCGGCGGTGGTCTTGCGGTGGATCTCCGGATTGGCCGGATTCTTGAACTGCTGCGGCATGTAGCTCTTGGGATGCTGCGCGAGCAGCTCCTCGGCGCGCGCTATCGCGCCGCTCATCCCTTTTTCCGCCGGCGTCAGCTCGATCTGCGCTCCCAGCCGCGCGAGAAGCTTGCGCCGCTCGATGGACATGCTCTCCGGCATGGTGAGGATGAGCCGGTAGCCGCGCTGGGCGCAGACGAAGGCGAGGCCGATCCCCGTGTTTCCGCTCGTAGGCTCGATAATGACGGTCTCCTTGGTAATGAGTCCCCGCCGCTCTCCGTCCTCGATCATTGCCTGTGCGATGCGATCCTTCACGCTCGAGCACGGATTGAAGAACTCGAGCTTTGCGAGCACCGTCGCCTTCTCGGCGCCGGGCAGCTTGTTGATCCTGACTAGCGGGGTGTTCCCGACCAGTGCAGTAATGTTTGCCGCAACCTTCATTTCACTTCCTCCCGCGAAGGACCGCCTCCTGCGGCGATCGTCCGCTGTAGACAGTCAGATGTTATAGGTGCCGGAGCCGTCCGCATCCGCTTCGGCGACGAGGTCGTCGAGCGTCACGCTGTCGAGGGATTGCATCAACCCGCTCGAGAGGCGCTTCCAGAGCTTCCAGACGGCCCGGTCGGTGGCCTGCTGCGATGCGTTGCCTTCTTCCTGCGGATCGACCAATTCAAGTCCCCCCTCGAGCAGCTCGACGATCTCCCGCACGGTGATCTGCTTTGGCTCGCGACCCAATGCGTAACCGCCGTGCGCCCCCCGCACCGAACGGAGCAATCCGGCGCTCCGCAGTGGAATCACGATCTGGCTCAGGTACTTCTCCGAGATCCTCCCCCGTTCGGCCACCTCTTTCAGGAGAATCGGCCCCCCGCCGTGACTCGTCGCGAGCAGGGCCATCATGCGCACGCCGTAGGTGCTGCGAGTTGAAAGCCTCATGCGATCCCCTCCACGCAGTCGGAATGCTGCGGGGTGCTGCTCGTACGATACACTACCCATTCCATCATTTTAGTAGTGATAATGCCCCGAAAGATTCGTGTTGTCAAGGGGCAAGAAAACCTCGCTCTTCTTGACACCTGGAGTACGCGCCGGTAGCATTCGTCAATGAAGCGGAGGAGCGAGTTTCTGTCACCCTACGCCCACGGATTCCTCCGGGTGGCGGTCTGCACCCCTGAGGTTCGCGTCGCGGACCCCTCCTTTAACGTCGAACGGACCGTCGCCCTCGCCGAGAAGGCGTGCGCCGAGCAAGCCGCCCTGGTCCTCTTTCCGGAGCTTGGGCTTTCGGCATACAGCAACGACGACCTCTTTCAACAGGATGCCCTGCTGGAGGCGACGCTGGCGTCCCTGGAACGGCTGGTCGAGGCGAGCAGAAGCCTCCCTGCGGTCCTCGTCGCGGGGGCGCCCTTGAGGATCGAGCAGAAGCTCTTCAATTGCGCGGTCGCCCTCCATCAGGGCAAAATCCTCGGGATCACGCCGAAGAGCTTTCTCCCTGCCTACCGCGAGTTCTACGAGAAGCGCCAATTCGCGCCGGCGAGGGCGGCGCAGGCGCGCGAGGCCGAGCTGCTCGGGATGAAGGTTCCCTTCGGCTCGGACCTGCTCTTCCAAGCCGAATCGCGTCCCGCCTTCACCTTCCACATGGAGATCTGTGAGGATCTCTGGACGCCCGTTCCGCCAAGCGCCTATGCCGCCCTCGCCGGCGCGACGATCCTCGCCAACCTCTCGGCGAGCAACATCACCATCGGGAAGGCCGAATACCGAAAGCTCCTCGCCGCGACCCAGTCGGGACGCTGCGTCGCCGCCTACCTCTATTCGGCCGCGGGCTTTGGAGAGTCGACCACGGATCTCGCCTGGGACGGCCATGCCCTCATCTACGAAAACGGGGAGCTCCTTGCCGAGTCGGAGCGCTTCGCCGCAGGAGAGCAGCTCCTCGCCGCCGACGTCGATCTGGAGCTCTTGGTCCAGGACCGGATGCGGCTCACGAGCTTCACCGACAGCGTCGAAGAGCATCGTGAGCGGATCTCACGCATGAGGACCGTGCGCTTTCCCTTTGAGGCTCCCTCGGGGGCCATCCCCCTCAAACGCTCGCTGCAGCGCTTTCCCTACGTCCCTCATGATCCGCACAAGCGCGACGAGCGCTGCTACGAGGCCTACAACATCCAGGTGCAGGGTCTCGCCAAGCGCCTCCGTCACACGGGGATAGAGAGGATCGTCATCGGAGTCTCGGGGGGCCTCGATTCTACCCATGCCCTCATCGTTGCGACCAAGACCGCAGACCGCCTCGGTCTTCCCCGCACGAACGTGCTCGCCTACACGATGCCGGGTTTTGCCACGAGCGCGACGACGCTAGCGAATGCCCACGCCCTCATGAAGGCCCTCGGCGTTAGCGCCGAAGAGATCGACATTCGTCCTGCCTGCATGCAGATGTTCCGCGATCTGAAGCACCCCTTCGCGGAGGGCAAGCCCGTCTATGACGTCACCTTCGAAAACGTTCAGGCGGGAGAGCGGACCTCGCACCTCTTCCGCCTCGCCAACCAGCGCGGGGCCCTCGTTGTGGGCACTGGGGACCTAAGCGAGCTTGCCCTTGGCTGGGCCACCTACGGAGTCGGGGATCACATGTCGCACTACAACGTGAACGCTTCGGTTCCGAAGACCCTCATTCAGTACATTATCCGGTGGGTCATCGACAGCAGGCAGCTCGACGAGGCCGCCTCGCAGGTCCTCGCCTCCATCCTCGATACCGAGATCTCGCCGGAGCTCGTCCCTGCCGGCGCCGGGAGCCACGGCGCCCCCACTCAGACCAACCCCGCCCAGAGCACCGAGGCGAAGATAGGCCCCTACGAGCTCCAGGACTTCAACCTGTACTACGTGTCACGGTTCGGCTTTCGCCCGAGCAAGATCGCCTATCTTGCCTTCAACGCCTGGCACGATCGAAGGGCCGGGGTCTGGCCCGAGCCGATGCCCGACGAGCGACGCCACCAGTACGATCTTGCGACCATCGCCCGCTGGCTCGAGCTCTTCCTCCAGCGCTTCTTCCAGACCAGCCAGTTCAAGCGCTCTTGCATCCCCAACGCTCCGAAGGTGGGATCCGGAGGGTCGCTTTCGCCTCGCGGGGATTGGCGCGCTCCGAGCGACTCCGAGGCTGTGGTGTGGCTGCGCGAGCTCAAGGACAATCTCCCCGATTCGCCGTAGCGCCGCTTGCTCTCGCCCTCAGGGCGCCCGTCAGCCGACCTCGCGGGGATAGCGATGCTCCCGTCCGTCGGATCCCCGAAAGACATACGCCTCCGCTTCCGTGCGGAGGAGCGCCGCCTCGATGGGCACCTTCCCCGCCCCTCCGGGAAGGTCCACGGCATAGGTGGGGAGAGCAACGCCTGAGAGGCGGCCTCGAAGTTCACGCATAATCTCGATCCCCCGCTCGATGGAGACGCGGAAGTGTCGCGTTCCCGCCGCGAGATCGCCCTGAAAGAGATAGTAGGGCTTCACCCCCGCCCGCACGAGGCCGCGAAAAAGCTCCTCGAGCGTCGCGGCATCGTCGTTGACTCCGCGAAGCAGGACCGCCTGATTGAGCACTGGTACCCCCGCGCCGAGGAGCCGCCGCACGGCAAGGCGGAACTCGGCAGTGATCTCTCTCGGATGGTTGGTGTGGATGACGGCCCACAGCGAGTCGAACTCTCCGAGCTTGGCGGCAAGCGCCTCGGTGATCCGCGAGGGGAGCACGACCGGCATCCGCGTGCAGATTCGGATGATGTAGTCCCGGTCAATCTCCTTGAGCCTTCGCAGGATGAGGACAATCTCCTCGTCGGAGAGCATCAGCGGATCTCCTCCCGACAAGAGAATCTCCTTCACCGCGGGGGTCGCGCGGAGGTAGGCGCAGGTCTCCTCAAGCTGCCCTTCCGAGAGTCGTCCCCCTCCGTGCCCGGTAAAGTGGCGGCGGAAGCAGTGCCGGCAGTAGGTTGCGCAGCGATCGTTTACGAGAAGAAGGGCCCGGTCGCGGTAGTGATGGACAAGACGCTCGGTGACCCGGTACCGTTGGTCGCCGATCGGGTCCCCCGATTCGTAGGGGATGGTCTGGAGCTCCTCTCGCCGCGGTATGAACTGGGCTGCAATCGGATCACGATAGGGGTCTCGGGTTTGCGCCAACGCCGCGTAGTAGCGGCTGACACCCACCGGCAGGCGCGTCTCGGGATCGGTCTCGAAGCTGATCTCGCCTGAGGCTTCGGCGCTGGCCCTGCCGCCCACCGCCTCCCCTGGGGCCAGCTCCCCGGCGGCCTTCTGCGCCGTAGCGCCCGAGCCGAGTGTTTCATGCATGACTTACAAGATAGAAGAAATCGCCCCGAAGCTCAAGGCGCGGGTCCCGCCCGCGCGTCTCCCGCCCCAGCGCTGGCCCTGAATCAGTCCAAATCCGCGAAGATCTCTCCGACGGTCGACATACCGCATGGCTGGCAGGGACCGGCCATGCCGCGCAGGAGGATTCTCTGGGATCGAAAAGTCCTGCCGCTTTCCACAGCAAGCTACTGCCGCTCTCGAGGGCGGTGGCGGGGATACGGCTTTATCTGGGCACGACGCTGTGCGGCATTCCGATGGGGCGCTTCATCCGGGCTCTCATTCTCGCACCCTTGAGCGCTTCTTCGATCATCTTCTCCATCTTCATGGTGACCGACGAATCGTTCATTCAAACAGCGCGTTTCACGCCGCTCGACTTCACGAGGCTATCGAGCGTTGGCCTCGATCTTGTCGAACTCTGCGACCCTCTTTCCCATCTCACGCTGCCGCTTCATCCAGATTGACTACGCTCTGGTGGAGCGAGACACCCCAAACAGGGTGCTCACAAAGCGATTGACCCATTGCCAAAACGGCGTTGTCGGTTGAGCCTCTTTCCCCAAATCGGCTCGAGAAAACGCCGTTCTGGCGGCTACCTTTGAGTTTGTCGGCACCCTGCCAACAACGTTGGACGAGGCTGTGGTATCGATGGACAACGACCTACGCGACGTCAAAGCCAATGGCGCCGACGCGGAGTCGGTGAGAGGTTTTCTGAAGGACGACGAAACAAACGCTACGGGCAGCAAGGCAAGGCGCAGCATCTTTGGACGGACGAGGGGAGAAACCGATTGCGTCGACCGCATAGCGTTCGCGCGCCTACTGCTTGACGGCAACCCCGAGAAGTCGCGATGACGAGACACGCGCCCCGTCGAGCAGCCGGAGCCCCGCTCCCGAAAGCGCCGCATGAAACTCGGTGTGCTCGAACCGGTCCTCTTTGGGATGAACGAGCAGGCGCCCCAATAGGGCATTTGCGTAGAGGTGCGGGAAATACTCCTCGATGTAGAAGAGGCCCTGTCGCTTCAGGACCCGCGCAACCTCCGCGAGCCCGCTCCGCCAGTTCTCCAGGTGGTGGAGAACCCCGAAGTCGAACACAGCATCCACGGATCCGTCCGCTTGCGGAAGCTTCTCCGCGTCAGCAACCCTGCATGCGACCTCCGTACCCTCGATCCCACGAAGCCGTCGCTCGGCAAGCTTCACCATTCGGGGATCAAGGTCGAGCGCTTCCGCACGAGTTGGTGAGAAGGACTCAACGATAAGCCGCATTCCCACTCCCCGCCCGCATCCAATCTCAAGGACGTGGCTCCCTGCGGGAAGCTGCTTCGTTTCCTTCAGAAACTTGACCACCCGTCGCTGATCGATCGTATGAACCGGGCTGTTCACGTAAATCCGTTCAATGAAGTTGATCACCATCTGGGCGGCGCCTCCCCTGTGCCAGCTGACCCGCAGTGTAAGGAGGTCGCCATCACCTGTCAATGTGACCCGGATGACCGCTCCCCTATTTCGAATGCTTCCGCCCAGCTCGTCTCGCGCGATACCCCGAGCTCACTCCTCCTCGCGGGAGCGAGCCGCCTTTCGCCCTCCCGCGTTTCGAGGGTGAAACGCTATAGGGGGCAGCCAGCCGTTTTTGTCGTCATTTGTCGCCGCCGCAAGGGGCCGGTGAAAATAAAAATGCCTGGCAACGTCCTACTCTC
>DAHVAK010000124.1 GCA_027314665.1 Spirochaetales bacterium
GGCTCCGACAACCGTAGGCACCTCTCGGGGGGCCGCTTGGGGAGGGGCGCCTGCCGAGTCGGGTGCCCCGGCGGACAGCGCGGAGGGAGGCGTCGGCGCCGCCGGAGCCATCGACGAGCCGGCAGCAGAGGGCGAAGGAGCCCTGGAAGGAGGCGAGGTTCGCGGAGCGAGCGCCGCGGAGCCCGCAGGTGAGGTTCCGGAGAGCGCGACCTGGGCCCCGCTCGTCGCACAGGAAAGCGTCACCCCGAGCATCCCCAGGATAAATGCTGAGAGCAGAGCTCGCACCACCCGAGCTCGATCCATCCCCGCCGGCCTCCGAATCAGGGAACCCCCTCGAACAGCGCGCGCATCCGGGCGTCATTCTGGGCGCTAACGGTGGCGAGCGCCGACGTGCGCGGGTTCTTCCAGAACCGCTTGACCTCCTCCCACGTCCAGGCCGACTCCTGCGGGCGGGAGCTATACCAACGGTCCTTCCACACGGTGACGTAGTCCTTGGGAAACTCGAGGTCGCTGAAGGAAAACCGCTCGATGCTCGCCGAAAGGCTCGTGTCTATCGGAAGCGAAGCAACGGGTTTCCGACCGGACTGGGAGACCGCGGCGGCAATGACCGCCGCGACGATCGCGACCACTACCGTCGCCAGGATGAACAGGCGAATCTCGCGCGGAATCGTCATCCTGACGAAGCCTCCACCGCCTCGCGCGTGCTGCCGATCCGCACCGCGATGATCTTGGAGACGCCAGACTCCTCCATCGTCACCCCAAGGAGCGTCTTCGCGCCGGTCACGGTTCTCTTGCTGTGGGTGATGATGATGAATTGCGAGGAGGTACCGAACTCCTGGAGGAGATTGACGAAGCGCATGACGTTCTGCTCGTCGAGCGCAGCGTCGATCTCATCGAGGATGCAGAAGGGGGAGGGCCGCACCATGTAGGTCGCAAAGAGAAGCGCGACGGCGGCAAGGGAGCGCTCTCCACCCGAGAGCAGGGCGATGTTCTCGAGCTTCTTGCCGGGCGGCTGGGCGTAGATCTCGATCCCCGACTCGAGAACGCTGTCGGTGTCGAGGAGCTTGAGCTCCGCCCGGCCTCCGCCGAAGAGGCGGCGGAACATCGCGTGGAAGTTCTTCCGGATGCGCTCATAGGTGTCGAGAAAGAGCTGCGTGGACTCCGTGCGTATCTCGGAGGTGATCTTCTTCAGATCCTCTTTCGCCTTGCGGAGATCCTCCAGCTGCCCGGTGAGAAACTCGTAGCGCTCCTTGACCTCCGCAAACTCCTCGGGAGCCATGAGGTTGACCTGACCGAGGGCGCGCTCCTTCTCCCGCACCTCCGCTAGCCGCACGCGCAGATCCTTCGGCTCTTCGGTTATCTCGAGCATCCGAGGCTCGAACTCCGCCAAGTCGCGCGATTGGCTCTCCCGGAAATTGTCATAGATGTTTCGCACCTCGGTCTTGACGCCCGCAAGATCGATCTGCAGCTGCTCGACCTGTTCCTGGATCCGATTCAGGCTCTCCTGAGCCCCCTTCAAGCCATCCTGCTTCTGGAGAAGTTCCTTGTTCCGCTGGGCGATCCCGCTCTCGAGCCGCGAGAGCTCGGCGCGCAGCGCCTTCTCCTCTTTATCGAGGCGGCCCTTTTCCGCCTCCAACCCCTTCACCTGCTCGGCGATCTCGGCCATCCGAACGTTGCAGGTGGCGATCTCTTCGGTGATCTCCGCAAGGCGTCCCTCGTGCTCCCGCGACTCACGCTTCAGAAGCCCCACCGCCTCCCCGGCGGCGGCAACTTGGGCCTTCATGCGCGCCTCGTTCACGCGAAGCTCCTCGAGGGTCTTGCGGTACTCCTCAATCTTCGCGGCAAGGGAGCGATTCTCTTCGCGAAGCGCGATCGAGCGATCCCGCCGCTCGGAGATGCCCTTGCGCACCCCCTCGATCTCCTCGTCGAGCTCCCTCTTGCGCGTGATGATGCCCTCGGGAGCGAGAAAATCGTCGAGAAAGGTCGGCACCGCCTTCTTGTAGCTCTCAAACAGCGGAGCCAGCTTGTCGATCCCCTCGAGCGTCTCGCGCAGGGTCGCCTCCGCCTGCTCGACGATCCGTTCGCCGCTCTGCGGCTTTCCCAAACGCAGGGCATCCTCCAGCAGCTTCAGCTTCCCGTCGACATGGATCCGAAGCCCCGAAAGGGTCCGAACGATCTCCTCCTCGGCGCTCTTGCGCGCGGCGAGGGAGTAGCCCGACTCCCGCAGTCGCATGTCGAGCTGGGTGACGATGTCGTCGGTGATCGATCGCAGCTCTGCCTGCAGCTTTTCCTGCCGTCCTTCGAGCCCGCGAATCTCCTTCTCCTTCTCCTCGACCTCGTTCTCGTTGTGGCGGATGCGTCCAGAGGCGGTTTGAATGCTCTGCTCGAAAGCGGCGATGTTCTGCTGCACTTCGAGGATTCGTTTCTGCGACTCGCTCAGCGCGCGTTCCTTCTCGGAGATCTGCCCTACGAGGGCCCCGATTCGGTCGCGGAGAGCCCTCTCGCGCCCCTGCGCGGATTCGGACTGACGCTTGAGCTCATCGCGCCGCTCGGTGAGCATGGCGACTCGGCTCTGCGTGTTGCTCCGGGAAAGGTCGATGCCGTAGAGCTTCTTCTGATTCTCGATCAGCGTCGCCTCCATGGAATTGACCATGTCCAGGTTCTGCTCGAGTGACTTATTGAAGGCCTCGATCTTGGCGCGCGCCTGATCGCGCTGAAGGACTCGCTCACCGAGGCGCTTTTCCTTGGCGTCCTGATCGGTCACGAAGCCCTTTAGGCGCAGAAGGAGCAGGTCGAGCTCGACGGCGAAAATCTGGTCTTTGAGCCCACGGTAGACCGCGGTCTTCTCCGCCTGCACCTTGAGGCTGTCGTAGGAGCGCTTGACCTCGCCGAGGATGCTCTCCACCTGGCGCATGTTCTCTTCGGTCCGCTCAAGCTTCTTCTCCGCCTCGGCCCCCTTCATGCGATACTTCGTGATCCCAGCCGCTTCCTCGAAGATGTAGCGGCGCTCTTCGGGCTTGTTCGAGAGGATCTGGTCGATCTTGCCCTGCTCCATGATGGAGTAGGACGACTTGCCGATGCCCGTGTCGTAGAAGAGCTCGCGCAGCTCGCGCAGCTTGATGGGGGCGGAGTTCAGGTAGTACTCGCTCTCCCCCGAGCGGTAGAGCCGGCGCTTCAGGGCGATCTCCGGAAACTCGATCGGCAGGAAACCGTCGTCGTTGGAAAGGGTAAGAGTGACCTCGGCGACGTTCAGCGGCTTGCGCTGCTCGGTGCCGTTGAAGATGACGTCTTCCATGTGCTCGGCGCGCAGCGTTCGGGTCGACTGTTCGCCGAGAACCCATTTGATCGCGTCGACCACGTTGCTCTTGCCGCAGCCATTGGGGCCCAGGAGCGCCGAGATACCCTCCTGGAACTCAATCCGACTGCGGTCGGCAAAGGACTTGAACCCGAAGAGCTCGATACTTTTCAGAAACACCTTGTCTCCCAGTTTTGAAGTCCTTCCCCGCGGACAAGCAACTCACCACCTATCTAACACCAAGCCCCAGGGAAGGTCAAGCAAAGCGCAGGATTGGAGCCCTCCTTGCGGACGCCCGGCGGCCTCGGTAGACTCAGGAAAGGCATGGAAAAGCGGAGGATCATCTGCGGAATCGACGAGGCGGGGCGGGGGCCTCTCGCCGGCCCCGTTACGGCCGCGGCAGTCATCCTCCCGGAGGACTTTCCCTTCGGGATTCTCGCGGATTCCAAGCGATTGACCGAGCGTCAGCGCGAGCGGGCCGCCGCGCTCATCCGCGAGCGCGCCCTCGCCTACGGCGTGGGGTGGGCATCGAACGAGGAGATCGACCGCATCAACATCCTGCGGGCGAGTCTTCTCGCCATGCGCCGCGCCTCCGACGGGCTGTCGATCTGCCCGCAGCTCGTCCTCGTCGACGGTCCCTACACCCCGGAGATCGAGGGGGACTGCCGCGCAATTGTGCGGGGGGACACCTTCGTGCGGGAGATCCAGGCGGCCTCGATCATCGCGAAGACCGAGCGGGATCGCTGGATGATCGAATACGCGCGGCTCGACCCCCGCTACGGCTTCGAGCGCCACAAGGGCTACCCTACCTTCGAGCACCGCAGGCTCTGCCGGATTCACGGTCTTTCACCGATTCATCGGCGAAGCTTCACGATTTCCGATCCGCAGGATGCAGAGGGCGGGCCGTAGCGTGGGGCAGTCGCCGCCGTGCTGGTCGGGCCCGGCCCTGTCACAGCGACTGGGGTTCAGGAGCCGGGCTTGCGACCGCGCAGGTAGGCGACCGCCTTCTCGAACTCGGCCATGAAGACCTCGATGTCTTCCTGAAAGACGACGATCGAGCGCCGCTCGAAGTCCGCCTCCCCGTGCTTCTTGCTCTCCACCACGTTCAGAAACAGATCACCGTTCCGATTTTCCTTCACGTTGAAGAAATAGGTTCGTTGACCCGACGATGCCCTTGAGGAGAAGACTTCACCGCGAATACCCATGCGCCGATACTATCCGATCGTTCCATCGTGCACAAGGCTGTCGGCCTGCCGAGAGCGCTCGGTGCAGCATCACCCGCCGTGAGCGCTCCCCGACCCGGGGCGCTCTATGGCTTCACGGGCCCGCTCGCCCCAATATCCACGGCACTTCTCTGGGGGAGGCGCACCCCAGAGAAATCGGTCGACCCCACGCTCCAGCCCCAACGCGTGAGGTCGATGCCCGCGTCGAGCATCGGAGAACCCGCACGGAGATGGTAGTTGCCGTCGCCCACCACCAGAGGGTTCGCGGTGGAACCAGAGTCCCTTCCTTCGTAGGTTTCGTTTCCGGTCGTCCAAAAGCTCGCGAGGGACGAGTAGGCCCTCCCGTCATATCGAATCTCCAGGGGGCGTTGCCCTCGTAGTAGTCATTGTCCGGGAATCGCGCAGCGGTTCCGGCGCAGGAGACTACCGGATTGCCGCCGGTGGAGATGAAGATGTTGTTGATGAACTGATTGCCCGATCCTCCGAGAATGACGACCGGGATTCCTTTCGCGGTGAGGGTGTTGTTGTTGTAGCGATTGTTGGTGCAATGGGGACCAACGTAGATCTCCCCGTAGACCCCATCCCGATCGTTGTTCCAGCTCAGATTGTATCTCACCGTGTTGGCCGCGTTGCCGGCCCGCCTATTGCAAGACTCCCAGGTCAAGAATCCCGCGCCCTTGTTGTCGTAGCTCTCGTTGTACTGCATGGTGCAGTCGACGGCGCCGCCATCCAGATCGAACCCGTCCCCATCCGCATTGTTCCCCGAGCCGTTGCCATGAGCGAGATTGTGCTGAAACGTCAAGCCCATTGAATCCCAACACCAGATTGCGGCGGGACCACCCGCCTTCGAGAAGCTGTACCAGCCGTTGTCGTAGGCGCGGTTGCCCTGGATCAGGCCGCCCCCGGCCTGACCTATGACGATTCCGTCGCCCGGGTGCCCGCTGGTGTGGGCCTTCACCCCGTGGTTGTCGTAGACGGTGTTGTTTTCGATCTCCACCCGGGTGAAGCTGTGGATGGCATCGCGCGCGGGCGCTTCTCTGGACACCCAGCATCGATGCCGCGGGCGCAAGGCGCCCTCTTGACTACGCTCTCGGCGGCAGATTAATATCCATCGACTGATGGGCTCTCTCGTTGGAGCGCCGAGCCGGATGAGCGTTCGCGGCTGACAGTTCTTCGGACGAGCGAGGCCCCTGCACGCGCCTGTCGTATAATGGTATTACCCCAGCCTTCCAAGCTGGAGAAGGGGGTTCGAATCCCCTCGGGCGCTTTGCACAGCCCTTCCTCTCGCGACTATCCCACGCGTCGATTCGGACTAACAGGGTGCTGACAAACTCAAAGGCGCCTGCCAAAACGGCGTTTTCTCGAACCATATTGG
>DAHVAK010000079.1 GCA_027314665.1 Spirochaetales bacterium
GACGCCGGCATCAGCGGGATCCTCAACTTCGCCCCGGTCGAGCTGAAGTACACCCGCAAGTCCGATCGCGCTTCCGCGCCGGTGCGCTGCAACATCCAGAACGTGAACATCGCCCTCGAGATCGAGAACCTCTTCTTCCTCGAGAACCTTCGGGCCGATGCCGAGGAAACTCCCACCGAGGAGCTCTTTCTCAAGACGATCGCAAAGCGCAAGCCCATCGCCGGATAGAGGGCGCCCGTCGGGCGGACGGCTTCGCCGGGTGGGAAGGCGCTACCGTTCCGCGCGCAGGGTAACCAACAGCGGAAGGTGATCCGAGTACCCGCTGCCGCTGCGCGGGTCCCACGCAAGCGGGAGCCCGTCGGCATTCAGCAGGAAGGGGCGCTTGACCACGGCGAAGCCGTCGTAGCGGAGGGCCAGGCCTCCCAGAAGCGCGCTTTCGACCAGCACGTGATCGATCGTCTCCCATCCACCCCCGAACCAAACGCTCCCCTCCCCTGGCGCCTCTGCCCAAGGATCGTAGAAAGCGACCCTCCCCTCGGACCGCGCCGCAGGCGAGGGCTGCCGGCGCTCTCCCTCGCTGGTTGCGATCAGATAGAGGCTGCCGTCGCAGGCCGATTCCGGGGGGGGCGCCCCGCCGCCCGCATCGAGGGGCATGAGCGCAGTGCGGTAGCGTCCGCCGCTTCGGACAAACTCATCGTACTGCTCGTTGAGGTCGCCCACGACGAGAGCTCCCGTCTGAGGCTCTTCGGCGCGAAGGGCGGCAATCCTGCGCGCGACGAGAGCGGCGCTCGCTCGCCGCAGGGGCTCGGTTTCCTCCGCGTCGCCCTCCTTCGCCTTCCAGTGGTTCACAAAGAGGGTGAGCCTCCCTCCCCCGGCCTCCACCTGCACCTCGAGAACGCCTCGAAGCGGCTCCGCGCTCTCCGGCGCGATCCGATGTAGCTGGACGCGCGCGACCGGCAGCCGGCACAGAAGCGCGACGCAGACCGCCGAGCCCTCGGTCGCGCCGAGGATCGCCCGGTAACCCATCCCTTTCAGGTAGAGATCGTTCAGCGAGGTGAGGGCCTTCTCGTTTTCCACCTCCTGGAGCGCCACGAGGTCGGCTCCCCCGGGGCAGGCCGCCCGCAGGACCTCCGCCACGCGCTGGAGCTTGCGATGGAAGAGATCCTTGTTCCAAGCCCCGCCGCTCGGGTCGTATTCGCGGTATTCGGTCCCGTTGTCGACGTCGTCGAAGAGGTTTTGAACGTTATAGGTCAGGATCGTGACCGAACGGCCCGCTCCGGACAACAGCCCAAAGCTGCAGCCGGAACAGGATGCCAGGAGGAGCAGGAGCGACGGAAGGATGAGGGGAAGGAAAAGCCGCTTCACCCAAGGAGAGACGCGATCTTTCTCTCCTCCGCTTCACTGTCGAGCGACTGGGGAACGAACTCCTCCCCGGTGATCAGCTGATAGGCCTGGATATAGCGCCAAGCGACCTCGGCCCGCACCTCGTCCGGTATTGCCGGCGGCTCGCCCTCGCCGGAAAAGCCGCGCTCCATGAGCCATTGCCGGAGGTACTCCTTGTCGATCTTGCGCTGATCCTTGCCTGCCCGGAAGAGCTCGTCGTAGCTGTCGGCGAGCCAGAAGCGGCTGGAGTCCGGGGTGTGCATCTCGTCGACGACCATCAGCTGCCCCTCGGAAAGGGCGAACTCGTACTTCGTGTCGACGAGGATGAGCCCGCGGGCGGCCGATAGCTCACGTCCGCGGCGGAAGAGCGCCCGCGCCGCCCTCTCGATCTCCGCCCAGCGCTCCGCCCGGACGATCCCTCGCCGGAGGATCTCCTCCCGGGAGATGGGTTCGTCGTGGCGACCCTGCTCCTCCTTCGTGGAGGGGGTAAGCAGCGGCTCGGGGAAGCGCTCGTTCACCCGCATCCCCGCCGGGAGGCTGACCCCCGAGACCGCGCGCCCGTTTTCGTAATCCCGCCACGCCGAGCCGGTCAGGTAGCCGCGGACCACGACCTCGATCGGGATGACCTCCCCCTTCGCGACGAGCATGGAGCGGGGACTCGCCTGCTCGATGAGGTGATTGGGAAAGAGGTCCCGCGTGGCGTTGAACCAATGGACCGAGAGGCGATTCAAGACCTCGCCCTTGAAGGGGATGGTCGTGAGCACCCGATCGAAGGCGGAGATGCGGTCGGTGGTGACGATGAGCAGGCGCTCGCCGAGCTCGAAGCTGTCCCGCACCTTTCCTCGGCGCAGCCTCACGCTCGGCTTGAGCTTCTTGGGATCGAAGCCCCAAAATGCCGCCTGCGGATGGCTCCGCATGGCGGCTTCAATATCGGCTTTCTTCACGATGGTTCCTTCGATGTACGTTTTCGGATAGGGAGCCTTCAGCCGAGATCGTCGCGATGGGTTGCGATGCGCGAGATGAGCCCGTACTTGACCGACTCCTCGGCGTTCATCCAGAAATCGCGGTCGGTGTCCTTCTCGACTTGGGCGAGGCTCACCCCGGTCTCGTCGGCGATGAGCTGATTGATCTTCCTGCGCAGCTTGTCGAGCTCCCTCGCATGGATCTCGATCTCGGTCGTCACCCCGCGAATTCCGGAAAGCGGCTGGTGGATGAGATAGTGCGAGTTCGGCAGCCCGATTCTGCGCTCCTTCGGGGCGGCAAGGAGAACGATGGCGCCCGCGCTCGCGACCAGTCCCATCCCGATCGCGTAGACCGGCGGCTTCACGAAGCGTATCATGTCGAAGATGGCAAAGCCCGCGTCGGCGTCCCCGCCGGGGGAGTCGATGAAGAGTCGAATCGGATCGCTTCCGGCCTCCTCCAACAGCAGCAGCTGACGAATGATCCGCTCCCCAGACATCTTGTTGATCTCACCGGTCAGGAGGATCGTGCGAGTCTTCAGGAAGCGCTCCATCATGAAGCCTTGCCCCTGCTCCTCCTTCGGCTCGGTCTCTTCCTCTTCGCCCGCCAGCTTCGTCCCATAATTCAGTCCCGTAAAGCTCATACTCCTCTCCACCTTTGTCAGATCACTCTTCGGACCCGTTTCAAGCGCCGAAGCGGGCGTCCGCCTTGCGTTAATATACCAAGAGCCGCTCGCTTCGTCGACCGCAATGCGCGGCCGAGGGGCCACGTCCCAGCCGCAGCCGCCGGCCGATGGGCTCGGCGCGCTTAGCGCCGTGCGAGCTTGCGCGTGCGGCGCGCCGGGACCGGAGGATGGATGCGCGTTGGCGCCGACTCTCGGCGCGCTTGATCGAGCGTCGGGACGTGAGTACCTTCGGAGCCGATGAGCAGATCCCTCGTGTTCCAACTCGGCCCCCTTTCGCTCCCCTTTCCGTGGCTGCTGTTCGTGCTCTTCGCCCTGGCCGGCGCGGCGCTCCTGGCGTACCTCTTGCGGAGGCAGCCGCAGCTGCGCAGGCGAACGCTCGACGTCGGCTCCAACGCCCTTCTCGCCTACCTCGCAGGGTGGAAGCTCTCCCCCCTGGTCACCGCCTTTCAGACCGTCGTGAGATCGCCCCTGGCGCTCCTCTATCTGCCCGGCGGCGCAACCGGCATCCTCGTCGGCCTCGCCGCGGGGGCTCTCGCGCTCACCGTGGGGATCCTGCGCACGAATCGCCCAGCGAGGCTGCGCGCCGGGCTCGCCTTGAGCCTGTGGAGCGCGGTGGTGATGCTCGGGGCCGGGGGAAGCTGGCTGCTCCTGCCGACGGTTGCGCCCCTTGCGCCCGGATCGGCGGCGTCGGCCCCGATTGGCAACCGCGTGGGGGATCGCGCCCCCCTCTTCACCCTCGCGGGCCTCGAGGATCGCGAGGCGACCTTTCCCCCGCGCAGCGCGAGGGGCTCCGGGGTGACGGTCCTCAACTTCTGGGCAACCTGGTGCCCCCCCTGCCGAAGCGAGCTTCCGGAGATCGCGAGCTTCGCAGGCTCTCTCGCTTCCGGATCCTGGGGCCCTTCGCCGCGGGCGCCCATTCGCCTCTACGCCATCAACCTCACCTCGAGCGAGTCCGGCGAGGGGAGGCTTGCCCCTCCCGCCATGGCCGCCAGAATCCGGGCTTTCCTCCGGACGATGGGGGCACAGGAGCTGATTCCCCACGTGCTCCTCGACGTCGACGGGGCCGTGCAGCGGGCCTACGGGATCACGGCGGTGCCCACCACGATCGTCATTGCGGAGGGAAGGATCGTCGCGGTTCACCCGGGGGTGGTCACCGCCTCCTGGCTCCGCCAAGCAACGCGGGAGTAGCGCAGGGGCTCGCGAGCGTGTACGATGGATGAAGATGAAATCGGCCGTCATTTCCGTCATCGGACGCCCCTCGGCGGGCAAGTCGACCCTCCTCAACGCCCTGTGCGGGCATAAGGTCTCGATCGTCGCCGAGCATCCCCAGACGACGCGGAACGTCATCCGGGGAATCCTTACCGAGGCGCGCGGGCAGCTCGTCCTTCTCGACACCCCCGGCTTTCATGCCTCTGAAAAGAAGCTCAACCTCTACCTCAGGGCGGCGGCGATCCAGTCGCTGCCCGAGGTCGATCTCGTCCTCTACCTGGTCGACTCGACGCGCCCCCCCGGCGAGGAGGAGCGGCAGATCGTCGAGCGGATCGCGGGGCTTCCGGTTCCGCTCGTCGTCGCGCTCGCGAAGCTCGACCTCGAGAGCCGCGCGCGAGAGAGTCTGCGCTCCTTCATCAAGGAGAGCCTGCCCGGCGCCCCGGTTTGCGAGATCTCCGCCCTCACCGGCGAGGGCATGGAGGCCCTCCTGAGTCTGCTCTTCGAGCGCGCGCCGGAAGGCGAGGCGCTGTACGACCCCGAGTTCTACACCGATCAACCCCCGGAGTTTCGCGCTTCCGAGATCATCCGCGAGCAGGCCATCACGAGGGTGCGCGAGGAGGTTCCCCACGCCCTCTACGTCGACATCGAGGACATGGAGGATCGCGACGAGGGGAGGAGCCTTTGGATTCGAGCGGTCATAGCGGTGGAGCGGGAGTCGCAGAAGGGCATTCTCATCGGAAGGGGTGGATCGGTGATTCGGGAGATCCGCATTGCCTCCCAGCGCGAGCTTGCGCGCATCTTCCCGCAGCAGGTTGCCCTCGACCTTCGCGTCAAGGTGCAGCCGAAATGGCGCAAGGACGATCGGCTGCTCAAGCGGCTGATCTTCTAGCAGGGTGCTGACTAAGTGATTGACCCGCTGCGGAGAGCTGGGCAGCGGACCCAACCGGGTGCGCCTCGGCCCCTGCGGGTTCCCCTCAGTAGGGGGCGAGCAGGGCGAGCACCCGCTCCTTGCCCACGGTGAGGATGAAGGAGGCGAGCCGCGGACCGCGCTCGGCTCCGATCAGGACGCGATAGGAAGCCTTGAAGAGCTCCTTGGCATCGATTCCGGCCTCTCGTGCGATCGCGTAGAGCTCGTCGGCGAGGGCCTTTTCGTCGAAGCCCTCCAGGCGCTCCACCCTCGCGCGCAGCAGCGCGATCGCTCGGCGAGGCCCCTCCTCGAGGGCCACCGGCGCCTCCTGCGGCTCGCGCAGCGAGAAGCGGAAATCGAGCGGGGCATACCGCGTGATCCAGCTCCAGGCGCACCGCGCCCGCGTGCGAAGGCGCTCCCTGCCCGGCTCGTCGATCCCCGCACCCGCGGCGGCGAGCTCCCCCACCACCCGCTCGATATCGCCGAGATGGATCTGCAGGAGGTTGCACAGGTGGCGGAAAGGGACCTGGAGCGGCATCCTCTTCGGCACCTCGGCTACCTGAGAGAGCTCGTAGATCCGCGCCTCTTTCTGACGGCGCTTCTCATCGACCTCCTCGAGCCCGAAGTAGATTCGCTCGGTCTTGTCGTAGTCCTCGTAGATCTTGATCACGTCGAGATCGAAGGAGATGGCGAACTCGGTGTTCGGGCGCGGCCCGGCGAACAGGTAGCGCACCACCTCGGTCTGATAGATCTCGAGCACGTCCCGAAGGGAGATCACCTCGCCGTGCGAGGAGGAGATCTTCCCTCCCATCCCCTTGATTCCGATGAAGTCGTATTGAAAGGTGATCGGAGGCTGGCCGCCGTAGACCGCCTGGACGATTTTCTTCGCCGTATCGAAGGAGCCCCCCTCCGAATGGTGGTCCTTTCCCGCAGGCTCGAAATCGACGCCCTCCGCCTTCCAGCGCATGGGCCAGTCGACCCGCCACAGCAGCTTCACCGCGCCGCTCCTTCGTAGGTCGAGGCTCTCGGCGTTGCCGCAGTTGGCGCAGCGGTAGGTGAGCTCCCACCCCTCGTCCCACCGATCGACGGAGGTGGAGTCGTGGCTGCAGCGGGTGCAGAAGACGCTCACCGGGAGCCAATCGCTCGGAAGGGCTTCGCTGCGGTGCTCGTCGAGGATCGCCCGAATGGTCTCACGCTTCTCGAGCGCGGTGCGGATGCCGGCGGCATAGGTCGAGGCGCCGTAGCGCTCGGCCTGGTAGAGATACTCAGGGCCTACCCCGACGAGGGGAAGAAGGGACTCGATCTCCCGCTCGTTGGCGCGGGCGTAGTTGCGCTCGGGGGTTGCCGGCTCGTTCGGAGTGTGCGGATCGGGAACCAGGGTGATGGGCATCCGCAGATAGCCCGCGAGCACCTCCCGATTCGGCATGTTGTCGGGCACCTTGCGGAAAACGTCGTAGTCGTCCCACGAGTAGATGAAGCGGACCCTCTTCCCGCGCTCGCGCAGCGCGCGCACGACGAGCTCGACCGAGATAATCTCCCGGAAATTGCCGATGTGCACCGTCCCCGAAGGGGTGATCCCCGAAGCGCAGACGTAGGGTTCCTTGTCACCACGTTCGCGGATGATCTTCTCGGCAGTGCTGTCGGCCCAATGGAGCGCTCGCTCGTCCTGTTCTTCCATGTCTTCCCATTATACGGGGCGCCGTCCGCTTGATCAATGCGGGCCCTGCCCGTCTACTCCGGAGACTTGTGAATGACTCGGCGATAATCGCACAGAAATCGTATTTATGATCATATCTGGCGGTTTGTATCACAATAAAACGCAAATACGTGAACTAAAACACTTTTTATCGCGAGCGCTTGCATAATAATCAGGACTGTAGTATAATAATTCTGGAATTGAGAACAACAGTAAGGTTCTATCGGAGGTCCAAAGCGGTCTTCCGTGAGAGCGTGGGACGGCGAGCTTCGCAAGCCTCCCTTTTTCGAAGGCTCTGACGGTAGGTGGCTGCAGGTAGAGCCTTATATCGGAGCCTGGCCTAGGAACCGGGCTCCGGTTTGATCCCAATGCCGTCGAGCGCCCGCCTGCCGGCGAAACAGCACAGAAGATCGTCAATCTCGGGAGGATGCCGTGGGGAAACTGACGCGGGGAGGGCTTCGCACGCTGCGCGCTGCCGAACGCCAAGCGATCGAGGAGCGCAAGGCCGAGGCCCGAACGATCGAGATCATCGTCGGGATGGGGACCAGCGGGATCGCCTCGGGGGCGAAGGCGACCCTTCAAGCCTTCTCCGACGAGCTTCAGGATCAGGCCTCGAGCGGGGTGATCCTTCGGCAGGCCGGCAGCCTGGGGCTCGATCACGCTGAGCCGACGGTCGAGGTCCGAGTCCCGGGCATGCCGGACATCATCTACGGAAGGGTCGACCCCGAGACCGCGCGCAGGATCGTCCACAAGCACCTCTTGGGGCGGGTCCTCCTCAACGATCACATCTACGACCGACCCTCTCCCGACATCCAAAAGTAGCAGGACGGAGGAGACAATGGCCTTTCAGCACTACATCCTCGTCTGCGGGGGCGCGGGCTGCGACGCAAACCGATCGGACGGGATCTACAAGACGCTCTTTCACGAGATCGAAGCCGCCGGGGTCAAGGAGAGCCTCCAGATCGTCAAGACCGGCTGCTTCGGCCTGTGCGCGCAGGGACCCGTGGTGAAGGTCCTTCCCGAAGAGGTCCTCTATGTTGGGGTGAGGCCGGAAAACGTCCGCGAGATCGTTGAGGAGCATCTCGTCGGAGGAAGGCCGGTTGCACGCCTGCTCTACGATCCTTCCGCAACTCGAGAGCTGGCCCGGGTCGGGGATGTCGAGTTCTACCAGAAACAGTTCCGGGTGGTGCTGCGCAACTGCGGCGTGATCGATCCGGAGGCGATCGACGATTACATCGCCCGCGACGGCTACTCCGCCCTGGAGCGGGCGCTCTTCGAGCTCTCTCCCGATCAGATCATCGGCGAGCTCTCGACCGCAGGCCTGCGGGGACGGGGCGGCGCGGGCTTTCCCACCTGGATGAAGTGGGATCTCACGCGCAAGGTCGCTTCGGATCAGAAGTACATCGTCTGCAATGCCGATGAGGGAGATCCCGGTGCCTACATGGACCGAAGCGTCCTGGAGGGCGATCCGCACTCGGTCCTCGAGGCGATGACGATCGGAGGGAAGACGATCGGCGCAAACCAGGGCTACATCTATATCCGCGCGGAATACCCCCTCGCTATACGACGCCTGGAGGTCGCGATCGCTCAGGCGCGCGACTACGGCCTGCTCGGCACGGATATCCTCGGAAGTGGGTTCGATTTCGACATCGAGCTGCGCCTGGGGGCCGGCGCCTTCGTCTGCGGGGAGGAGACTGCCCTCCTCGCCTCCATCGAGGGCGACCGCGGAATGCCGCGGCCCCGCCCCCCCTTCCCTTCGGTGAAGGGGCTGTGGGGAAAGCCGACCGTCATCAACAACGTCGAGACCTGGGCCAACATTCCGGTCATCCTTACGCGGGGAGGCTCCTGGTTCGCGCGCATCGGGACCGACAAGTCGAAGGGCACCAAGGTGTTCGCCCTCACCGGCAAGATCAACAACTCGGGTCTCGTCGAGGTGCCGATGGGCACGCCCCTGCGCGACATCATCTACAACATCGGCGGCGGCATTCCCAACGGGCGAAAGTTCAAGGCTATCCAGACCGGCGGCCCCTCCGGCGGGGTCATCACCGCCGAGTACATCGATACCCCGATCGACTACGAGCACCTCCAGGCCCTCGGCTCCATCATGGGCTCCGGGGGCATGATCGTGATGGACGAGGACGACTGCATGGTCGATGTGGCCAAGTTCTACCTCGGCTTCACGGTCGACGAGTCCTGCGGAAAGTGCGCCCCCTGCCGCATCGGCGGCAGACAGCTCTACAATCTCCTCGATCAGATCAGCATGGGCAAGGGAACCGACACTTCGATCCCGCTCATGCGCCAGATCGGCAAGGCGATGCAGCGCGCCTCCCTGTGCGGCCTGGGTCAGACCGCCCCCAACCCGATCCTTTCGACCCTGCGCTACTTCGAAGAGGAGTACCGCGCGCACATCGAGCAGCACCTCTGCCCGGCGGGCAAGTGCAAGGAGCTCATCACCTTCTCGGTCATCGCCGAGAAATGCATCGGCTGCGGGCTGTGCATGCGGCGCTGCCCGGCAAACGCCATCGCCGGCGAGAAGCGAGCGCCCCACACCATCGACCAAGAGAAGTGCATCAAGTGCGGGGAGTGCTACACGGTCTGCAAGTTCGACGCGGTGCTGCGGAAGTAGCCGGCGGCGAAGGGCCGCGGGCGGGGGCGGTAGGGTACGACCCCACAACCCTTGACCTGCTGTGTTCCGGGGGGCTGGCGCGCCCGCAGGCGGGGCGGCGGTCCCCCCCCCCAAAAAAAGAAGGCCGCCCCGGGCGGGACGGCCTTCGGCAATCAACCCTTGCGAACCTGGATCTTGCGGGGCTTGGCCGCTTCGAGCTCGTGCAGGGTCAGCGTGAGAATGCCGTTCTCCATGACCGCGTCGACCGAGTTGCGGTCGATCGACTCATCGAGGGTGAAGACCTTCCGGAAGTCGGCATCGCGCCGCTCGTTGATGAGGTACTTGCCCTCGGCGGTCCCTCGCCGGCGAACGCCGTGGATGGTCAGGGCGTCGTTTTCGATGTGCACCGAGAGATCCTCCTGCCTCACGCCCGGCATCTCCAGGCGCAGAATAATCTTCCCGTCCGTGCTCCAGATCGCCGTGCGGGGATGGATGTAGGCGCGCGGTCCTTCCTGCTGGTGCGCCACCTCTGCCGGCCGCTTTTCTTCGATCTCCCTTGTCTCTGCCATGGTGTGCCTCCTTGGATTACCGTGCGGTGATGCTGATTCTCTTCGGTTTCGCTTCCTCCGGTTTGGGAAGAACCACCGTGAGAATTCCGTCGGTGAGCGTGGCGGTCACCGAGTCCGCGTTTACGGGAGAGGGCAGGGATACGGTTCGGCGGAACTCCCCCTCCCAGAGCTCATTGCGGTGAAGGCGCGCCTTGTCGGGAATCTGGGCCTCGCGCTTCGTGCCGCTGAGCGTGAGAATGTTGCTCGTGACGGTGACGTTGAGGTCCTTGAGATCAAGCCCCGGCAGCTCGGCCGACACCACGAACTCCTCGGGTCTCTCCTGGAGATCGAGCGCGGGGGTAATCGAGCGATCCAGGAGCCCCGGGCCGGAAAGCCCCCGGTTCAGCCCAAAGACCCGATCGAACTCCTCCTCGAGCCGTTCAAACTCGACGAAGGGGTCCCACAGCGGATCCATTCTCGAATTCCTCGTTTCCATAGAACACCTCCTCGGGTAGTGATCTTCATCTACAGGAAAGCAAGGAATGTGCCAACCAAGAGCTTCGCATGTAAGTATCTATAATATAAATAATTACCGTGATGGACTTCGGAAGCGAGGGCCTCCGCGGCTCTGGGGAAGGAAGGCTCCGCTGAGTCACTTTGCGCCGCCTGAGGTTCCACGGTTTTTTTGCCGTGGGCAATCTTGACCCAGCGTCGAAGGGAGAGGGACGTGGAGCGGGCCGCGCTTCCCATCCAAGCCGACGGAATGCGGGCGTGCGCCTGCCGAGGCCGCGCGCCGTGGGCGCCGAGGCCCACTGCCGGCCGGCGTGCGCCGAACGACGGAGGGGAGCGGTGCGCCGCCGGCGGGGCCGCCCACCCTGCCGAGGCCGCGCACTTCCTGCGTCCGCACGCCCCGACGGGTCGCTTGCGAGCATGTCAACTGAATTTGACATTCCCAGAGCCCCTCCGTACTATTTGCGATAGTGGCAGGAGCTGCCACGGAGGAGGAATTCAAAAATGTCCATTCATCGACGAGCCGCAGCCGGAGCTGCTGCCCTTTGTCTGTTTCTCGCGGGAGCCGCCCAAAGCCTCTTCGCCCAAACCCCTCCCACCTTCGTGCGCGGGGTCATCACCTCCTTGAGCCGCACCGCCCTTACGATTACCGGTGCGGACGGGGTTCCCAAGACCGTCTCGATCGGAGCCGACACCCTGGTCCTGCAGCTCGTCCCCGCGGCGCTCTCCTCGCTCGCGCCCGGCGAGACCCTCGGCGTCACCGCGAGCCGGGGAAGCGATGGGTCGCTCACCGCAACCATGATCAACATCTTCTCCCCGGAGGTGTGGCGGCGGGTTCCCGGCGGGCAGTTTCCGATGGGGGGCGGACTGATCATGACCAACGCCCCGGTCACGCAGTACGCCCCCGACTCGAACGGAGGCGGCGCCCTCACCATGACCTACGGGGCCGGTAGCTACACCATCGCCGTCACCCCAAAGACCGTCGTGCACCAGCTGGTGATGAGCAGCTTTTCCCATCTGGGCATGGGGACCTTCGTCATCGTGCGGGGCACCGCTGAAGCCGATGGCACCGTTCAGGCAGGCAGCATCACCTACAACCCCTCGGCGCAGTGACAACGGCGGCGCCGCGCCGCCGACGGCGCGGCGCCGCATCCCGGCCCCAGGCCTGCCCGTCCCGATGTAAAGTTTACTTGACATACCGGAGAGCCCGCAGTACATTCCCCCCATGGGCGAAGGGACAGTCGACAGCAGCCTGCGCGAAAAGCGGCTCGAGGCCGGTTTGACCCAGGAGGAGATCGCACAGCAGACCGGCGTGACCCGCCAGACCATCATCGCGATCGAGCGAGGCAACTACGTCCCCTCGGTCCTGCTGGCCCTTCGGCTGGCTCGCGTGCTCGGCTGTCGCGTGGAGGACCTATTCTATGTCAAGGAACCTGGGTGAGATCGCCGTTTCGCTCATCTTCGTTGCGCTCGTAGTGCTGAAGCTCGATCCCTTCAGGTGGACGATGCCGGACGAGATGGAGATGATCGTGCTTGCGCTCGTCATCGCAGCCTACGCCGTCTACGCCGGGCTCTTCTTTCGGGAACGCTCGCGCGATGAGCGGGAGGCCTACCACCTTCACCTTGCGAGCCGCATCGCCTATCTGGCCGGGGTCGGCTTTCTCGTCCTCGCGTTCGTCGTGCAGAGCTTCGCCCATCATCTCGACCCCTGGATCGTCGGCGCCCTTGCCGCCATGGTCGTGGTGAAGATGATAACGCTGATGTGGGCTCGCCTGCGGAAGTAGGCGCCTGGGCTCGCGCCACGAAAGGCGGGCCAGGTCCGAGGCCGCGTCGAGGGCGCGAGCCGCTCGCGGTCCACGGATAGGGCTGCCGCCCCTTAAGGACGCCTGATCGAGGCCGAGGGGCCCCCTCGCCAAGGAGTTTAATATGATGATTTTAATAATGTTTGCCTTCCTGTCGGGAGTCATCACCATCCTCTCTCCCTGCATCCTCCCCCTGCTGCCGGTCGTGCTCGCCGGGAACGTCGCGGGAGGGCGCACGCGACCCTACGGGGTGGTGACCGGCTTCGCGGTGAGCTTCACCGGCTTCACGCTCGGCCTCTCGGCGCTCGTCGCAGCCACCGGCATTTCCCCGGACGCCCTCCGCGTCGCGGCGGTCGTCATCCTCCTGCTCTTCGGCGTCGTCCTCATCGTTCCCGCCCTCAAGGATCGCTTCCAGCTCCTTCTCTCGCGCCTCGTCGCTCGAAGCTCGGTGGGGGCAAAGCCCGCCCCCCATGCGGGCGCGACGGATGCGGCAAGCCCCCGCGCCGGAGGCTACGGGAGCGGGCTCCTCGTGGGGGTGAGCCTGGGGCTGGTCTGGACCCCCTGCGTCGGCCCGATCATGGCCTCGGTGATCTCCCTCGCGGTGAGCCACTCGGTCAACGCGGGATCGGTCTTCATCACCCTCGCCTATAGCCTCGGCACCGCGATCCCGATGTTCGCGATCATGGTGGGCGGGCGCGCGCTGCTTCGCAGGGTGCCCTGGCTCACCGCCCGCAGCGCCCAGATTCAGCGCATCTTCGGAGTCCTCATGGTAGCCGTGGCCGTTGTCGTGGCCTTCGGTTGGGACCGAACCATCGAGACCTCGATCCTCACCGCGGCGCCGGGATACGGGGCCGGGCTCACCTCGATCGAGAACACGAAGCCGGTCAGGAAGGCGATTGCCATGCGGGACGCTTCGGCCGGCGCCGGCGGCGCCCTCGCCACAAACGCCGTCGCCGCGGGAGCGGGGGGCGCCGGGAGCGCGGCCCTCCCGAACTACGGGCCGGCGCCCGCCCTCGTCGCCGACGGAAATTGGTTCAATTCGCCGCCGCTCACGATGAAGGATCTGCGCGGGAAGGTGGTCCTCGTCGACTTCTGGACCTACTCCTGCATCAACTGCATCCGCACCCTGCCCTACCTGCGCAGCTGGTACCAGAAGTACAAGAGCGACGGCTTCGTCATTCTCGGGATCCACTCCCCGGAGTTCGCCTTCGAGCACAATCCGGCCAACGTCGCCAAGGCCATCAAGGAGCTCGACGTCACCTGGCCGGTCGTCCAGGACAACGACTTCCGCGAATGGAACGCCTACAAGAACATGTACTGGCCGGCGGACTACTTCATCGATGCGAAGGGCGACCTTCGCTACTACCACTTCGGCGAAGGCGACTACACGAAGGGGGAGGCGGTCATCCGCGAGCTGCTCACCGAGGCGGGCCATCCTCCGACGGCTCCCGCCACGGAGGCGGTTGCCCAGGTCGGCTTTGCGGGAACCCCCGAGACCTACCTCGGCTCCGCACGCGCGGCCGGCTTCGCCGGCTCGCCGGGCATCGACTCCGGCGACGCGATCCAATTCACGGCGCCAAAGAGCATCGGACCAAACGAGTGGGATCTCTCGGGGAGGTGGAAGGTTCGCGATCAGTACATCGCCCCAGTCGGGACCGGCACCCTCCGGCTCTCCTTCGACGCAAAGCAGGTCTACCTGGTGATCCAGGTCCCCGGCTCGAGCACCGATCCCGGCGGCGGCGCGCAGGGCGGCTCCGCTCGAATGACCGGCTCCAAGGCATCGACCGAGGCAAGCGATCCGCCTCGTCTCACCGTCACGGTAGACGGGAAAACCGGCCTCGACACCGCGGACCTGCACGACGGCATCCTGCGCCCGAGCGAGAGCAGGATGTACCACGTCGTGACCCTTCCGAAGGAGGGACGCCACCTCCTCACGATCAAGGCGGAGGGCGACGTTCGGCTCTTCTCGTTCACCTTCGGGGGGTGAGGGCTCCGTCGGGGCCGAACAGACGCTGCGGCTCGCCCGTGACCTCGATGTCCGAGCGACCGTGCAGCTCCGCGAGGAGCGGCGCGGAGACCAGGAGCTCGGCGGCGCGAAGGGTGTTCTTGATGCGGGCGATCCGCGGCGCCTCTCCCCGCTCGAAGAGGGCAGCCCGCCCGCAGGTGCGGATGGCGATCTCCACCGCCTCTCGATCGCTTTCGGCCACCACGGGAATTTTGCCCCGCTCCAGGAAGGTGCTTGTTATCACGTTCGTGTAGGTGACGCTCCGATCGATCTTGTCATAGAGCCTTCGGGTGATGACGTCGGCAAGCCCCACCCCGATCGCATTGCCGTGTGAGGCGTCGGTGAGGTCGGACACCACGATCGAGCCGATCGCCGGCAGCTCGGGCTCCGGCTGACCGGAGACCCGAATCCGCCCGATGATGTTCGGATCGAGCCCGGTGCCGCTCACATCCTTTCCCATCTCGTCGATGAGAAGGACATCGAGACGATCGAAGGGCAGGCTCGGCATGTGGGCTCGAGCGAGATCGAGAAGCTCCGCCTCCTCCGCCTCCATGCGCTCGGGCGGCACCGCGCGGATGACCATCGTCTCGTCGCGGGCGTTCTCGACGAGGGCGAGCCCGAGAGCGACGTTCCCATGACGAAGGATCTGACGAGCGGTCGGGAGGATGCGCTCGCGCAGTCCCGCGATGCCGAAGCTGTGGATCTCCCTCGCCTGCGCCTCCTTGCCGAGCCCAAGGGCGCAAATCTTGAGGAGCCCGCTTTCCACCGCGCCGTGGAAATCGGTGTGCGGCTTCACCCGGTTGATGACGACCGTCGCGTCGGCGCGCGAGGCCTCGCGATCCATGAAGACGCGGTTGCCGATCCCCCCGTCGGGGAGCTCGACGGTCTCCATCGAGGAACGGATCGGGACGCCGAGGAAGGCCTCGGAGATGCCGTAGCCCTCGAGAACCGCGCGCTGACCCTCAGGGGTAGCTCCTCCGTGGCTTCCCATGGCTGGGACGATGAAGGGCCGATGCTCCTGGGCCGTCAAGTAGCGCACGACCGCGCGCACGATGAGGGCGAGATTGGCGATGCCCCGGCTCCCGACGGCGACTGCGACGGAGCAACCGGAGGCGGGGAGCGGGCGCCCGTCGCCGCGGTGAAGAGGCACCCGCACGAGCTCTCGCTCGACCTCTTCCTCCAGGTCGAGGATGCGCGGGTGATCGTAGCGGCGGCGGATCGGCGTAAGCAGCGGGATATCCATGCGCGACAGTATATCAGAAGCGGCGAGGGTTACACCTTGACGCCCAAGCGACCGACTGCCCGTCCCCGGACAGCCGGGCGCGCCGCCTCCCTCTCACCCACAGCGGCGAGGGTTACACCTTGAAGCCCAAGCGACCGATAAACCGTCTATGAGGACCCATCGCCCCGCATGCCCGCCGAACTTCTATCCTCATCTCCTGCGAATGCTCGCCGCCGTGGGCGCGGCGGCAGTCTTGGGTGCGGTGACGGCCGCGCCCCTCTTCGGGCAGACCGTCACCGTGAAGCAAGGGCCCTTGCCGACGGCGCTGGCGCAGGCCAGCCCCTTCGGGCTCGGCGCGGTCCCCCTCACGATCACCGCCCCCCCCTCCCTCTCCATCGACACCCCGCCGGCCGGCGCCCGAGCGAGCGGGGAGACCCATGCGAGCGCAGCCGCATCAGGTGCGACGACGGGGACCGCGTCCGGCGCCCCCGAAACCGGGCTGATCGGTTACGCATCTTGGTACGGCACGAAGTTTCAGGGCCGCCTCACCGCCGACGGTGAGATCTACAACATGTACGCCCTGACCGCTGCCCACCGCACGCTCCCCTTCGGCACCCTCGTCAAGGTGACCAACCTCAGCAACGGGAGGTCCGTCGTCGTGCGGATCAACGACCGCGGACCCTTTGTAGCGGGGAGAATCATCGACCTGTCGAAGGCGGCTGCCGAGATCATCGGGATGCCGGGGATCGCCGAGGTGCGGCTGCAGATCCTTGGCACGGCGACGCCCGCGCAGTTCGCCGCCATGCAGCGGGAGGAGCTTGCGTCGGCCCACCTCGCGCTGCCCGCAGAGGATAAACAGCCGTCACCGCAGGGAGCGGAGGTCGCGGCAGCGCTTCCGGCTGCCCGTTCCGGAAGCGGAGCGAGCGGCGGCTCGAGGCGCGCAGTCCCGGCTGCGGCCCTCGCAGGTTCGCCCGCCCTCGCCGCAGCGCCACCCGCAGGCGAAGCACCGACAGCGGCGGCGAGCGGGAGAGTCTCCCCGAGCACGGCCGCGAGCCCACGCTCGGCAACTAGCGGAGGCCCGTCGTCCTCGCCCGCCGCGATCCTTCCGGCCCGCGTAACCCTGCAGCTCGGCGCCTTCCGCGACGAGTCGAACGCGGCTCGGCTCGAGCGGCTGCTCGCCGCCAACGGCTTCGCGCCGCGCACCGAAAGGGTCGGCCCGTTGACCCGTGTCCTCATCACCCATGTGGAGACCGCTCGGCTTGCGCCGACCAAGGAGCGACTTGCCGCCATCGGGATCACCACGGTCCTGGTTCGCGCCGAGTAAGAATTTGATGAGAACGGTCATATTCCTTGACAATTCGACAATCCGGTTCTCATATTCAAAACTAGCGATTTACTTATATTAGAAGGAGCAACGCAATGCAGAACCTGACCGTTGAGAACCTACCGGCGGTGCCGCACGTCGTGTTCGGTGTCTTCAACCTGGCCGTACCGGACCTCCTCTTTTGGATTGCAGTCATCGTGGTTTTCTTCGTGGGCTGTTGGGCGCGCATGCCCAAGTTCATGGAGCACGGCTCGAGCGCCCCGGACCGGAGGGCAGACGAATGAACATCGACGAAAAGCTGCAGGATGTCTTGAAAAAGAACATGACCCTCGAGGACGCCCTGCCGACCAAGATGCCGATCTACGTGAACTCGATCGCCTATTTCTTCGGGACGGCCACCCTCGCCTCGCTCGCGGTGGTCGTCGGAAGCGGGATCATCATCGCCATCTTCGGTCCGAACTGGTGGCACGTGTCCCCTGCGGGCCACTTTTTCAACTCAGTTCACTTCTGGGGAGTCGAGATCTTCTACTTTGCCCTCGTCCTCCACATGCTGACGAAGTTCTTCAAGGCCGCCTGGCGCAACGGCA
This sequence comes from Spirochaetales bacterium, assembly GCA_027314665.1. GTDB lineage: Bacteria > Spirochaetota > Spirochaetia > DAHUYW01 > DAHUYW01 > DAHUYW01. The sequence continues at coordinate 17,444 of DAHVAK010000079.1, forward strand.
GGTGGCGCACCTGGACGATCGGGCTCGTGACCTTTGCCATTACGATCTTCTCGGGGCTCACCGGGACGCTGCTGCAGCAGAACTGGGATGCTCAGTGGAACGCCGTCCAAGGCAAGGACGCGATGAACGCCCTTGGGCTTGCGGGGATCAACGCCATGGATACCGGCCATCTCCTGACGCTCCATATCGTTCTCTTTCCGGTCCTTATCGCCATCTTCCTGGCAATCCACATAAGCTTCGTGCGCAGCGAGAGCCCGGTGCATCCCATCGAGCGCGACGGCAAGGAGGCGGCCCGATGAGCAAGCGATCGGACGAAAACCTTCGGGGCATCCCGATGAAGCCCTACGACATGGTTCGTGAGGGGCTCATTGTCCTTGGCGTCGTGGCAGTGGTGGTCGTGCTCCTCGCCGCACTGCTCGGATCACCCGACTACCCGACGATCACGGGAAAAGAGGTGGCAGCGAAGCAGCCGGTCCTCTTCCTGAAGCGAACGCTCTCCTATTTCTCGGGCCAGAGCGGCTTCCAGACCTACGGTCCCCCCTACACGAAGGATTACGAAAACGCCCAGGCGGTCTTCGGGTTCTTCTCGCCGGCCCGCTGGGTTGGAGTGACGACTCCGGTCAACGCCCAGCAGGACCTGGTCATGAAGCCCCTCGAGCGCATCGGGGTACTCAATCCGTCGGTGGCGACGGCCCTGGCGACCTACGAGCAGGCCTCTGCCGCTCAGCAGACGAGCTGGATCAAGAGCTACTCCGAGGCCCTGAAGAAGGCTACCTCCGACAATGGAAAGGTCACGCTCCCTGCGGGCGACTACGGCCCCGTTGCGCCCCTGATGGATGCGATGCTCAATCTCGCGCGGGCGGGCATGCTCGAAGGGACCCTCGATATCAATCCTCGGCTCCCCTACGACCCGAGCAACACGAAGTCCATCCTCTATCTGCAGGGCACTATCGAAAACAGGGTCGCAAACCATCTCGATGAGCTTGGCAACCAGTGGGGGATGTCCAACGAGATGGGGGACTACCCGGGGGCCTGGTGGCTGTGGCCCTACGCCTTCCTCTA
>DAHVAK010000081.1 GCA_027314665.1 Spirochaetales bacterium
GTCGGCCCCTCCTCGTCGCCCTCGGCGGTGTGATTGAACACGACGTCGAGAATGACCTCGATCCCCTCCCGGTGGAGGGCGCGCACCATCTCCTTGAACTCCCGTACCTGTCCGCCCCTCGATCCGTCGCTTGCGTAGCTCCGCTTCGGCGCGAAAAAGGAGACCGTGCTGTAGCCCCAGTAGTTCCTGAGCGCCTCTCCGGTGAGCGCGTTGCGCTGCCTGAGCTCCCACTCGTTGAACTCCTGGATCGGCAGGAGCTCCAAGGCGGTGATCCCGAGGGAGCGCAGGTAGGGGATTCTCTCGACGAGCCCGGAGAAGGTCCCGGGGCGCTGCGCCTTCGCCGACGGGTCCATGGTCAGCCCGCGCACGTGGGTTTCGTAGATGACGCTGAAGCGCAGGGGGTTGTTCAGGGGCCGATCGTCCTGCCAATCGAACTCGTCGCTCACGACGATGCCCTTCGCGGCGGGAAAGGCTCCGGTGGTGGCCTTCGCATAGGGATCGAGGAGGGGGATCCGCCGGTCGAAGCGGTGCCCACGCTCCGGATCCCACGGGCCATCGATGCGAAAGAGGTAGAGCTGCCCCTCCGCGATGCCCTCGACGAGGATGTGCCACACGTCGCCGGTGCGGTTTCTCACCGGATCGAAGGCGATCTCAAGCCCCGGCTCGGAATCTGCCTCGTTCACGTAGAATAGCAGCGAGACCGCAGTCGCGTGGCGGCTGAAAAGCGCAAACTGGGTACCGCTTGGCAGGATGGTCGCTCCGAGCGGTATCGGCTTTCCCGCGGAGGTCCTGATCATCTCTCTTCGACGACAGGGTTCCGCAGGACTCCTATCTTTTCGACCTCCACCTCAACGATGTCCCCATCCCGCATCCGCCCGACCCCGCTCGGAGTGCCGGTCGTTATGATATCCCCCTCCTCGAGGGTGAAGTTCCGGGAGACGAAGGCGAGAATCTCGGCGATCCCCCAGATCATGTACCGCGTGTTCGACTTCTGGACGACCTTCCGGTTAAGGCGGCTCTGGATATCGAGGGACTGGGGGTCGCCGATCTCCTCAGCCAGGACGATGCGCGGTCCGATCGGACCGAAGGTGTCGAGGGACTTCCCGCGGAACCAGCCGCTTCGATCCCCGTTCTGGAGATTGCGCTGGCTCACGTCGTTCATGCACGTGTAGCCGAAGATATGCTTCAGGGCCTCCCCCTCCGGTACGTTTTTGCAGCGGTCGGCCACGATGAAGGCGAGCTCCCCCTCATAGTCGACCCGCGGGTCCGGAAAGGCGTAGTCGCGGAGAAAGGAAGGGATCACGATCGCCTCTCCGGAGGGAACCAAAACGTTGAGGGTCTTCGGGAAGACCACGGGCTCCTTCGGTATCTCCTGGGTGAACCCCTGGACCTTCACCGATTGGCTCTCGGCAATGTGATCGCGGTAGTTCAGACCCATGGCGATGATCTTGGTCGGATGCAATGGGTATTGTTCCGCCCGATTGGCGATAGGCAGGCTGAACATCTGGTCCTCCATTTCCGTGATGCGAAAAAAGCAGAGCGCATCTTAGCACGGAAACGGAGGGACCCACAAGATTTCGCAGGGTGCTGACAGACTCAACGGTACCTGCCACAACGGCGTTTTCTCGAACCAAATTGGGGCAAGAGACCATAGAAAACGTCGTTTTGGCAGCGGGTCAATCACTTTGTCAGCACCCTGTCAGTAGAATCTTCCCCAGGCGAGACGCACGCCGACGACCGGCGAGTAGGAGAGAAAGGACTGGAAGGCGGAGCCGGGCACGAGATTCCCGGTCACCTGATAGCCCGCGTAGACTACCGGCATGAGCCAGCGCGTCACCGGCAGGCCAAGCTCCAGGCTGAGCTCCTCCGACACGCAGAAGTATCCGCGGCCCTGGCCGCGCGGGTCGACCCCGGCGTAGATGCCCCCGAGCCCAGTCCAGCTCACGATCGAGATTTGGATCGGAAGCCTCAAGATCCTCACCCCCGAGATGACCCCGCCGAAACCACCGACGAGCTCACTGCTGCCCGTGGGATCCGTGATGACGTAGCCGAAGCCCCCGCTGATCATGTGGTCGTGAACGCTGTAGCCGAAGCCCCCGTAGGTGGCGAGCCCGATGCTGTTGTTGACCACCCGAACGCTCTCGAGAAAGGGATAGCTTGCGGTCTGAAAACCGCAGCTCACCCCGCCCGCCCCGTCCCCGAATGCGGCAACCACCGTCGCCGCCGACAGGGCAAGGGCGATAACGAATCTCCTTGCCATGATACCCCTCGTTTTCTAACGCCTATGGATAGTGGAACACCGGGCAGCGAGGGGGATGTCACCTCGCCCGGCGCTCCTCTCGCTCGCTTCGGCCCGGTGTACAGATGCGGGGCAATCGGATACTATCTCGCCTCTAAGGAGGAAGGTCGTGGCGAGAAACACCGTTTCCTTGATCGTCGTGCTTGGAATCATTGGGCTCATCGTGGGATACTTCATCTTCGCGAAGAGCGGAGCGAGCTACCTGCCGATCAACGAGATCATCGCGGGAAAGGCGCAGAATCTGGGACAGGGAGTCGGCAACCTCTTCAAAGGCGTCGACATCGCGCAGGTCCGCTCGAACATTCTCTACAGCGGCCTCGCCGGGGCCGGGCTCGGCCTCGTGATCGGGATCTTGAGCCGCCGGCGCTAAAAAAGCCCATCACGGCTCCCTGCTCGCCGAGCGAGCGGTTTTACAGTATTATCAGAGGGCCTGAAATTTCAAAAAGACAGGAGGCAGAGATGCCAAAGCTTACCTATCTCGGCCATTCGGCTTTCCTCATCGAGGGGTCGAAGGCCCGTCTTATCATCGATCCCTTCCTCAGCGGAAATCCGAAGGCTCCCAAGAAGCCCGAGGAAATCAAGGTCGACTACGTGCTGCTCTCGCACGCGCACGGCGACCACCTGGGCGACGCGATCGCGATCGCGAAGGCCAACAAGGCGACGGTCGTCGCCCCCTTCGAGCTTGCTGGCTACTGCGAGTCCAAGGGCACGCTCACGCATCCGCTGCACATCGGCGGCGGCTTCAACTTCCCCTTCGGGCGGATCAAGCTCACGATCGCCCATCACGGATCGGTCACCCCTGACGGGGTCTACGGCGGCAGCCCCTGCGGCTTCCTGGTGACGATGGACGGCAAGACGCTGTATCATTCGGGCGACACCGCCCTGTTCTACGACATGAAGCTCATCGGCGAGATGAACGCGATCGATGTCGCGCTCCTTCCGATCGGGGACAACTTCACGATGGGCATCCCCGACGCAGCCAAGGCGGCGGAGCTTCTGAACGCTCGCCTCACGGTGCCGATGCATTACGATACCTTCGACCTCATCAAGGCCGATCCGAACGAGTTCGTGAAGCAGGCATCGGCAAAGGGGCGAAAGGCTCAGGTCGTCCCGGTCGGCGGGACCCTGGAATACTGAGCGAGAGCGTCCCCTCCTTCCCGTAGGCGAGGCGGCCCGTGACCTAAGCCAGCCGCTGTGAGCGAGGCACGGGCCGCTCGTTTTTTCTCGCGGAGGGGGGGAGATGTCCAAGAGCCTTCGGGCGGAGCTTCTGCTCGTCCTCTTGACCGTCATCTGGGGCGGGACCTTCGTTGTCATCAAGACCGGCTTGCGCGACGCCTCCCCGCTCCTGTTCCTCTCCCTACGATTTGGAATTGCCCTCCTCGTCGGCCTCGCAGTCTGGTTCGTTCCGCTGCGGAGCACGCTTTCGCGGGGGCTCTCCCGGCGATCCGCTCTTCACGGGGTCGTCCTCGGCGTCCTCATGTTCGGAGGCTACGGAAGTCAGACCTTCGGGCTGAAGTACACGACGGTGGCAAAGTCCAGCCTCTTTACCTACAGCTTCGCCCTCGTCACTCCCGTGCTCCAATACCTCATAGCCCGCAAGCGGCTTGCAGCTGGGAATCTCGTGGGTCTCGCGGTCGTCGTCGCAGGAATGTATCTCTTCACCTCGCCGGCGGGCGGCTCGCTCAACCTCGGAGACTGGGTTACCCTTGGCGGGGCCGTGGTCTACGCCTTCTACATCGTCTATCTCGACCGCTACGCGAGCGAGGGCGATCCCGTCGTTCTGACCCTCCTGCAGTTCGCGACGACCGCCGCGCTCGCCCTCGCCGCCTCGCTGCTCCTCGAGAGGCCGCGTCTGGTGTGGAGCGCTCAGCTTCTCCTCGGGCTCGGCTATCTCAGCGTCCTCGGAAGCGTCGTGGCGGTCTACGTGATGAGCCGCTTTCAGAAGGACACCACCCCCACCAAGGCCGTCATCCTTTACGCCCTCGAGCCGATCTTCGCGGTCGCCTTCGGCTCCCTCATTCTGCGGGAGGAGCTCAAACCGAGGATGCTCCTCGGCGGCCTCCTCATTCTTGCGGGGGTGCTTGCCTCCGAGCTGTGGACCTCAAGAAGGCAGCTCCCCCTTGAAAAGCGTCGAGACGAGAGTCTACACTAGCCGCGGGCTGCTGCCCCTCTCCACTCAGCCGGGAGCCTTCACATCAACTGGCCTGCCGCCGCGCGGGAGATGGGTCGTCGCCCGGGGGTACCATCCATGGCGAGTTGTCCGAAATGCGGCTTCGATCTCACCGCAAGCGGGGTGTGCGGGGTCTGCGGCTACGGGAAGCGCCCGGAGGCGCCGCGGAAGAAGCCCGCGCGGCGGGCGGGTTTGGCGCTGTGGCTCTCCCTCGCGGGGGCTGCGGCGGTGGCGCTGGGCGCCGTGCTCCTCTTCGCCGTCCCCGGCCCGTCGGGAAAGGGCGTCAACGGGTCCGCCTCGCTCTCTTCGTCGGCGGCGCAAGCCGCCGCGACCGACCCCGCGCCCGCCGCTTCATCGGCGCCCCCACCGCAAGCGGGCGCCGAAGGCCCGGAGGGCGCCGCCGCGCCCTCCGAGACAGCCTATGACGCGCGTGGGGGCCCGCTCGATCCGCCGTTGGACAGCAAGGCAAGCTATCTTCAGTGGATGCTCACCCACACGAGCGAGAAGGAGCCCTACCTCAGCGCGAAGTGGGAGCGGACGCAGGTGGCGCTCGCTCGGGGCGACATCACCCACCGGCGGGTTCTCATGGCCTTCCTGCTCACCCCGCGGGAGCACTTCGTGCGAAGATACAATCTCCCCCGCGCCTACGCCGACGCGGCGATCCCGATCGGCTACGGCCAGACCATCTCGGGGCCGCACATCGTAGCACGGATGACCGACGCGCTCGACCCCCAGCCCGACCAGAAGGTCCTCGAGATCGGAACCGGATCGGGATATCAGTCGGCCTTCCTCTCCGAGCTCTCGAACTACGTCTACACGATCGAAATCGTGAAGCCTCTCTACGAGGAGACCGACGCCATCTACACCTCGCTCTCAGGCGAGTACCCGATGTACCGGAACATCCACCGCCACCACGGCGACGGCTACTACGGATGGACGGAGCACGCCCCGTTCGACCGCATCATCGTGACCGCCGCGATCGATCACATCCCCCCGGATCTCCTCAAACAGCTTGCCCCCGGCGGGGTGATGATCATCCCGGTCGGTCCGCCTTCCGGGCAGGTTGTCCTCAAGATCACGAAGGTCGTCGAGCCCGACGGCACGGTGAGGCTCGAGCGCGAGGACATCTATCATGGCTCGGCAAAGAAGATCTTCGTGCCCTTCACCGCGGAGGGGGGCAAGATCCATTCCCTTTCGACCGACCAGGGGAGCGAACAGTAGGGGTCGGCGCCCGCTCAGCAGGGTGCTGACAATGTAGTTGACTCCCTGCCAAAACGGCGTTTTCTACGGCTTCTTGCCCGAGATTGGATCGTGAAAACGCCGTTTTGGCGGGTACCTTTGAGTTTGTCAGCAACCTGTTAGGGCTTCGGCTGCTCCGAGGTTCCCTTGTTGATCTCGGCGATGACCCGATCGATCTGATCGAAGACCTGCGACTTTCCGGGATAGGCGGCCTGGAGGTGGCCCTTCGCGGCCTGGAGCTGGGCGACTGCCTCCGCTCGCTTCCCCTCGCGCGCGAGCAGGAGCCCGTCGTAGTAGAGGAGATTCCCCAGGGCGGCATTGTCGCTCTTGTAGCTGTCCTCGAGCTTCGCGAAAAGGGCATGCAGCTCGCCCGGCTGGTTGTGGGCAAGATAGACCTGCGTCAGGAATTGCGCCGAGTCGGGATTGGAGGGGAAGAGCCCGAACAGGGTGACCGCCGTCGCCGAAGCGGTGGAAAGATCCCCCTGCTTCAGGTAGAGGTCGACGAGGTGCTCGAGCGAGAGGGTGTCGCCTGAGGCCACCGAAAGCACCGTCCGGTAGGTGGCGATCGCCTTTCCGTCCTCCCCGATTCGCCCGTAGATCTCCGCCACGAGACGCAGCGCGTCCGCCTTCTCGCGCGGCTGGGTGTAGCCGTCGGCGGCAGCCTGGGCGTAGCGGAGGGCATTCGCCGTGTCGCCGGTCAATAGGTAGGCATAGGAGACATTGTAGAGGTCGTCGGTGGCAATGTGGTCCCCTTCAGCCTTGAAGGCGCGCTGGTAGGAGTCGATCGACTTCGCGTATTCCTGCTCTACCAGGTAGAGCAGACCGAGGCGTGCGTCGATCACCGGGGCCCTATCGCCGAGCTCCTGCGCCTTCTTGTAGTTCTCGAGGGCGAGCGCCACGAGGGTTTTCGCGTCCTTCTCCCAGGAGTTCCCGTAGCGGAGTCGGGCATCGAGGTAGAAGTCCCCAAGAGCCCGGTGAAGCGCACCGTTCTCGGGGTTGCTCGTGATGAGGCCGCCGATGACCTTCTCTGCGTCGAAGGAGACGTGCGTGAGGCCTGCCGCCTGAGGGACGAGGTCCGCAAGCTCCTGCCCCTCTTTGAGGTTTGCGAGCGTGAAGCTCTTGTCCATGTCGCTGGTGACCGAGTCCTGGAGGAGGATGCGGAGCTTCGCGATGACGATCGCGGGATCCTGATTCGCGGGATCCGCCTGCTCGAGCAGCCGATAGGCGCTCTCGTACTGGCGCTGGGTGACCAGCGTCTCCGATTGGGCGAGCGCCGCCTGCGGCGAGGGAGTAAGCGCCGTTCCGCCTGCTTGGGCAAAGAGGGAGGGAGAAGCGATCACCAGATAGGCGAGCCCAAGCCACGCCGCTGCCTTCGAACCTGCGCGGACAAATCTTCTCATTGCGGGAAATCCTCGGTTGGAAGTCGGAGTCCGGAGCACGATGGCATCCGAGAGAGAGTCTATCACGCCCGCGATCGAGCGACCATCGCGGCGGGAATGCGGAGCGGCACGCCGCGAAGAAGGGGCTCCTCGCCCTCGTCGAGGGCCGTGAGGCGCACGGGATAGAAGCGGTTCTCCATGATGCCCCCTTGCGAGCGCGCCTCGGCGTCGCCGAAGGCAATCGGGACGTAGTGCTCGCCGTAGCCGTGAGCCCGCCCCTCGGCGTCGACGGATTCCACGAGAACCGTCTGCACCGTCCCGAGGAGCGCGCTGCGGTAGCGGCGCTTGTTCTCGCTCGAGATCTCGCGGATCCGCTCGCTTCGCTCGCTTTTCACCGCCTCGCTCAGCTGGCCCGGCATGCGGTCGGCGCGCGTCCCCTCGCGGCGGGAGTACTTGAAGGTGTGGATGTGGCTGAAGCCCACCTCCCGACAGACCCTCGCGGTCTCCTCGAAATCGGAATCGCTCTCCCCGGGGAAGCCCACGATCACGTCGGTCGTCAGATTGAAGGCGGGGTAGCTCCCGCGAAGCCGATCGACGAGCTCGAGATAGCCTCCCAGGGTGTACATCCGGCGCATGGCGAGGAGGATTCGCTCCGATCCGCTCTGCAGGCAGAGATGGAGGTGAGGGCACATCTTCGGATGGCCGAGGAGCTCCACGAAACGGTCGCCGAGCGGCTCCGGCTCGAGGGAGGAAATCCGCACCCGGAAGTCCCCCGGCAGGTCGAGGATCGACTCCACCACCCCTGCAAAGTCGCTCTCCCCGTCGCGGTAGCGCCCCATGTTCACCCCGGTGAGTACGATCTCCCGGGTGCCTAGATCGACCAGACGGCGGACGTTCTCGAGGATCGCCGCAAGGGGCCGGCTCGTCGCGCGCCCGCGCACGTAGGGGATGATGCAGAAGGTGCAGAAGTTGTTGCACCCGTCCTGGATCTTCACCATGCTGCGGGTGTGGAAGCCTCTCTCCGCGACCGGATAGCTGAAGGGATCGGTCTGCATCCGCTCCGGATCGAGGATCTCGCCGCGGAAATGGGCGTCCACGATGTGGAAGATGTTGCCCTTCTGCTTGTTGTCCACGACATAGGTGATGTCGCTTCGCTCGGCGAGGTAGCCCCGATTTGAGTCGACGAAGCAGCCCGTCACCACGACGATGGGCTCGCCTCGGCGCTCCTCGGGGGCGTTCGCGCCCGCCGCCGAGGCGGGCTCAGCGGGGAGCACCACGCCCGCGGCCTTGGCGCGTCCGGTCGCGCGGTTCACGATGTTGCGCGACTTGCGGTCGCTCTTGTTCGTGACGGTGCAGGTATTGATGACGTAGGCGTCCGCCTCCGCCTCGTAGGGCACCACCTCGTAGCCGGCCCGAAAGAACTGCGAAGCGAGCGAGTCGGTCTCGTACTGATTGAGCTTGCAGCCGAGGGTTTCGAACGCGATCCTCTTCTTCATCGATCACCTCGGGGAGAGAGCCGGCTCCCTGGCGGCGGCGAGCTCTCCGGCGACCGACATCTCGGCGGCCTGGGCAATGCGCAGGTCGACGAAGCGCCCGATGAGCGACTCATCCTCGGAGGGGAAGCGGACGATGATCTTGCCCTCAGTCCGCCCGGAGAGGTGGCCCGCAAGGCGGTCGCGCCCCGAGACCAGGACCCGAAAGGTTTTCCCCAGCATCTCGCGGTTGCGCTCGAGGGAGATCTCCTTGAGCTCCTCGGAAAGGGCGTGGAGCCTGCGCTTCTTCTCCTCGTGCGGAACGTCGTCGCCCCAGCGCGCGCTCGCGGCCCCCGGGCGGGGAGAGTACATGGCGATGTAGGCCATGTTGTAGCGGAACTCGCGGAGGGCCGCCCTCGTGTTCTCGAACTGCTCGACGCTCTCGCCGGTGAAGCCGACGATGATGTCGGTGAAAAGGGTCGCGCTCGGCAGGAGCGAGCGGACGCTGCCCACCACGGAGCGATACTGCTCCAGGCGGTAGTTGCGGTTCATCCGGATGAGCACCTTGTCGTCGCCCGACTGAATGGGGAGGTGGATTTGCTTCGCGAGGTGCGGATAGCAGGCAATGGTCTCGAGGACCTCGTCGGTCATGTCCCGCGGATGGGGCGAGGTGAAGTAGACCCAGAACTCGCGCCCCGATCGCTTGCCGATCTCCCCGATCTCCTTGAGGAGCCGGGCGAAGGGCATCTCCGAGCCGCGCTTGTCGAGCCCGTAGGAGTTGACGTTCTGTCCGAGGAGGGTGATCGAGGCGTAGCCGCGAGCGACCAGGGATTCGACCTCCGCGAGGATCTCCGTCGAAGGACGGGAGACCTCGCGCCCGCGGGTGTAGGGCACCGCGCAGAAGGTGCAGAACTTGTCGCAGCCGTTCTGAATGGGAACGTAGGCATCGAAGGGCGAGGCGTAGGTCGGGCGGATGCGCCAGAAGCCGCGAGTCGCGTCCGTGCGGCTGTCTTCCGGAACCGCGCCCGCGATCCCGGTCGGGGTCGGCACCCCGTACTGCCTGATGAGGTCGGGAAGCTGCGGGAGCTCGTTGATGGGGAACACGAGGTCGAAGAGCCTCAGGAACTTCAGCCGGTCGGCGGGCAGCATGCACCCCGTGACGAAGGTGAGGAGACTTCGTCGGTGCTTTGCGAGGTTCCACTTGTGGATCTTCGCGTAGACCTTGTCGATCGCCTTCTGGCGCACTGAGCAGGAGACGATGCCGAGGAGGCTCGCCTCCTCCTCATCCTCGGTCTCGGTGCAGCCAAGCCCCTCGAGGACCGTGCGCACCCGCTCCCCATCGGATTGATTCATCTGGCAACCGAGTTGGATCAGACAGTACCGCATCAGAAATAGACCTCGGCAAAAAGATGGCTTCCCGCTACACCCTGACTGCGCAGGATGTCGAAGGACTCGTAAATCATATCGCAGTTCCCGCACAAGTAGCAGAGGCTCGCGGGGTCGACCGGATGCTCGCGCAGATAGTCGGTCACCCGTCCCGAGAAATCCCCCCCCGCCTCGCGCGAGAGGCACGCAATCGTTCGGGCCGGATCGTAGGCCTCCCGCTCATAGCGCTCCGAGAGCGTCCGCACCCCGTGCAGCAAGGTGTAGTCGATTTCCGGATAGCTGCGCACGAGGCTGTGGAAGGGGGAGATCCCCGTCCCGGAGGCGATGAAGAGGTAGCGTCCGCGCGCGCGCTCCTCGGGGTCGGTCAGGAAAAAGCCGAAGGGACCCTCGACCGCAACCGAGTCGCCCACTCGCACGCGCCGCAGCGCCCGGGAGACCAGTCCTCCCTCGACCTCCTTGATCAGCACCTCGAGGAAATCGTCGTCCTTACCCGAGTAGACCGAGTACTCGCGCATGGCGATGGAATCCTGCGGTCCGACGTTGATGTACTGCCCGGGCTCAAACTCAAGCCCGCCGCGCTCCATCTGCAGCACGTAGGCCGACGGCGAGAGCTCGCGAATCTCGCGGACGCGATGCGTAAGCCCCTTCGCGGCTTCCCTTTTCGACGTACCCGTGACTTCCATAGGTGTGCATCGAGGATACAGATTACGATCAAAATAGTAAAGGACCGCGGGCGCGGCGGCCGCACGCCTTCGTCGTTGACGCCTCGCGCGAGCCGCCGCCATCCCCCGTTGCCGGTCACGCTTCCGGCGTTGCGCGTTGACGCCTCGCGCGAGCCGCCCCTATACTGCCGCATGACCCGCGCGAACATCACCGTTTCCGAGGCGCAGGCCCTCATCGCCGCGCAGGTGCGCCCTTTTCCGACCGAAGGCTGCAGCCTCGAGGCGGCGGCGGGGCGCTTCCTGCGCGAGGACATCCTGGCCGATCGCGACTTCCCTCCCTTCGACCGCGTCGCCCTCGACGGGGTCGCGCTCGCCTTCTCGGCTCTCGAGCGAGGCGAGTCCACCTTTACCCTGCAGGCGACCCTCGGCGCGGGCCAGCCGCGCGTGGCCCTCTCGAGCGACCGCCACTGCATCGAGGTGATGACCGGGGGCCTCCTCCCCGAGGGGGCGGACTGCGTCATCCCGGTCGAGCGGGTCGAGCGCTTCGCCGAGATCGTGGCCGTGAGACCCGGAGCTGCCCCCCGGCGGGGGGAGAACATCTCGGCCCAGGCCTCCGAGCGCAGGGCCGGGGGCATCCTCCTTCGATCGGGGACGCGCCTGCGCTCCACCCACGTCGCCATCTGCGCCGCGGTGGGCAGGCGGGAGCTTGCGGTGGCGGGCGCGCCCCTCATCTCCCTCGCCTCACGCGGCGACGAGCTCGTCGCGCTCGACCGTCCTCCCGAGCCCTACCAGCTTCGCATCTCCAACCGCTACGGGGCGGAGGCGGCCCTGAGGGAGGCCGGCTACCGGCGCCTGCGCCTCTTTCACCTTCCCGACGGACGGGAGCCCCTGCGCGCGCGTCTCGAGGAGGTGCTCGCCGCGGCGGATGTCGTCATCACGAGCGGCGGTACATCGATCGGCAAGTTCGACCACCTTCCCGCCCTGCTCGTCGAGGCGGGGGTCGAGTGCCTCTTTTCCGGGGTGCGCGAGCGCCCGGGGCTCTCCTTCTGGTTCGGCGTGACCCCGCGCGGCAAGCCGGTCTTCGCCCTGCCGGGAAGCCCGGTCTCCGCTGCGATCCTCCTCTACCGCTTCGTGCTGCCCTATCTTGCCGCCTGCAGCGCCGCCCCGGCGGGCGGGGAGGCCACAGAGAGGCCGAAGGCGGGAGCCCCCGCGGCCCCCATCCCCGCCGCGTCGGGAGGTGAAAGCCCCCCTTCGGAGCGCCGCAAGCGGGCCACGCTCGCCGCAGAGGTCGAGGCTCAGGGCGACCTTACCCTTTTTCTTCCGGTGACGCTCGAGCCCCAGGTCGACGGCCGCCTCGCGGCCACGCCGTGCCCGACCCGCGGGTCGGGGGATTTGACCGCTCTCTGCGCTAGCGACGGCTTTCTCGAGCTTCCTCCCGGAGCGGCCCGCTTCGCGGTCGGCACGGCGTGGCCGCTCTACCGCTGGTAGCGCTGCGGCGGACTACGGGACACCCAAGATCAGGTTGTTGAAAGTTCAGGGGATTCCGCGGCAGTATGGGT
>DAHVAK010000087.1 GCA_027314665.1 Spirochaetales bacterium
GGGTAGGTGTTCAGGTGGCACTTGCGCAGCATAATGCAGCCGAGAGAGATCAGGGCCGAGGTGGCAAAACCGTACTCTTCGGCCCCCAGAATCGCCGCGATGACGACATCCCTTCCGGTCTTGATCTGCCCGTCGGTCTGCAGGACAACCCGGCTGCGGAGATCATTCATCACGAGGGTCTGGTGCGTCTCGGCGATCCCGAGCTCCCAGGGGCTGCCGGCGTGGCGAATGCCCGTCAGAGGCGAGGCGCCGGTGCCTCCGTCGTGCCCGGAGATCAGGACGTGGTCCGCGTGTCCCTTCACGACCCCTGCGGCGATGGTGCCTACCCCGGGCTCGGAAACCAGCTTCACGCTGATCCTCGCCTCCGGATTGGCGTTCTTCAGGTCGAAGATGAGCTGAGCCAGGTCCTCGATGGAATAGATGTCATGGTGGGGAGGCGGGCTGATGAGCCCCACCCCGGGAATCGAATGTCGAGTCTTCGCGATCCACTCGTAGACCTTGTGGCCGGGCAGCTCCCCGCCCTCGCCGGGCTTCGCTCCTTGAGCCATCTTGATTTGGATCTCGTCGGCATTCGCGAGATAGTAGTTCGTGACCCCGAACCGGCCCGAGGCAATCTGCTTGATGGCGGAGCGCTTGGAATCCCCGTTGGGAAGCCGCTTGAAGCGCTCCGACATCTCGCCGCCTTCGCCCGTATTCGACTTGCCGCCGATGCGGTTCATCGCGATCGCGAGGGCCTCATGGGCTTCCTGTGAGATCGAGCCGAAGCTCATCGCTCCCGTGGCGAAGCGCCGTACGATTGCGGAAACCGGCTCGACCTCTTCGAGCGGAATCGGATTGCCCTTCTTGAAGCGCAGGAGTCCTCGGATCGTGGCCTGCTGCCGCGAGCGCTGGTTCTGAATGTCGCGGAAACGATTGAAGGCCTCCCGGCTGTTCTGGCGCACCGCTATCTGCAGATTGGCGATGGACTCCGGATCCCACATGTGCAGCTCGCCCCCCTCCCGCCAGTGGTAGTCGCCCGGATTGACGCTCTGGAAGTCGACCGGAACGTTTCGGGTCGGGTAGGCGAGGGAATGCCGCCGCAAGCTCTCCCGCGCAAGCACTTCGAAACCGATGCCCTGGATGCGGCTCGGCGTTCCAGCGAAGCATCGCTCGACGACCTCTTCGCGCAGCCCGATCGCCTCGAAGATTTGCGCGCCCTTGTAGCTCTGAAGAGTGGAGATCCCCATCTTGCCGAAGACTTTGCGCATTCCCTTCGCGAGGGCATGGAAGTAGCGCTCGACGATCTGGGCGTCGCTCATGCTCTTTGAGAGGATGCCGTCGCGCTGCAGCTGCCAAAGCGTCTCAAAGGCGAGGTAGGGATTGATGGCGTCCGCTCCGTAGCCGATCAGCATGCAGAAGTGATGAACCTCGCGCGGCTCGCCGGTCTCAACGATGATGCCGATCTCGGCGCGCTTCGACGCCCGAATGAGATGCTGGTGGACAGCCCCCGTGGCAAGGAGGGCGCTCACCGGAGCGCGCTCGCGACAGGCCGCCCGGTCCGACAGGACCACCACGCTGTAGCCCTCTTCGATGGCCCTTTCGCTTTCCTCGCAGATCCGATCGAGGCACGCCACCATCCCGGGAGCGAGCGACTCCACGGCGAAGGTGATGTCGATGGTCTTCGAGCGCCAGCTGCGATGATTCATGTGCTTGAGGTTGGCTAGCTCCTCGTTGCTGAGCACCGGCATCGGCAGATGCAGGCGGTGGCAGTGACGCTCGGTTGCGTCAAGGAGATTCTGCTCCGGCCCGATGAAGCTCTCCAGACTCATGATGTTTTCCTCGCGGATCGAATCGATGGGAGGATTTGTGACCTGAGCGAAGAGCTGTTTGAAGTAGTCGTAGACGAGCCGCGGCTTGTCCGACAGGCAGGCGAGCGGGGTGTCGTTTCCCATCGAGCCCAGGGCCTCCTGCTCGTTTTCCACCATGGGGCGCATCAGCAGGTCGATATGCTCCAGGGTGTAGCCGAACATCCGCAGGCGTGCCGTGAGGGTCTCGGAAGAGAAGCCGTGCGCCTCGGAGCTCGACGCAAGCGAGGAGAGCTCCACCTTCTGCTTGTCGAGCCACTCCTGGTAGGGACGCGAGCGGGCCATTCGCTCCTTGATCTCCTGGTCTTCGACGATCCTTCCCTCCTCGAAGTCCACGAGGAACATGCGGCCCGGTTGGAGCCGCCCGTTGGCGACGACGCGCTCGGGGGGCACCCGCAGGACGCCTACCTCGCTTGCCATGATGACGAGGTTGTCGTCGGTAACGTAGTAGCGGCTCGGGCGCAGTCCGTTGCGGTCCAGAACCGCGCCGATGTAGTGGCCGTCGGTAAAGGCGATCGAGGCGGGGCCGTCCCACGGCTCCATCAGGCAGGAGTTGTACTCGTAGAAGGCGCGCTTCTCCCCGCTCATGAGGCGGTCGTTCTCCCATGCCTCGGGGATCATCATCATGACCGCCTCCGGCAGGCTCCGCCCGGCCATGTAGAGCAGCTCCAGGGTGTTGTCGAAACAACCGGAATCGGAGAGGTCGGGCTCGATCACCGGATAGATCTTCTTTAGCTCGTCGCCGAATACCGCGCTGCGCAGGGTGTTCTCGCGCGCCTTCATCTTGTTGACGTTTCCGCGCAGGGTGTTTATCTCGCCGTTGTGAGACATGAAGCGCAGGGGTTGCGCGCGATCCCAGCTCGGGAAGGTGTTCGTGGAGAACCGCGAGTGGATCATCGCGAGATGGCTCTTGTAGTCAGGATCCGAGAGATACTTGAAATAGGGCACGAGCTGCCATGCGGTGAGCATTCCCTTGTAAACGATCACCTTCGTGGAAAGGCTGCAAATATAGAAGAAATCGTCGGCGTCGTGCTCTTTGCCGCGGATGCAATGGGTCGCCTCTTTGCGAATGACGAAGAGCTTGCGGTCGAAGGCGTCTCCCGAAAGCCCATCCGAAGCACCGATGAAGGCCTGCTCCATCACCGGCTCCGAGGCCTTTGCCGTCGGACCGATCTCGGAGTTGTCGACCGGAACCCGGCGCCATCCGAGCAACCTCTGGCCGGAGGCGGCAACGATCTTCGCAAACTCCCGCTTGCAGCCCTCCCGTCGGTCGCTCTCCTGCGGCAGGAAAACGACCCCCGCGGCGTAGCGCCCCCGCTCCGGAAGGACGATTTTGTTCTCCGCAGCAACTCGCTCCAGGAACTCCCAGGGCGTGGCGGTCAGAATGCCTGCACCGTCGCCGGTGTTCTTCTCGCTGCCCACCGCGCCGCGGTGGCTCATGTTCAGGAGAATCTCTTCGGCATTTCGGATTATCTGAAAGCTTCGCTCTCCCTTCAGGTGAGCGACGAAGCCGACTCCGCAGTTCTCCTTCTCATAGCCTGGGTCGTAAAGGCCGACCCGGGCCGGACGTTTTCTGTACGGCATACCCCAACCACCTCTTTCGAATCATGTGGCGACACTAATCCCGTGGGATAGAATAGCAAATTACATGCCATTCCGACGAATTGTATATCGGGATGGAACTTAGTCGCTTTGCGCTCTCAAGCGCCCCCGTCGGTTTCCGACATTTTCGTATGATTCTGCACCCCTATTCCTACCACTTGGTAGGAAACTGCGACGCTTTTACCGTGCTTCCCCTCCTACATCCGCTCAAGGAAGGGAATAGCTACAAGCCCGAAGGCATTCTGCAGCACCTGCGCCACCGCCCGGCAGAGACGCACTCGGGTTGCCACGAGATCCGGATCCGGATTGTGCAGGATAGGATTGTCGTGGTAGTAGCGGCTGAAGGTCCGAGAGAGGTCATAGAGGTAGGCTGTCACGAGGCTCGGGTTGTACTCTGCCCCGGACCGCTCGACCACATCGGGATAGGATCCCAAGAGCTTGACGATCTCCCACTCATCGCCATCCTGCAGAAGCTCCGCGCGAAAGCGCCCCGCGAAACCCTCCCCCATGGCGTCGAACTTTCGCAGCATGCTCGAGATCCGCGTGCCCATGTATTGAAGGTAGGGTCCGGTGTTGCCGGTGAACGAGATGGACTCCTTCGGATCGAAGACCATATCCTTGCCCGGCGAAACCTGAAGCAGGTAGTAGTTCAGCGCGCCAAGGGCGATGGCTTCCGCGGCCTTGCCGACATCCCCCACCTCCTCCGCCCGCCCCTTCTCGCGGATCTCCCCGGCCGCCATCTGCGACAGCTCGTCGAGCAGATCGTCGGCATCGACCACGGTCCCCTCCCGGGATTTCATCTTCCCCTCGGGAAGATTCACCATCCCGTAGGAGAGATGGAAGAGGTTGCGGGCCCAGGGAAATCCGAGGCGCTCGAGGATTCCGAACAGCACCTTGAAGTGGTACTGCTGCTCGGAGGCGACAACATAGATCAACCGATCGAAGGGATAGTCACCATGGCGGGCAATCGCCGTTCCGATGTCCTGCGTCACGTAGACCGTCGTGCCGTCCTTGCGCAGGAGGACCTTCTTGTCGAGCCCGATGTCGGTGAGGTCCACCCAGACCGATCCGTCCTCCTCGCGGTAGAAGACGCCCGCCTCCAGGCCCTTCAACACCTCCTCTCGCCCCTTCTCATAGGTGTTGCTCTCGTAGTAGACGCGATCGAAGCCGATGCCGGTCCTCGAATAGGTCGCACTGATGCCGTCGATCGCCCAGCGGTTCATCGTGCTCCACAGCGCGCGAACCTCTTCGTCACCCGCCTCCCAACGGCGCAGAAGATCCCTTGCCTCCTCCTCCGCCGAGGAGTCCTCCTTCGACCAGGTGTTGAACCTCACGTAGTAGTCCCCGACGAAGTGGTCGCTTTTCTGCCCCATTGCCTCGGGGGTGCGTCCCTCGCCGAAGCGCTGGTAGGCGAGCATGGACTTGCAGATGTGCACTCCCCGATCGTTGATGAGGTTCACCTTGTAGACCTCGGCCCCGCACGCCACGAGAATTCGCGAGACGCTTTCTCCGAGGATGTCGTTGCGGAGGTGACCGAGATGGAGAGGCTTGTTCGTGTTGGGCGACGAGAACTCGACCATAATGTGCTGACCGCAGAATTGCTCGGACCTGCCGTACTTCTCGCCCAGCGCGAGAACCTCGTCGATGATCCCGCCGGCGACCTTTGCCATGGCGAAGCGGACATTGAGGTAGGGGCCTGCGACGTTCACCTCCCCCGGGAGTCCCTCCGCCCCTCCAATGCGCTCGAGGCTCTCCTTGATTCGCGCGGCCGCGAGGGCAGGCGCCATCCTGAGACGCTTGGCGAAAGGGAACATCGGGAAGGCGAGATCCCCCAGATCCGGACGCGGCGGCTTTTCCGAGACCACCTGTTCGGCCGGGAGCGTCTCTTCCGCGGCGCCTGCCTCCCGAAGGACAAGGCTCACTGCCCGGCTCACGAGCTCTTCCCACTCTCTCTTGATGTCTATCATGAGGTCTCTCAAAGAGAGAGGTTATCCGAAATGGCCGACGAGGGCAAGCATCCTCGTGTATCGCTCGGGCCCTTCACGCCGGAAAGAGCCTAGAAAATCGCTGCAGGAGGTGCAGTCGCGGACGAGGGCGACCTCGGCGACCCCCGCCTGCGAGAGCATGCGCTCGTTGACGCCCGGGAGGTCCAGGTAGACACCCCCGTCGCGATCGACGACGGACTGCTCTCCCCACTGCCGGCGGAAGAGCTCGCCTCGCTCGTCGCTCACCTTGTAGCAGCAGGCTCCGATTCCGGGGCCAACGAGCGCGCTCACCTCGCTCGCCCGCGTGCCGAAGCGGCGAGCCATCCTTTCGAGCGCGACCAAGGCGATCCCCGTTCCGCGCCACCCCGAATGGACAAGCGCCAACGCTCCGCTGCGGCGGTCATGGAGAAGGATCGGAAGGCAGTCGGCCGCGGTCACCGCGAGGCAGGTGCGGGGGTTCGCCGTCAGCAAGCCGTCCCCCTCCCCGGAGGCGCTCCACTCGTCCTCGACGACGAAAACCTTCTGAGAGTGAATCTGATGCAGGGCGGCGACGCGTTCCTCTGCGATCCCAAGCCGGCGGAAAATCCCCGCGCGCCGTCTGGCCGACTCGCTTGCGCCCTCGCCCGCGCGGGGACGCTTCATGTCCCCGGCCCTGCGAAGTGAAAGGCAGAACTGCGGCGCTCCGCGCCCACCGTTCTCCTCCGTCGGAAGAAAGGCGAGCTCCTCGCGCTCGACGTCGACCAGATCGGCGATCGAGAGGCTGCGGCTCATTGCTCGCTCTCCGTCTCAAAGGCGAAGAGACCCTTCAGGATCTCCGCGGCCCGCTGCATCGTCGAGAGGATTCGGGCGAGCGAGGCCCGCAGGCGGGGATTGTCGCGACCTCCGATGAAGGCGAGGTTCGTGACCGAATCAAAGGTGGAATCCCCCTGTCCATGGAGAATCCCGTAGATCAGGTTTGCATAGAGGTCGAAGGTCGCGATCATCTCCATGACAATGCCCCGCGCCTGTCGGTCCGCGGCGGCGACCAGCTTCTCCGTGCGCCGCTCCCGTATCCCCGGGGTGGGCGCCTCGCCGAGGGCTTGGTGAATGAGCTGCCCCTGTTCGCCCTCGCTGGACAAGCTCTCGTCGAGCTTCCGAATAGCATCGAGTACGCGGTTGATGCGGTCGTAGGAGTCGGTAAGGTCGTGGCGATTCTCCTCTTTGTAGAAGCGTCCGTCGATGAGAAAGGTCTTTGTCGTTCGGCTGATCTCAAGCGAGAAAACGTGCCCAACAAACCCCGCGATGAATGCCAGGGAGTGCTCGTGGTGAAAGGTCACCTCTCCGTTCCAGCTCTCGCCGCGATAGTAGGCAAGTCGGGGCAGGCTCGCCAGGTTGACGAATCCTGCAGCCTCCCCCAGCAGCTCTCGCTGTCGCCGCTCCCGCCGGTACTCGGCGAGATGCGCCGTCAATCGGTCGGTCCAAAACTGTCGATACAGCGCAAGCCAGTCCTCGCCGCCGGCGGCGCTGGGAGGCGTCCAGTCGAGATTGCGAAGCGTGAATCGCAGAGTGTCGCGAAGGGGAACCCGGTTGTTGAAGTCTCGAATTTGAGAGATGAGGCTGTTCGCCTTAGCGATCATGGCGGTCAAACCCGCCTCGATGCTTGCCTCGTCTCCGGACTGCTCATCTGAGAAGGAAAAGAGAAAGAGCCCCTCGAGCAGCCTCGCCCCGGGAGGCGCCACGAAGCCCTCAAGGATGCCCGCAAGCTCCTCAAGAAGCGCTGGCGCCGAGTCGAGGCGCGCCCCGTGCTCGGCAAACGAGCGGAGAATGCGCTCGAAGGGAAAGCGGACGAGCTGACCGAGGTAGCGAAGCGCTGTCATGTGGCGAGCCATCACGGTGCGATCATCCTCGCTGATCTGCACGTAGGAGTCTTCGATCGCCATCTCGATCTCGCGCCGCATCGAGTCCTCGTTGTCGAGCAGCGGATTTTCCACGAGGCGCGAAAGGTCGGTCTCGGCGAGGAGATTCTCCTGGATTTCGGGCATTTCCAGACCGGCGAGAAAGGCGATGAAATCGCGCTTTTCCTGGCCGAGAGCCCGCTTCAGGGACTCATCAAACAGCCGCAGTCCCGTCTGGAGGGCCTTGAGCTCGAAGGTGAAGGCTGAGCTGAACTCGAGGGTGCGCGTCGAGAAGTAGGCCGCCGCGTGCTCCGAAATCTTCTGGCCGAGCCTCCGGAAGGCAAGATCGGAAAGGAGCGCCTGCCGCTCTCGCCCCGAGAAGATGACGCGCAACGTGAGGAGGAGCTTCGACCAGAAGGAGAGCTGGCGGTAGAGCTCCTCGAAATCGGAGGCTTCCGGAGGCTCCGCCGCAGCAAGGGGTGCGTCATCCACCCGTGCCGCAAGCTGCACTTTCGAGAGCAGCTCGTGCCGCTCCTGGACAGACATGTCGGAAACAAGCCGGTCGAACACCGTTCCGGAGCCCATAGGCTGATTCTAGCAGGTTCGCGAGCCAGGATCAACTCACCGCCGTGCGCGAGAGGCCTGCGCCCGGTCGGGAAAAAAGGTTGACATCCCAATCGAAACCGGGTAGCTTTACGCAACTAAGGTAGGTCATGAGCAGGTTGCGCGGGCTCTCCTGGAACATCGTCATCATCATTCTCTTCATTACGAGCATTTCCGGCAGCAGGTGGCGACCTCCCCGGGGGAAGTAGAGCTACGCCTCAATGCGTGCGAGGCAAAAGCCGTTCTCCTTCGGGGGGACGGCTTTTTTGTTGGAGAAGAGGGACATGAGAAAAATAACGATCTACGACACGACCCTACGCGACGGAATGCAGGGCATTGACGTCAACTTCACGCTGGCCGACAAGCTTGCCATCGCCCACAAGCTCGACGACATGAAGATCGACTACATCGAGGGGGGCTTCCCCCTCTCCAACGAGAAGGAGGCCGCATTCTTCGAGCAGGCCCGCAAGGAGCGCTTCGATCATGCGCGGCTCGTCGCCTTCGGCTCGACCCGCAAGCCCGGCGGCAAGGCTGCCGAGGATCCCCACGTCGAGGCTCTTCTCGACGCCGAGACGCCCGCAGTTATCGTCGTTGGGAAGACCTGGAAGGCTCACGTCCAGCATGTCCTGAAGACCACCCCGCAGGAAAACCTTGAGATGATCTTCGACTCGCTGTCGTTCTTGAAGTCGCGGGGGCGGGAGGTCTTCTTCGACCTGGAGCATTTCTTCGACGGATTCAAGGACGATGCGGAGTACGCCCTGAAGGTGCTGGAAACCGGAACCCAGGCCGGGGCCGACGCCCTCGTGCTCTGCGACACGAACGGCGGAACCCTCCCCACAGAGGTGACTCGCATCATTCAGAGCCTGCCGCGCGAGCGTCTCGCCCCGCTCGGGGTTCACTTCCACAACGATTGCGGAACTGCGGTCGCCAACTCGCTCGCGGGGATCGACTGCGGCGCGGTCCACATCCAGGGGACCATCAACGGGTGGGGAGAGCGGTGCGGAAACGCAAATCTCTGCTCGATCATCCCCAATATCGTCCTCAAGACCGACTTCGAGGCGAACGTGGGGGAGATGCTGGGGGATCTCACGGCCCTCTCGCGCTTCGTTGCGGAGAAAGCCAACATCATCCCCGACAAGCGGCAGCCCTACGTCGGAGAGGCCGCCTTCAGCCACAAGGCCGGGCAGCACGCCGATGTCATCCTCAAGGCCGCGAGCCTCATGGAGCACATCGAGGGAAGCCTCGTCGGAAACGAGCGGCGCATCCTGCTCTCGGAGCTTGCCGGCAAGTCGACCATCGTGAAGAAGCTCGGGAAATACGGCGAATACGACAAGAACGCCCCCGAGGTGAATCACCTCATCAACCTTCTGAAGGACAAAGAGCGCGAGGGCTATGAGTACGAGGCGGCCGAGGCCTCCTTCGACCTGCTCATGCGAAAGGCAATTGGGCGCTATCAGCCGCTCATCGAGTTGAACAACTACCACCTCGAGTCCTACAAGACCGGCCTGATACCCTCGAAGACCGTCGGACGAATCTTCCTGTATGCGAAAGGCAAGCAGGTGATGGGGGCAGGGGTCGGAATCGGTCCGGTCGAGACGCTCGACCGGGCGCTGCGCGACGCGCTGCACCCCTTCTACGACTTCGTCAAGAAGGTCGCCCTCACGGACTTCGCGGTGCGAATCCTCAATCCCGAAGAGGGCGCGGCGGCCAAGACCCGGGTCTTCATCACCAGCTCGGATCACCGGGAGTCGTGGGATACTGTCGGAGTGTCGGAGAACATCATCGAAGCATCCTGGCAGGCCCTCGTCGACAGCTACGAATACTACTTCAACAACTACGTGGCCGACCAAGCGGCGCAGGGCGAGTAGCAAGCAGCCGTCCGGCTCTCGCCGCGGACCGGCCAAGACGGCGTTTTCTCGAACCAACTTGGGGCAAGAGGCTCAACCGAAAACGCCGTCTTGGCAGCGGGTCAATCACTTTGTCAGCACCCGCTAGGTCTCCACCCGAATCCGCCCATTCGGCAGCGGACGCACCAGATACTCCCGGCGCATGAGGTAGTGGATGCCCTGAAGCGCCGCCCAGGCGGCGGTCGTCGTCGTCGTGTAGGGAATGCGGCGGCGCACCGCCTCGATCCTGAGCTCCTCGTCCCCCTTCTGCGAGAAGCGCCCGAGGGGCGTGTTGATCATGAGGTCAATTCGACCGCTGCGCATGTAGTCGAGAACATGGGGATGCCCTTCGTGGATCTTCAGAATGACGTGGGCGAAGATCCCGTTTCGGAAGAGGTAGTCCGCGGTGCCTCGCGTGGCGGCAATCTCGAAGCCCATCTCCGCGAGCTCCCGCACGATCGGGAGGATCGTCTCCTTGTCCTCATCGTGCACGGAGACGAATACCCGCCCCTTCACGGGGAGGTTGTTGCCTACGGAGGTCTGCGCCTTCGAGAAAGCCTCACCGAAGGTCTCCCCGGTGCCGATGACCTCCCCGGTGGACTTCATCTCCGGACCGAGGAGCGGATCGAGCTGCTGGAACTTGTCGAAGGAGAAGACCGCCTCCTTCACCGCCCAACCGGTGATGCAGTGTCCCAGGCCGCGCCCACCCTGGGTCAGGCCCTGCTCCTCGAGATCGATGCCGCACCACACCTTTACCGCCGCCTCGACGAGGTTGATCCCCGAGGCCTTGGAGATGAAGGGGACCGTCCGCGAGGCACGCGCATTCACCTCAAGGACGTAGAGCCGCCCCTCCTTCACCGCAAACTGGATGTTCAGGAACCCCTTAACCGCTACCGCTTGCGCGATCTTCACCGCGGCATCGATCATCTCCTCCTCGATGCCCGGATGCGACTTGAAGAAGGGAAAGACGCAGGCGCTGTCGCCAGAGTGGATCCCGGCCGCTTCGATGTGCTGCATGATGCCCGCGATGTAGACGTTCGTCCCGTCGGCGACGGCATCTAGGTCGTACTCAAAGGCGTCCTCAAGGAACTTATCGACGAGAACCGGCTGCTCGGGCGACATCGTGATCCCCTTCTTCAGGAAGACGTCGAGCTCATCGCGCGTGAACGCGATGAACATGTGACGCCCGCCGAGCACGAAGGAAGGCCGCAGGAGCACCGGATAACCGATCTCCTTCGAGCAGCGCACCACCTCCTCGGGGCTTCCGGCCATCCGGTTCTCCGGCTGGCGCAAGCCGATACGCTTCAGAAGTGCCGAGAATCGGCCCCGGTCCTCGGTGTCATAGATGCTCTCGACCGAGGTTCCCACGATGCGTGCCCCGCAGGCTTCAAGCTGCCGGGACATATTGAGCGGCGTCTGTCCGCCCAGCTGAACGACCACGTCCGCGATCCCCTCCTTGCGCATGACCTCGCGCACGTGCTCGAAGGTGACCGGCTCCAGGTAGAGCCGGTCGGAGGTATTGAAGTCCGTCGAGACCGTCTCCGGGTTGGAGTTGATGAAGATCGTTTTCTTTCCGAGCCGGCGATAGGAGAGGGAGGCCAGGGTGCAGCAGGTATCGAACTCAAGCCCCTGTCCGATTCGGTTTGGACCGCTTCCGACGATGATCACCCCCTGCTCCCGAATCGCCTTCCCCTCGTCGATCTCCCCGTAGGTGGAATAGTAGTAGGGGGTCTCGGCCACGAACTCTCCGGCGCAGGTGTCGACGATATGATAGGAAGGAAAGAGCGCGAGCCGCTCGCGCATCTCAAGGATCTCAGAGGGAGTGCGTCCGCTCAAGGCCGCAATCCGCCGATCGGAGAGTCCCTCCCGCTTCGCTCGAGCGAGGAGCTCCCCGGAGAGGTTGGGGCCCGCGAGCCTCTCCTCGAGGCGAACCTGCTCCATCATCTCGTGGAGAAACCACGGGTCGTAGGCCGTCCGGCGGTGCAGCTCAGGGATTGCTGCCTCGCCCTCCCGCTTCAGAATCGTGTAGGCGGCGAAGATCCGCAAGGGATGGAGATTGGTGAGCATCATCTCGAGCTTGTTGTCCATGCCGACCAGCTCTTGGATCCCCTCGTAGCCGTACTCTCCCGCCCGAATGGCCTTGTTGAGCGCCTCGTTGAAGGTCCTGCCGATTGCGAGGGCCTCCCCGACCGACTTCATCTGAGTCCCGAGGGTCTCGTAGCCCGTGGGGAACTTCTCCATCTCGAAGCGCGGCACCTTCACGGCGCAGTAGTCGAGCGCCGGCTCGAAGCAGGAGACGGTCTTGCCCGTAATGTCGTTGATTATCTCGTCGAGGGTGAACCCGACCGCGAGGCGCGCCGAGCAGCGGGCAATCGGAAAGCCCGTCGCTTTGCTCGCGAGGGCCGAGGAGCGCGAGACTCTCGGGTTAATCTCGATCACGACCATCCGCCCTGTGGCGGGATCGACGGCAAATTGGACGTTGGATCCGCCGCAGTCCACGCCGATGGCGCGAAGCACCGCGAGCGAGGCGCTGCGCATCTCCTGGTACTCACGATCAGAGAGGGTCTGAATCGGCGCGACGGTGATGCTGTCGCCGGTGTGGACCCCCATCGGGTCCACGTTCTCGATCGAGCAGATCACGACCGCGTTGTCGGCCTTGTCGCGCATAACCTCAAGCTCGAACTCTTTCCACCCCAGAAGCGACTCCTCGACGAGGCACTCGTGGACCGGGCTTTCATCGAGGGCTCGCTCGACGAAGCTCTCGAGCTGATCTGGAGTGTAGGCGATGGCCCCACCCTGTCCGCCGAGGGTGAAGCTCGGGCGAATGACGACCGGAAGCCCCACCTCTGCCGAGAGCCTTCGCGCAGCCTCCAGGTCGCGCGCCACGACCGAGCGCGGCACGTCCAGCCCGATGCTCTCGCACACCCGCTTGAACTCTCCGCGGTCCTCGGCGAGGCGGATCGCCTCGACGCTCGCGCCGATGACCTCGACGCCGTAGCGCTCAAAGACCCCTGCCTCGTGCAGGCGCATCGTGAGATTCAGACCGGTTTGTCCGCCCATGGTGGGCAGTATCGCGTCGGGGCGTTCCGCCTTGATGATCTCCTCGACGTAGGAGACGGTGAGCGGCTCGACGTAGATGCGATCCGCGACTCCCGGAGTCGTCATCACCGTGGCGGGATTCGGATTGACGAGCACCACCTCGTACCCCTCCTCCTTCAGCGCGCGCACCGCCTGCGTCCCTGAGTAGTCGAACTCGCAGGCCTGCCCGATGACGATGGGCCCCGAACCGACGATCACGATCTTGTGGATGTCTTTTCGCGCCGGCACCTATCTCCTCCTTAGCCGTCCTGCCGCGGAATCCGATCGAGGAACTCCCTGAAAATCCAGGTGGAGTCATGGGGGCCGGGCGCGGACTCGGGATGAAACTGGGCCGCCATAATCGGAAGCTTCGTGTGCGCAAAGCCCTCGAGGGTATTGTCGTTCGCGTTCCGGAACCAAACCTCGACATCCTTCGGCAGGGTGCTCTCGTCGACGGCGAAGCCGTGGTTATGGGAGCTCACGAAGACCCTCCCTGTTCGCTCGTCGCGCACGGGATGGTTCACCCCGTGATGGCCGAACTTCATCTTGTAGGTCGTGGCCCCGAGGGCCCGAGCAATCAGCTGATGGCCGAGGCAGATCCCGAAAACCGGCAGCCTGCCGACGAGCTCCTTGATTTGGAGAATAGTCGGCTCGAGGGCAGCCGGGTCGCCCGGGCCGTTCGAATAGAGCACCGCGTCAGGCTTCAGGGCAAGGATCTCCCCCGCGGTGAGTCCGCTTGGAGTAACCGTGACCTTGCAGCCGAGCTTGACGATCTCCCGCACTATGTTCGCCTTGATCCCGCAGTCGACGAGGACCAGGTGAGGGCTTCCCGATTCGTTGACGCTCTCGATCTTCTCGGTGCCGACATCCTCGATCAGATTCCGTCCGACCATGTCCGGGACTGAGGCGAGAAACTCCACGCAGGCTTGGATCTCCTCGGGCGCGAGGCTCTCCTCCTTTCCCTCGGAGCGCACGATGATTCCCTTCGGGCTTCCGAGGTCGCGAATGCGCAGGGTCAAGGCCCGGGTGTCAACCTCCGAGATCCCCGGGGTGTGATGGCGCCGCAAAAGGCTGTCGAGGCTCACCCTCCCCTCGGGCACCGGTCCGCGATAGAGGGAACGAACGATCAACCCCGCCGGTTTGATGCCCGGGATGACTCCCCGATCGGAGTCGCGGGTTTCCGACCATTGGTCATCGGCGCCGTAGTTGCCGATGTGCGGGTAGGTCATGGTGACCAGCTGCCCAGCGTAGGAGGGGTCCGTGAGGATCTCGTGGTAGCCGGTCATACCGGTGTTGAACACCACCTCGCCGACCGCCCGCAGGGCCTCCTGCGAAGTTAGGGTATCCGTGCGCGGGGCGGGAGCGCCGAAGGGCTTTCCCGAAAACTGGATTCCATCGTCGAGAACGAGAAAACACGACATGAAGGCTCACCTCTGGCGCAAGAAGCTGCGCCCATCCGGCGCCCGCGAACGCACGGGCCGCTCGGGTGCGCCTCCCGCCTGCGCGCTGCCGGGAGTCGCCAGCTCAGGCGCCGCCCTGCCGCAGTATCGCAGCGCCGCTGCTCGCGCCGTCGCGATTGCCCTGGCTGCGCTCTTCTTCACCTGCATGGTAGTGAGGTTCGGGCCACCTGTGCGGCAGAAACGCCCCGAAAAAAAGCCGGCGCTTGCGCCGGCACTCATCGTTAGTCCCTAGGGGAA
>DAHVAK010000127.1 GCA_027314665.1 Spirochaetales bacterium
CGCTCCCTCGTCCTACTCGACGAGATCGCCTCCGACACCGATCCCGCCGAGGGATCGGCCCTCGCCATGGCCCTTCTCGACCGCCTGCGCGAGACGGGCGCGCTCACCATCGCGACGACCCACCTCGGAGTGCTCAAGAACTACGGGCTCACCACCCCCGGGGTGCTGAATGCGAGCGTCGCCCTCGACCCGGAGAGCCTCGCCCCGACTTACCGCCTCGTCCTCGGGGTTCCCGGCGAAAGCCATGCCCTCGAGATCGCCGAGCGAAACGGGATCGATGCGTCGACCGTGGCGCGGGCGCGCGGGTATGTCGACGCCGGAAGCACCGAGCTCTCGCGCGCGATCCGCGAGCTTTCGGGGCGTCAACGCGAGGTGAACGATCAGCTTGCGGAGCTCGCGGAGGAGCGGCGGCTAGCGGAGGCCGAGCGCAAGCGTCTCGCCGAGCTCGAGGAGAGGCTCCGCCGCCGCGAGATCGAGGCCAAGAACGGCGAGCTCGCCGAGCTCGGTCGCTTTCTCGTCGAGAGCCGGCGGACCTTGGAGAATCTCGTGCGCGAGGTCAAGGAGGGGGAGCTCACCCGCGAGAAGACCCGCTCGGTGAAGCTCTTCCTACGGGAGATCGAGCAGAAGGAGGAGGAGGGAGCGAGGTCGCTTGAGCAGGAGCGAAGCCGGGTCGAGGGGGAGGCCGCCGCCGCCCAGCGCACAGAGCGAGGGGCGAAGGAGGCGGGTCTCCAGGCCGCGATCCGGGAGGGCCAGGAGGTCCTCGTCGGCAGCGAGCGGAGACGGGGAACCGTCATTCGACGGGCGCGCGGAAACCGCTGGGTCGTCGCGGTGAAGACACTCCGCCTCACCGTTCCCGAAAGCGATCTTACCCCCGCGCGCGGTCCCGCCGAGCCAAGCCTTTCGATTGCCCTCGCGGAGGTCGTTTCCCGGGAGCGACCCGCCTACGAGCTCGACGTGCGCGGGATGAGGCTCGAGGAGGCGCTGCATGCGGTCGAGCGGCAGGTCGACCGGGCGCTGCTTTCCGGGCTTCAGGAGTTTGCGATCATCCACGGCATGGGGGAGGGAATCCTCCAGGAGGGCATCCACCGCTACCTGCGCCAGCGAAGCGAGGTGGGCGACTACTTCTTCTCGCGCCCCGAGGCCGGCGGCTTCGGCAAGACCATCGTCATCCTTGGGCCAAAGGGGGAAAGGTGATAAGGTTCCCCGCCGGCTCGACCGAGAATCACGGGGAGGCGCCATGATGGTGCAATCGCATCCTGCCAAGGGTCCTCGCGGAGCGCTCCGCTCGATCTTCCTCGCCTTCCTCCTGCTCGCCTTCGCTGCGGCGCTATCCGCCCAGGAGCAGCCCGTTTCCTCAAGCGGCTCTCCGGCATGGCTGCTTCTTGCGGAGGGCAAGCGGGCCTTCCAGGAGCGTAACTTCGGCACGGCGCTCGCTCTTTTTCGCCAGTCCATCGCCGCCGGAGGCGAGACCCCCGAGGCCGACATGTGGATCGGACGGGTCTTTGAGGAGGAGGGGGAGCTCAAGCTCGCCGTCGATCAGTATGATCGGGCGCTTGCCTTGAAGCAGCAGTTCGTCGTGCGGGAGGATGCCCTCACCGTTCGCTACGCCCTCGCCAACATCTACTACGAGACCGGTCAGTATGGAAAATACGAGGTCGCCCTGCGCGGGATCGTCGCCGAGGACAAGTATTTCTCCAATCCGGACTTGGGCGGTATGCGCGACGCAATGCTGCGCATCCTGACCTCGGGCGGATTCGACCACCTGATGCTCCTCTATCGCCTCACCGAGCTTCGGACCCTTCGCGCCCATTCCGAGCTGGGGGCCTTCATGTACCGCACCGGGCGCTACCGCGATGCGACACTCAACCTCGCCTTTTCGACGATCACCGATTTCACGACCGCGATCGAGGAGCTGCGCCGCACCAACCCCGACTTCGAGTTCACCACCATCCAAGACCTCCTGATCCGTTCACTGGCCGATCCCCGTCTTGCCGCCTACTTCCTGTCCGCACAGCTGTATCGCGATCTCTACTACCTCGGGGCCTCCCTCTACGCGAACGGCATCGTCGGCCGCGCTCGCGAGATCTGGACCCTCGACATCGACTACGCGCCGAAGGACAACCCCTGGCGGCAGCGCTCCGTCGCGCAGATGCGCAGGCCCTTCATCGAGCCCATTCTCGATATTGGCCAATAACTCGCTTGCAACGCCGCCTTAGAATGGCATACCCTGTCACGAACACGGACAGCTGAATATGGATAGGATCATCATCAAGGGTGCGCGCGAACACAACTTGAAGAATATCGACGTCGAGATTCCGCGCGACAGGCTGGTCGTCATCTCGGGCATGAGCGGCTCGGGGAAGTCTTCGCTCGCCTTCGACACGATCTACGCCGAGGGCCAGCGGCGCTACGTGGAGTCGCTCTCCTCCTACGCCCGCCAATTCCTCGGACGGATGGACAAGCCGGACATCGACTACATCGAAGGGCTCTCCCCGGCGATCTCGATTGAGCAGAAGACCACCCATCGCAACCCCCGCTCTACGGTGGGGACCGTCACGGAGATCTACGACTACCTGCGCCTGCTCTACGCCCGGATCGGTATCGTCCATTGCCCGAATTGCGGGCGCGAGATCCAGGAGCAGTCCGTCGACCAGATCATCGACACCCTCACCTCCTACGCAGAAGGCACCCGTGTGACCATCCTCGCCCCCGTGATTCGCGACCGCAAGGGTGAGCACCAGAAGATCCTCGCCGACGCCCTGCGTGCCGGCTTCGTCCGAGCCCGCATCGACGGGGAGGTCGTCGCTCTCGACGAGAAGCTTGAGCTCGATCGGAAGAAAAAGCACCGAATCGAGATCGTCGTCGATCGCATCCGGATCGCGCCCGAGGGTCGCAAGCGCCTCGCCGAATCGGTCGAGACCGCGCTGGGGGTCTCCGAAGGACAGCTGCTCGTGCTGCGCAGCAGCTCCTCAGGCGATCGCGAGGAGCTCTTTTCGCAGAGGAACTCCTGTCCGGACTGCGGGATCAGCGTCCCGGAGCTTCAGCCGAGGCTCTTCTCCTTCAACAATCCCTACGGGGCCTGTCCGGAGTGCCTCGGCCTCGGCGTCACCCTGGAGTTCGATCCGGACCTCGTGATC
>DAHVAK010000091.1 GCA_027314665.1 Spirochaetales bacterium
AGAACCGCTGCGCCCGGAGATTGGAGCGTACTGCTATCCTGCCGCCCCTCTCATCCTATTGCTACACTGCCGGTCTCGCCGGTACGGATTCGGAGACACTGCTCGAGCGGGAGGACGAAAATCTTCCCATCGCCGATCTCGCCGTTCTCCCCGGAACGAGCTCCCCGGATAATGGCCTTGATCGTCCGATCGACAAAGTTGTCGTTCACGGCGATCTCGAGCTTGATCTTGCGCAGGAGGTTCCCGCTTTCGCGGTAGGCCCGATAGATCTCGGTGACCCCCTTCTGCCGTCCATGTCCCACCACCTCGGAGGCGGTGATGAGGTTGACCTCTTCCGCGTAGAGCTCCCGCTGAACCTCCTGCAGGCGCTCCGGTTGGATGATTGCGATAATGTATTTCATGCCGCTCCCTCTACTCGAGCACCGTATAGGCTTTCTCGTTGTGCTGGGACAGATCCATCCCCATGTCCTCTTCCTTCGGATTCGCCCGCATGCCCACCAGCAGGTCAACGACCTTGAAGATGATCGCGGTCACGACGAAGGAGTAGACCAGGACGGCCCCGATGTCGGCGAGCTGAAAGAGCATCTGCTTCGGATTGCCATAGAAAAGCCCGTTGATCCCAGGCTGGATCATCGCCGTAGCGAAGAGCCCAGTGCCGAGGGATCCCCACATACCGCCGATCCCATGCACGCCAAAGGCGTCGAGGGCGTCATCATACTTGAACTTGCCCTTGAGGTATACGACTGCGAGGTAGCAGACGACCGAGACCACAATCCCGATCACGAGCGAGCCGGGAACGTTGACGAAGCCCGAGGCGGGAGTGATGGCGACGAGCCCAGCCACGGCCCCGGTTGCGGCGCCCACGGTCGTCGGCTTTCCGTGGAAGATGACGTCCATGAGCATCCAGGTGAGAGCCGCCATTGCGGTTGCGGTGTTGGTCACGAGGAAGGCGCTTGCGGCGAGGCCGTCGGCGCCCACGCCGCTGCCGGCGTTGAACCCAAACCAGCCGACCCACAGGAGCGCAGCGCCCAAGACGACGTAGGGGACGTTGTGCGGCGGGGTAGAGGTGTCGTGGAAGTAGCGCCGTTTTCCCAGCATGAGGGCGGTAACGAGCGCCGCTATCCCTGAGTTCATGTGGACGACCGTTCCTCCCGCAAAGTCGAGGGCGCCGAGGTGGGCGAGCCAGCCGTCGGACGACCAGACCCAGTGGGCGATCGGGTCATAGACCAAGGTCGACCACAGCAGGGTGAACAGGACGAATCCGCCGAACTTCATGCGCTCGGCGAAGGCTCCGGAGATGAGGGCCGGCGTGATGATGGCGAACATCGCCTGGAACATGATGTAGATGTAGTGCGGCACGGCATGCGTGGGCATCAGCGGATCGACGTAGGGGCTGAGATCGTTGGGACCGATCCCGTTCAAGAAGGCCCACTTGAAGCCGCCAATGAAGGGCGCGAGGAAGCCATGCGAGGAGCCGAAGGCAAGGCTGTAGCCGATGACGACCCACTGAACGCTCACGATCGCGGTGATCGCGAAGCTGTGCATCATCGTCGAGAGAACGTTCTTGCGGCGAACGAGCCCGCCGTAGAAGAAGGCAAGACCGGGGATGGTCATCATGAGGACCAGGGCCGATGCGACGATCATCCACGCGGTTGCGCCGGTATCCAACTCCGGTTTCGGCTGCGCTGGCGCTGCAGCCTGCTGGCCGCCGGACTGCGCGGTCGTTGCAGTCCCTGCGGATTGGTTCGATGGCGGGGTGTTTTGTGCGAACACCCCAACAGCGGAAACCAGGAGCAGAGAGAGAATGAGGGGCAGGATCTTTTTCATTCAGAAAACCTCCGCCCCGCAATATGCAGGAAGCGTGCCAGAAGCGAAGGGAAAGCGTGCTCCTCGGGCCTGCCGGTCCTCGTCTCGGAGCAGATCTCCGGCCCGACCGCAGGGGAAAGAGGCTATTTCATTGATTTGAAATGAATTGAGCCCTCCTTCCGGCGAGCGCCGCCATTCGAGAGGGAGGGAAATCCGCCTTCGCGGTGGGGGGCGGAGGCCGCTTTCTCCTCGCTCGAGGCCTACAACTTCGTGCGAGAGGGGAGGTATGGCTACATTTCGGTGTCTTTGTTTATCATTCCCTTCGGACTCGAAGCCTTTTCTCGCGCGGACGGCAGGGCGCCCCTTCGGGCCGAGCTTCCTGCGCCCTATCCGGCGAGTTCCCCTCGCAGCCTCCGCACCCATGCGGCGAGGGCCGCGAGCAGGGCAGCCAGTTGCTCTC
>DAHVAK010000108.1 GCA_027314665.1 Spirochaetales bacterium
GCGGCGGTGGAGCGGGTCGCGGAGCTTTTGTCGGCCGTT
This sequence comes from Spirochaetales bacterium, assembly GCA_027314665.1. Lineage (GTDB taxonomy): Bacteria > Spirochaetota > Spirochaetia > DAHUYW01 > DAHUYW01 > DAHUYW01. The sequence continues at coordinate 40 of DAHVAK010000108.1, forward strand.
CGCGCCAGGGGAGGGCGGCTTTTCTTCCTCGGCGTCGGCGGAAGCGCAGCCAACTGCTCGCACGCGGTCAACGACTTCCGAAAGATTGCCGGGATCGAAGCCTACGCCCCGACCGACAACGTTTCGGAGCTTACTGCTCGCACGAACGACGAAGGATGGGCGACAGTCTTTGTCGAGTGGCTCAAGACGAGCCGCCTTGGCGCGAACGACTGCCTTTTCATCTTTTCGGTCGGGGGCGGCAATCTCGAGAAGAATGTAAGCCCCAACCTCGTAACAGCGCTCGAGTACGCGAAGGAGGTCGGGGCGAACGTCGCCGGGATAGTGGGGCGCGACGGTGGCTACGCCGCGAAGGTCGCCGACGCGTGCGTCATCGTTCCGACGGTGAACCCCGAGAACGTCACTCCCCACTCCGAGGCCTTCCAGGGGGTCATCTGGCACCTGTTGGTCTCGCATCCACTTCTGAAGACACGGCAGACGAAGTGGGAGTCGACTCGGTAGTGGCGAGCAGGGCGGTCTTTCTCGACCGTGACGGGGTGGTGAACCGGGCCCTCGTGCGAGAGGGCAAGCCCTATCCCCCCCGCGATCTTTCTGAACTAGAGGTGCCGCTTGGAACGGCGGAGGCGCTCGAGGAGCTGCGCGCAGCAGGCTACCTCTTGATCGTGATAACCAACCAGCCGGATGTGGCGCGCGGGAATCAGTCGCGGGCGATGGTCGAGGCGATCAACGCAGCCCTGCGCGCCCGGCTGCCGCTCGATGAGATAAGGGTCTGCTACCACGACGACGTCGACCGCTGCTCCTGCCGAAAGCCGGAGCCGGGGCTTATCCTCGATGCCGCGCGCGAGCGCGGGATTGACCTGGCGGCCTCCTACACGATCGGGGATCGCTGGCGCGACGTGGAGGCAGGCGAACGGGCGGGCACCACGACGATCTTCATCGATTACGGATACCGCGAGGCGCCGCCGAGCCGTTTCGACGCAAAGGTCTCTTCGCTCGCTGAGGCGGCCAGCTGGATTCGGTCGAGGGAAAGGAGCGGTCAAGCATGACACGGGATCTGAAGATAAAGATCTTTGCCGATGGCGCGGACAAGAAGGGGATGCTCGAGATGTACGATCGCCCCTACATCAAAGGGTTCACGACCAACCCCACGCTCATGCGCAAAGCGGGGATCAGCGACTACCGTGCCTTCGCCCGCGATATTCTCGAGGCTATCCCCGACCGACCCATCTCCTTCGAAGTTTTCTCCGACGAGTTCGACGAGATGGAGCGCCAGGGGATGGAGATTGCAGGTTGGGGCGAGAAGGTCTACGTGAAGATACCGGTAACGAACACCCGGCAGGAGCCGGCATTCCAGCTCATCAACCGGCTATCGAAACGCGGGGTCAAGCTCAACATCACCGCAATCCTTACGCTTGAGCAGGTGCGCGAGGTGGTGGCGAGCCTCGCCGACCACACCCCGAGCTACGTGTCAGTCTTCGCGGGGCGGATCGCGGACACCGGACGGGATCCCCTACCGCTTATGACGGCGGCGCTCGAGCTTCTGAAGCTGAATCCTGCCGCCGAGCTCATCTGGGCGAGCCCCCGCGAGCTTCTGAATATCCTGCAGGCCGAGGCAATCGGCTGCCACATCATCACCGTGACGAACGACATTCTGAAGAAGCTCGACCTCGTCGGGTACGACCTCGCCTCCTACTCGCTTGACACGGTGAAGATGTTCTACAACGACGCCAAACAGGCAGGCTACACGCTGTAGCGAAGCGCACCGCTACGCGAAACAGGGTGCGATCAGGCAAAGAGCGACGATGCGGATCCTCTACGACTATCAGTGCTTCACTCAACCGAGCGGCGGGGTCTCGCGCTATTTTTCCGAGATAGGGAGACGCATCGCGCTCAGGCCCGATGCCCAGGTCGACATTCCCGTGCTTTTCTCGAGCAACGTCTACCTCGACCACCCCAGGAAGCTCTTTCCGAAGCTCCAGTTCCACGGGAGGGGGTTTGTCACGAACCTCGTCCATCGCAGCTACATGCGACGATATCTCGCAGCCTCGAAAGGCGGCTACGATCTTTTCCACCCGACCTACTACGACGGCTATTTTCTTCCTTATCTCGCCGGGACGCCCTATGTGGTCACCGTGCACGACATGATTCACGAGCTCTTTGCCCGCTCTTTCGACGACGCGCAACGGGCGAGCGCGGAGAAGCGGAGGCTCGTGGAGCAGGCCGCTCGGGTGATCGCCGTGTCCGAAAACACAAAGAACGACCTTATGAAAGTCTTCGCGATACCGGATGAGAAGATCGCCGTCGTCTATCACGGTAATTCGCTCCGGTACGACAACGAGGAACCGCCGGCCTTCGGCGACTACCTGCTCTACATCGGAGCGCGCAATCGATACAAGAACTTCGCCTTTATGCTTGAAGCTCTTCGGGGGATATTGAAAGGCTTCGGCCTGCGTCTCGTGTGCGTTGGAGGCGGCGCCTTCTTGCCGGAGGAGCGGACGCTCATTCGGAGGTTAGGGCTCGAGCGCGAGGTCGCTCATACCTCCGTCGTCAGCGACGGGAGGCTCGCTTCACTCTATCATCACGCGGCCGTGTTCGTATATCCGTCGCTCTACGAGGGCTTTGGAATCCCCTTGCTCGAGGCCTTCGGGTGCGGCTGTCCCGTCGCGGCGAGCTCGCGAAGCTCGCTCCCGGAGGTGGGCGGAGACGGGGCCGACTACTTCGACCCGGAAGATGCGGAGTCGATCCGAACGACGGTGGCGAGGCTTCTCGACGACAAGGCTCGCCGCGAGTCTCTCGTGGCGCGGGGGTCGCGCCGGCTGCGTCGCTTTTCGTGGGATGAAGCCGCGCGCAGGACCTACGAGATCTACGAAGGGGCGGTAAGTCGATGAAGCAAAGCGTCGCACGCGGCGCGCGCTCCGCTCCGAGCGGGCCTCAGGTGGCTTTGCAGCTGCCGCTCATAAGCGTAGTGACCGTTGCGTACAACGATGCCTCGAACCTCGAAGCGACAATCCGAAGCGTCGCTCGCCAGAGCTATCCGAGAGTCGAGCACATCATAATTGACGGTGGTTCGACCGACGGGAGCGTGGACATCGTTCGAAGCTCCCGCGCACCCTTGATGTTCTGGACGAGCGAACCGGACGACGGTGTCTATGATGCGATGAACAAAGGGATCGCAGCCGCCAAAGGCGATTGGATCACCTTCCTCAACGCCGGGGACACCTACTTCGACGGCGAGATCCTCACCGACATCTTCGATCGCTCAGCGGAGGCCGCCGCGTCCGATCTGGTTTACGGAGATGTCTTCACCGTCGATAGCGACGGGACCCTGTTGCGTCGCGAGCGAGCACGGTCTTTCACTGGGACGGGACTCAAGGGTGGTCTCCCCGCCAACCACCAGACGATCCTTGTCCGACGGAGTCGTTGTCCCCGCTATGACCTTCGCTATCGGATCTCGAGCGATCTCGACTGGGCGATCTCGATCTTTGGCGTAGGCGGGGTCAAGACCTTCTATTTCTCCGATAGGCCGATGGTCTACTACCGAGTGGGGGGAATGTCCTCCCTTCGAACCGAGGGCACCTGGGAGGCGATGGAGATTATCGCGAGGCGTTTCGGATTCATCGATGCGCTGCTTCGCACTCCGATCTTCATTCGGTGGCTGATCGCGGCATATCTGAAGCGGGCCTTCCACATCACAACCCTCAAACGATTCATGGCGCCCAAGAACCGGCGGCAGACGGAAAGGCAACGAATCCGATCATGAGGATCTTCATTCTCGTCTACGACATCTCCAAGATGGCGGGCTCCGAGCATGGCGTCGTGAAGCTCGCGGCCTGGCTGACCGAGAGATGCGGACATGAAGTCACGGTTGTAACGCTAGATTTCTCCAAAGGGGCGCCGGCCTATTCCCTGCCGGCGTCCGTACGGCTCGAGAGGCTGGGCGCTCCGCCCTATCCGACAAACAGGCTCCGCCAGCTCATCTGGCACGCTCGCGTCCTCATAGAGCTACGGGCGCTCTTTGCGCCGGAGAGCGGGGCCGCTATCATCGGGAGCTGGTCGAACCTTAATATCCTGCTCGGTATGCTGGCTCGGCGGGACAAAGGGAACAGCTACCTAGGCTGGGAGAACATGAGCTACGACAGCGTCGGCTTCCTTCGCAAGGCGCTGCGGAGCCTCTACTATCGCAGACTTTCGCATGTGTTCGTCCTTACTGAGGAGGATGCAAGGCGCTACACCAAAAAGGGGATTCGAAAGGTTACGGTGACCTATTTCGCCTACCCCTTCTATCCTGAACGTGGGTCGGACTGTGAGCGCCCGCGAGTTCTCTCCGTCGGGAGGCTCGAGCCGCAGAAGGGGTTCGACTACCTGATCGAGGTAGCGCGACGGGTGCATTCCACGCATCCCGACTGGCAATTCGTCATCAACGGAAGGGGCAGCCAAGAGGAGGCGCTCCATCGTGCGGTTCACGAGGCGGGCCTCGATGACTGCGTGCGTTTCGTCCCTCGCACCGAGGATATCGTTTCCCTCTATACGAGCTCCTCGATCTACGCTATGACCTCCCGCTTCGAAGGCTTCCCCATGGTGCTCCTCGAGGCGATGGCCGCAGGCCTCCCGTGTGTCAGCTTCGACTGCCGGACCGGCCCTCGGGAGATCCTGCACGACGGCGAGGACGGCTACCTGGTTCCGGTCGGCGACACAGCTCGATTCGCGGAACGGCTTGCCGAGCTGATGGACGGCACGGAGCGGAGGCGGCGGATGGGAGAGGCGGCGAGGACCAACGTCCTGCGCTTTTCCCCCGAGTCGATCTTCGGTGCGTGGAACCGGGTAATTCGGGACGCCAGCGGTGCAAGTGCCCTCACAGCCGCAAGCAGGCAGACAAAGGGTTCGGGTGCTATCTAGATGTCTTCGACTGTAATAACGGAAGAGATACACTCCCCCCGGCTGCTCCACGCGAACAGGACCGACCGGTGGATGCTCGCGATCTTCGTTTTTCTCTCCTTTTTCGAGCTTCCGATAGTGTGGATTGGAACCGACTCGATAGGTCTCTTCGATGTCTATCTCGTTCTGTACCTCTTCTATCTACTCCTACGGACCCTCGGCTTCGTGCTGCATATACCGTGGGCTTGGCGCTCCTATTTCCTCGTCTTCTTCGGCTATTTGGCATATCTCTTTCTGGAATTGGTGCTCTTGGCAAGCTTTCGGTCGGGGGCGATTCTCTTCAAGACGGCCGAGACCATGTTGATTATCCTCGTTCTTTACACCCTCTTTACGCAGTTCGATTTTCAGCCGAAGCGCGTGATGCGAATGATCGAGATCAACCTCGTGCTGCTCAGCGTTTTTCAGCTCTTCAGCTTCATCAACACCTGGCACCACTTCATCGGAATTCCGCCCGGCTTCGGCGTGGGAGAGTGGTACCGGCTGAGCTTGCCGTATACAGCATTCGTAAGCCCGAATCCGGCGGGCTTTGTTGCAGGCACCTTCATTCTCCTTAACATCTACGCAAGAAATCGGGGTGACATCGGCCGCGCGACCTTCGCATTCATCTTGGTTCTGCTCGTGCTGTGTTTGGCGTTTACGGTTTCGAGGACGAATATCCTCATCATTATCGTCGTCCTTGTGATCTATCTGCTGCGGCGTTCGCTCAACAGGACGCGCTACATTGTTGCCATCGCGCTCTTCGCCGTCTTCTTTGTCCTTCTGGTAAACTTCCTGGTCGATCGGGTTTCCCAAGAAAGTCAGTTCTGGCTTGTCCTCAAATTGGTGCAGAACCCCTCAGATTTTCTCCACAGGGTCGGAACCGACCGATCATTTGACATTCGGTATCACATCTTGTGGCCTGAAGAGATCAAGGCGTGGCTGACGAACACCTTCACCTTCTTCTTCGGCAACGGGATCGCCTTCTATGGGATCGCCGACGGCACCTACACCGGCCTTCTTGC
>DAHVAK010000110.1 GCA_027314665.1 Spirochaetales bacterium
GACCAGTTTTCCGGATCGGTTGTCGGTCCCATTTTGCCCCTCTACATCCAGCGCCTAACCACGGACATCCAGCGCCTTGCGACGACGACGGGCCTCATCCTCGGGCTCGGGGCCTTCAGCGCCGCCCTCACCTCCGCGAGCGTCGGCCGCATCAGCTTCCGCATCGGCTACGCCCGGACCCTCGTCACCTGCCTCTTTGGCGCGGGGGTGATGTACCTCTCGCAGGCCTTCGTGACGACCACCGGCCAGCTCCTCGTCTTGCGAATAGTCGGGGGATTCTTTCTCGGCGGCACGATGCCCTCGGTGAACGCCCTGATCGCGCAGAACACCGATCGCTCGACCCAGGGCTCGGTCTACGGGATCAACACCGCGGTGTCCTCGGCGGGCGCGGCCCTCGGCCCGGCGCTCGGAGCGACGGTCGCGATTCTCTGGGGGTACCCGGCGGCCTTCGTTCTCACTGCCCTGATCCTTGCGGTCACGGGAAGCGGGGTCGCGCGGGTCACCCGCCGCGGGCGCCGGGTGCTACCTCCCTGAGGGCTCCTTGTCGAGCACGATGAGGTCGAGGTTCGCGAGGCTCGTGACGGTCGGCTGCCGCCCGGCCGCCGCGGCGAAGAGCTCGGCCAGCCGCTCCGGCTCGATGCGGTGGGGGAGGGGCGGGCCGAACTCCTGCTCCCGGTAGGGCCACTCAAGGATGGCGATCCGCTTCCGCGCTACCCGCACCGCCGTGCGCAGGGCCGCCTCCGCATCGTCGGTCTCGTGAAAGACGAGCCCGAGGAAGACGAGGTCGAAGGTCCCGTCGGGGTAGGGAAGCTTCTCTGCAGTCCCGACGACGAAGCGGGCGTCGGGAATGAGTCGCTGCGCGTGAACGATCATCTCGGGGTTGGCGTCGACGCCCTCGACCCGGCATCCCCGCTTCACGAAGCCTTCGGCGAAAAGCCCGGTGCCCGTACCGACGTCGAGGACCGAGGGGGAGGCGAGCCCTTCCAGACAGCGATCGACGACCTTCTCCACCTGCAGCCGCTCGATGCGGTCCGGGGAGCGCAGGCGATCCACCTCTCCTGAAAAGCGTTTTTCATGCATTGGCGGATTCTACTCCGCAACCCTCACCGTGTCGACGGCCCTCCCTGCGACGGCAGTGTATGATCCCGTCGGAGGTCCGCCGTGACGCCGGAGAGTCCACGTATCGACGCCCTTGCCCTCGGGGGCGCGGGCGGTCTGCCTCGGGCGACCCTACGCCTACGGGCTCGCGATCGCCGGCGAGCAGGGCGTAGTCGATGCGGCCCGAAACCCTCCTTGCCGATTTCGAGCTCACGATGGCGCTTGCGGGCTGTCGGAGCCTTCAGGAGAGAGATCGAGCCCTGCTTGCACGAGGGTGGGCTCGATGACCCGCATCCGCTTCCACTTGCCTCCGCGGTAGCGCAGGAAGAAGACGACTCCGAGGAGGCTGATGTAGGTCGTGGCGACGATCCAAGCCGCGTACAGCGAACCGTGGAGCAGCACGATAATGATCCAGTTCGGCACGATGAGGACGCCGATCGAGAGGGCGATGATCGTGAGCATCACGAAGCGGGTGTCTCCCGCGCCCTTGATCGCCGAGGAGAACACGATGTTGAGGGCGTCGAAGAGGGAGTAGAAGGCGACGAAGCGCAGGAGGATGCGGGCGAGCGCCGCGATTGGGCCGAAGACGACCGGATCGGCTTCCGCGCTGAAGGGAAGGAGGAAGAGCCCGGGGATCAAAAGATAGGCGAGGGAGAGGATCGCCATGTAGAAGAGGGCAAGGCGCACGGCGGAAGAGACCGAGCGCGCCGCGAGGTCCGCCCGCTGACCCCCGAGGTGGCGTCCGACGAGGACCGAGACCGCGGTGCCGAGCCCGAGCATCGGCATGAAGGCGAGGGTGTTGATATTGAGCGCGATATTCGTCGCCGCGAGGGAATCGGTCCCCAACCTCCCCACCAGGAGGAAGAAGGCGGTGAAGCCCGAGAGGTCGATGAAAATCTGGATTCCGGTCGGAAGGCCGTATCGGATCACGCGCGCGAGCAGCCTGCGGTCCGGACGCCATCCTTTCAGGGTTGCGTAGATCCGGTTGCGCCGCGGAGCGAAGATGAGCAGGATCAGGATGACCGACGCGAGCGAGGAGCCGGCGACGGTCGCGATGGCGGCTCCGGAGATCCCGAGCCTCGGGAAACCGAGATGCCCGAAGATGAGGAGCCAATCGAGAATCATCGTGAGGAGGACCGCCGCGACGTCGGCCCACAGGATATGCCAAGGCTTGCCTCGCCCTGCGAAGAAGCTCGCGAGGGCCGTGTTGAGGATGCCGGGTGCGGCCCCTGCGCAGAGGATGTGGAAAAAGCGAACCTCGTCCGCTTGAACCGCCGGGGCATGGCCAACCGCGCCGAAGATCGCGGGGCCGGCCGGGGCGAGCAGGGCGAGCACGCCACCGCCCCCCAGGGCGATGTAGATCCCCTGCCAGAGGGCATGTCCGATCCGCTCCGGTCTCCCCGCTCCGTCGTATTGGGCGACGAAGGTGGTGACGTAGCCGGCGGTGCCGAAGAAGAGGCTCATGATGGTGAGGGTGAGGATCCCTGCCGGGGTCGAGGCCGCCACCGCATCCGGCGAATACCAGGCGAGAAACATCCGGTCGACGAACTGCTGGAGCGAGTAGGCTCCCTGGCTCAAGATGAGCGGGACTGCTATCTGGAGGATCTGGCGGTAGCCCGCCTCTGCATTCCAACGCCTAAGCACGGATTGGTGATTCCTCTCCCCCGCGATGGGGGGTGGAGCGCCCTTGGGGCGGGCCGCCCGATCATTTCGCGCCGCTTGCCTTGATCCTTGCCAGCTCCTTGATCTGCGCGTCGAGCTGTCGGTCCTCGAGCTTCAGCCGATTGACCTCGCCCTGGGAGGGACGGGTGAGAAGAATCGCGGTTCCCCATACGAGGAGCCCCCCGCTGAAGCCGCCCCCGACGATCGCCGCGCTCCGGTAGGCCTGGGAAGAGCTGGGATTGGTCGTGGAAAGGTAGTAGAAAAGCCCGGCCAGCCCTGCGGTAGCGACTCCCAGCCCTTCGACGACGGCGCCCTTCCGCCCATTCTCGACACGCTTGTGCTCCAGGTAGGGCAGGGTTATGAAACGGTTGCGGTACTGACGCGCGCGAAGCCTGTCGTACCTGCGATCGACCTTCCGCAAGAACACGGGGGAGTAGGCGAGGGGGATCGTGATCGTGGTCTGCCCTCCGGCCACGACCGTGACCGTGCCCACAAACCCGGTTCCCGCGTCGCCGACGAAGTGGGCGCGGACACGATACGAGCCCGCAGTGAGCTCCTCGGTAAGCGGACGATTCTGAGGAAGATTCGGAAACAATCGCGTACCGTGGGCTCCCTCAATCGCGAGCCAAATGTCGGCGTGGGACCCGACCTTGGGCTTGATGTCGATCACAAGCCGTCCCGCGCGGTGTGCCGTCGGTTTCACGGATGGACCTCCTTCCGCCGCGGCGACGACCGGCCGTGCCCCCGCGGCTGCGACCGGCAGCGCTGCAGTCGGCGCACCTCCCGTCCGCGCCGCAAGGGTCGCCGCCTCCGCGGGGTTCGTCGAAGGGCTTGCCGAAACCGCCGTTTGCGGCGAGGTGACGGCGGGCGCTGCGCTTGCGAAGGCGCCTCGGGCCCCCTTCTCGAGCGCGGCGATCGCGGGGGTTCCCTTCAGGGAGGGGTTCGCCTTCGCGTAAGCGAAGGCGGTCAGCCCCGCCTTGCTCGCCAAGCGTCCGTCGGCCCCTGCGGCGAGGAGCTCGGCGATGATTTTCGGGCTGTCGTTGTCGGCTGCGGCGTACATGAGGGGGGTCATCCCGTTGATGTCGTCGGCGTTGACGGCGGCTCCGGCCTCGAGGAGCCTCCGCACCACGGCGGGATTGGTGCTCTCCTTGGCCGCAAACATGAGGGGGGTCACCCCGATCACGTTTCGGGCGTTCACCTCCGCTCCTGCGGCAAGGAGGGCGGAGGCTACGTCGGGATTGGGGTTTTCCGCGGCCGCCCACATGAGCGGGGTCATCCCCGTGGCGTCCTTCGCGTTGATCGCCGCGCCTGCGTGCGCGAGCGCGGTAATGACGTCGGTGCTGGTGTTGGAGATGGCCGCCTCGGCGAGGGGCGACTCGCCGTTGGGGAGGAGGGCGTTCGGGCTCGCGCCCTGCGCGATCGCCGCGCGCACCCGCTGTGCCGATCCGTTGCGGATCACCGAGGAGAAGCCCGCATCCTGGGCCGCAAGCGGCGCCAGACCGACGAGCACGAGGAGCGCAGCCACGAGGTTGATCGTGCGTCTCATCCCAAGAACCTCCCGAAGCCTCTTACCGTTGCCGCACGCGGGCAGGGCCTTCGCAGCGAGGAAGCCTTTGCGCGGTGCGTATTCGTCTGATTGGATTCTTCAACAGCACAGTCTTTCGGGAGCGAGGCCCAGTGTCAAGACGCTTTTTGTTGACGCAGGCGCGAGAGCGGGTACAATGGTGCCACCATGGGCGTCTACCCCCTCGTCGTGTTCGGCGCCGCAACCATCGAGGCGACCCTCGCCGGCTATGTCTTCGTCGTGAACCCGCGGGGAACACAGAACCGCCTCTTCGGAGTTGGATGCCTCCTGCTCGCGGAGTGGGCCTTCTCCTACGCGATCTTTGCGGCTCATCCCGGCGGCTCCGGGCTTGCGGGCTGGTATCGCGCGGCGGGGGTGGGATGGACGCTCTGTGCTCCGGTTCTCATCCACTTCCTCCTCGTCACGAGTCGCAGGGATCGACTCCTTCGCAGGAGGTGGTTTCTGCCGCTGCTCTACGCTCCCGCCTTCGTCTTTGTCTTCCGGGATTTCACCGGACCCTTCTTCGCGTCCGGATTCATGCGGACGAGCCTGGGGTGGACCCCGCTGCGAGGTCGCCTGTCGATCTGGGAGGGCGCCTTTCTCGCCTATTCGGTGACGGGCGCTCTCTTCGGGCTCGTCTCGGTGTACCTCTGGGGGCGAGAGGCGCCGCACCGGACCGAGCGACTGCAGTCCCGCGTGATCGTCTACTCGGGTATCGTCTCGATTGCCGCTGCCGGTCTGTTCCGGCAGATCTCGGTGGTGGGC
>DAHVAK010000129.1 GCA_027314665.1 Spirochaetales bacterium
GGGGTGAGCTCGAGGCCCAGGAGCCCGGCCTCGAGCTCCTTCAGAAGGTCCTGCGCCTCCTCTCGAAAGGCCGCCCGGATTGCACTCGCATATTCCTCGTTCATCGTGGTTTCTCTCGCTCCCTTTTGGCCGGGAGAGCCACCCCGGCCTCCTCGAGAACCCTCCGGAAGCTCTCCGCCGGCTCGCCGACGAGCGCGAAGGGTTTCCCGCGGCCGGCCTTCATGGCCGCGAGGACGATCTGCACGAGCGAGAGGTCGGTCTCGCTCACCTCGCTTAAGGAAAGCTCCACCTCGTCGGCTTCGGCAAACGCGCGCGACAGACTTTCCCACGCCTTTCGGGCACTTTCGATGGTCGCCCGACCGCCCACCCGCATGGCTGCAATCCGCCTGCCGGACTCGCCAGCCCTCTCTTCAACAGCGGCGGTGAACATCCCGCCCTCCTTTTCAGAACAGGGTCAGCCGACCCCCTGCCTGGCCTGCGTCCTTCTGCGTCTGCTCAAAGTAGCGCCTCTCTTCCTGCTCGACCGGGGTCAGGCGATCGTGGCCGATTCGGCGAAGGAGCACCTTGCCGGTTGCCAGGTAGAAGTAGATCTTCCGCCCGAAGTCTCCCCCGACGTGCGAAGAGATGACCGGGATGCCCTCGGCACCGAGATAGTCGAAAGCGAAGTTGATGTTGTCGCGGGGCACGCGGGACACGAGCCCGGAGCCCCGCAGGACGCTGCCGCCGCCTATCACCTTTGCGACCAAGCGGGAGCGCTCGCCCCCCGCCTTCGCGACCGCGTTGAGCAGGAGCTCCATCGCGTACATCCCGTAGCGACCGCTGTCGGTCAGGTAGAAGCGTCGATCCTCTAGAGTCCCGGGGAGCATGAAGTGGTTCATGCCTCCGATGCGGCTCACCGAGTCGTAGAGGGTCACCGCCACGCAGGAGCCGAGCACCGTGGAGTAGATCCAGTCTTCGCCCGAAGCCCCGAACTCCCCGGGCAGGAGATGGCGCACCTTCTGTCCGACGCGGCTGTCGTACAGGACGTTCATGAGGCGAGCTTCGCGACGACCTCGAGAAGCTGCTGCGGCTTAAAGGGCTTCACGAGCCACCCGGAGGCGCCGGCCTCTCTTCCCTCGTTCTTCTTGGCGTCTTGAGCTTCCGTCGTCATCACGAGAATGGGAACGAACTTGAAGGGGGTCCGCTTGACCTCACGGACGAAGGAGATCCCGTCCATGCCCGGCATGTTCACATCGGTGATGATCATGCCGATCTGCTCGTTCTTTCCGCCAAGCTCGGCCAGGAGATCGAGGGCCTCTCTGCCGTCGCGAGCCTGGTGCACACGGTATCCCTCTTCTCCGAGGGTGAAGTCCACCGAGGCCCGAAGCGTGGCGGAGTCGTCGACGATCAAGACTGATTTTTTCATCGGTTGGCTCCTTACGTCGCCTGCTCGACGGGCACGTGGCCCTCTCCGTCGGCTAGGGTCGCGAGCTCCTCCCCGTGGAAAATCTCGCTGAAGTCCAGCACCATCAGGAAACGGTCCTCTCGCTTCCCGATGCCGCGAATGTAGCGGCGGTTGATGCTGGTGCCGATGCGCGGCGCCGGCTCGATCGAGTCCGCACCGAGCTCGATCACCTCGTCAACCGAGTCCGCGAGGGCTCCGATCAGGGTTCTCTCGGAGTCCAAATCGAGCTCGAGAACGACGATGCAGGTGTCGATGGTCCGCTCCGTCTCGCCCATTCCGAACTTCTGCTTCATGTCGATGACCGGCACGACGCTGCCCATCACGTTAATCACCCCGCGCATGTAGGGAGGTGCGCCGGGGACCTTCATGATGGGCTGGTACTCGAGAACCCGCTGCACCCCTGCCACCTCGACCGCGTAGGTCTCTTGACTGATTTTGAATGTCAGGAATTGATCTACGGCGGTGACTGTCGCCTCGTCTATGACCATTTCTCCCTCCGTGGACATAATAGAGTCTTTAAGCACTAAGGATAATTCTTCTGGAATGGATATGCAACCGTATTTTCGCATCCGTCAAGTCCCCGCGGGAGCGCCGGCGACGGAGCCTCGGGGCAGCTCTTTTTGCCGGAATTTGCTCCTTTTCCTGCCGATCCCTTCCGGGAGCGGAGGATATTTCGTATACTTTGCACCAGCATCCAAAAGTTGTCGCGGAGAGGCCCTTACGGTCGGTGACTGTCGGGTCACGGCCAACGCTCCAAGGTGCGATCGGAGGGCTCGATCGATCCGTCGACGCGTGCGCTTGTGCTGCGTGAGGTACCGGGTGAGGCCTGAACGCAAGAGGGCGACCGATGCCATTCGGATACTGGTCGGGAACCGCTTTCCGGTGGTGCTTCTCGGGGTCGAAGCCATCGCCCGCTCGACCCCCCACATCAGGGTTCTCGGTACCTTCACCTCCGGCTTCGCGCTCCTCGAGGAGGCAGAGCAGAAGCTGCCCGACGTCCTTATCGTCTCCAGTGAGCTCCGCGACATGAGCGGGCTTGATCTCCTGCGGCGGCTGAAGGAGGCGGGATCGGGGGCGCCCGTGCTGCTCTACGTGAGGCCCACGTGGGGTTTCCAGGCGGCGCAGGCCTTTCGAGCGGGGGCGAGCGGAATCCTCTCGAAGCGAGCGGGGCCCGGAGAGCTCATCCGGGCCATCGAAACGGTAAGCGAGGGGCGGCACTACACCGACCCGCGCCTCACCCACGAGCTTGCCACCTTCGTGGCAGGCGAGATCGAGGCGAGCCCCGAGGTCCTCTCGGGGCAGGAACGTCGGGTCCTGTGCCTGCTCGCGGACGGGACGCGACTCGGCGAGATTGCCGAGCGCCTGTCGATCAGCGTCTCGGCGGTCAACACCTACCGTCGCCGCGTGCTCAAGAAGCTTCGCCTCCGGCACAACGCCGACATCACCCGGTACGCCCTCAAGCATCGCCTCATCGGGTAGCGCATCCTCAGGCTTCCCCCTGGCGTCCAGCTCCCCTGCCCCCTCCCCTCCACGCCCGTCCCTGTAGCAATTCGTTCAGTTTACGATCGGAAAACGTGACACTAACGGTAGAGAATCGTCAACTTCCGCTCCCTTCCCCTGCTTGTTCATAATTGCGATTAAATAGCGCTATTGGAGGTTATACATGAAATGGTTCATCAATCTTCGCGTGGCCGCGAAGCTTCTCCTCTCCTTCCTGCTGCTCTCGGCCATCACGGCGGTCGTGGGCCTCGTCGGCGTGCAGGATGTCCGGACGATGGACGGACTGGTGCAGCGCACCTACGACGATGACGTGCTCGGCATCGCCTCCGCAAAGAACGTGAACATCGACCTCCTCGACGCCACGCGCGCCGAATCGAACATCATCCTCTCGCCCACCGAGGCGGGACGAAAGGCAGGCGTTCAAAGCTACGATGATGCGCTGACGGCGCTCAGCGCGGATCTCGCAAAAGCACGGGCGGCCGAGAAATCGAAGGCGACCCAGCTCCTCTACGACAAGCTCTCCGCGGACATCACCGAGTGGAGGCAGGCGAGCGGCCAGACGGTCAAGGCGGCCCTCGCCGAGCGGCTTGCCACCGATCGCAAGTCCGTCATGCTCCTCAGCGAGAGCAGCCAGACCGCCTCGACGGCCGATACCCTCCTCCGCACGCTCACCCACGACAAGGAGCGCTCGGCCGACAGCGCGAACAAGGAGGCGACCGCGATCTACGCCTCGAGCCTTCTCATCCTCGTCATCTTCGTAGCCGCAGGGGTCCTCGTCGGCATCCTCCTCGGGCTCCTGATCTCGCGGATGATCAGCATTCCCCTCAAGAAGGGGGTGGAGTTCAGCCGCAAGATCGCGCAGGGCGACCTTACCCAGCAGCTCTCCCTCGACCGCAAGGACGAGACCGGCCAGCTCGTGAGCGAGCTCAATGCGATGGTGGACAAGCTGCGCCAGATCGCGGTGGAGATCAAGGCGGCCGGGACGAACGTGAGCGCCGGCAGCCAGCAGCTCAGCTCGACCGCCCAGGAGATGTCCCAGGGCGCAACCGAGCAGGCCACCTCCGCTGAGGAGGTCTCCTCCTCGATCGAGGAGATGACCTCGACCATTCGCCAAAACTCCGACAACGCCCTCCAGACCGAGAAGATCGCGCAGCAGGCCTCCCACGATGCGGAGGAGAGCGGGAAGGCGGTGGGCGAAACCGTGCACGCCATGAAGGAGATCGCCCAGAAGACCTCGATCATCGAGGAGATCGCGCGCCAGACCAACCTCCTTGCGCTCAATGCGGCGATCGAGGCCGCGCGAGCCGGCGAGCACGGGCGCGGCTTCGCGGTCGTGGCCTCCGAGGTCCGCAAGCTCGCCGAGCGCAGCCAGGGCGCGGCGAAGGAGATCAGCGAGCTCTCCAATCGCAGCGTCCAGGTCGCCGAGCAGGCGGGACAGATGCTCCTGAAGCTGGTGCCCGAAATCCGCAAAACCGCGGAGCTTGTCCAAGAGATCAGCGCCTCAAGCAGCGAGCAGGCGACCGGCGCCGACCAGATCAACCAGGCAATCCTCCAGCTCGACCAGGTCGTGCAGCAGAACGCCTCGGCAAGCGAGGAGCTCGCCTCCACCGCGGAAGAGCTCGCGAGCCAGTCCGAGCACCTCGACGCGACGATCCAGTTCTTCAAGGTCGAGTCGCAGGCCGCCCCGCGCGCGCCGCGCCTCCTCCCGGGGCGGGTGGAGCCCCACCACGTCCAGGTCGCCCATCCCCTGCTCCACCAAGCCCAGCCCCACGATGAAGCGCGGGAGGCTGCCGGCGAGATCGGAGGCAACGGGCACTCCCGGCCGACCGAGGCGCGCGACCTTCCCGAACGGCGCAAGCCCCACGCCGAGATCCGCACCCCGCTGGCCAAGACGGTCTCCATTCCCCCCGTGGGCTCGGCGGCGGGCAACGGAGCGCGCGACACCCTCGACGAGGAGTTCGAAGAGCTGTAGCTCGTTCGGACCCTGCGGCAGGAGACACCCGAGTGACTCGTTCCCCAGTGCCAAGGCCACGGTGGTACAGCCGGATAGCGGTTCAGCTCTCCATCGCGGCCCTCCTCGTGTTCCTTCCCTTCGTGCTCGTTTCGATCTATTCGGACGCCTATATGCGCGAGGTCAGTGCGGCGGGGGCCCACGCAAGCGTCCTCCGCGACGCCCGCCACGCTTCGCAGATCCTGGAGAAATCGCTGAATCAGGCAGTCGGGCTCATGAGCTTCTTGAGCAACCTGCCGCAGTTCCAGGCGATGGACGGCAGACAGGCTCTTCCGCTTCTCATCTCGGCCAAGAGGCAGATTCCGGGCTTCGACAGCCTCTCGCTGGTTGACCCGAAGGGGAGGATCCTTTCGCTCGTCCCCGACCCGGCCGAATCGGTGAACGGCGCCGACTGGAGCTCCCTCGCCCCCGCCCTGTCGACGTGCGCCGCCGCCTTGGGAGGAAGCCAGGACTCCCCCGTTACCGGGAGGCCCATCTTGAGCCTCTCGATTCCGGTCGTGAGCGCTCGGGGCAAGATCGTCGGGGCAATCGTGGCGGGCTACGACCTTCTCGAGATCCGCCGCATCATCTCTCGAATCGATCTCCCGCCGGGAACTGCGCTTGAGCTCACCGATCGCAACGGCTTCGTCCTGGTGAAAACGGTGGGGAAGGAGGGCTTGACGGGAGCGGATTGGACGGGGATTCCCCAGCCCCTGCAGCTCGAGAGTCAAAGCGAGGATGTGACGACCACGAGGAGCTTCACGGGTCGTCGATACTGCGTCGGCCGGGCGCCGCTTTCCGTCGCGGACCGGCGCGCGGCCTGGGTTCGCCTGCGCATCCCCTACCAAGTCATCTACGGCCCGCAGGAGCGGCTCATCCTCATCGACACGATTCTCCTGGTCGCCCTCGGCCTGCTCTCCGTGGCGGGGGCGATGCTCTTTGCGAGAATCGCCATCCTGAGAAGGATCGCGATTCTCAGGCAAACCGCCGAGGCGTTCTCTCGCGGCGACTTTCAGGCGCGGACGGGACTGGACCGCCCCGGCTCGGAGCTCGATGAGATTGCCCGTACCCTCGACCGGATGGCCGAGTCGATCGTGACGCAGCGGAGGTTCGCCGACACCCTGCTCGACAACATCGACGAGGGGGTGATCGTCTGCGGTAGGGACGGGCGGATCGAGTTCACAAACCAGGTCGTCGCGGGATGGCTGGGTCGCGAGCCATCCCGGCTCACGATTGCGGAATGGGCGGCCCTCGTAGGGGATGCCGCGGGAGGAGTTCCGGGAGATCCGGGGGAAGACCCGCTCGCCCGAGCCTTTCGCGGGGAGCGCCTCCGAAACCGCGAGATCGCCATCCCCTCCTCGGGATGCCCCTCTCCCCGCTACCTCATCTGCTCCGGCGGCCCCCTCTCCCGCGCGCAGGGAGAGCCCGACGGCGCCATGCTGCTCATGCGGGACATCACCGAGCTCAAGCAGGCGACGACTGAACTGATTGCGGCGAACGCTCAGCTTATGCAGGCCCAGAAGATGGAGGCCATCGGGCGACTCGCCGGAGGGATCGCGCACGACTTCAACAACGTCCTCACCGTGATCTCGGGCTTCAGCCACATGATTCTCGAGGACTCCTCGCTCAAGCCGGCGGTCCGCAGCTACGCAAGCGAGGTGAAGAAAGCCGCGACGCGCGCCGCGGAGCTCACGCGGCAGATGCTCGTCTTCAGTCGGACGCAGGTCGTGGAGCCGAGGATCATCGACCTCAACCAGCTCCTTTCGAGCCTGGAAAAGATGCTCGGGCGCCTGGTCGGAGAGGACCTGAGGATAGAGATAGCGCCGGCGCCGGATCTCTGGAAGATCAAGGCGGACCCGACCCAGATCGAGCAGGTTATCATGAACCTGGCAACCAACGCTCGCGACGCGATGCCGCAGGGCGGCAAGCTCACGATCGAGACTGCGAACGTGCAGCTCGGCAAGGAGGAGCTCGAACGGCACGCTGCTCTCGGTCCCGGCGACTACATCCGCCTCACGGTGCGCGACGCGGGGGCCGGCATGTCAGAGGAGACCCTCGCCAGGGTATTCGATCCCTTCTTCACCACCAAGCCGCCCGGACAAGGGACCGGGCTCGGGCTGTCGACGGTCTACGGTGTAGTCCTCCAGCTTCACGGACAGATCAGCGTCTCGAGCGAGCTCGGAAAGGGGACGAGCTTTCGGATACACCTTCCGCGCACGCAGGAAGAGAGCGCCGCCTCGGTCTCCATCGAGTCCGAATCGCAACCGCCCGGTGGCAGCGAGAGGCTCCTCGTGGTCGAAGACAACGCGGACGTCACCCGCTTCCTGCGGGCAGTGCTTGAGGGCGCCGGCTACGGCGTCGCGACCGCGGCAAGCGCGGAGGAGGCCATGTCCCTGCTCGAAGGCTCTAGCGAGCGCATCGATCTTCTGATGACCGATGTGGTCATGCCCGGCATGAGCGGGATCGAGCTCGCGCGGTGGGCAAGTCGAACGAGACCTCGGCTCCCGGTTCTCGTCGTCTCCGGCTACGCTAGGAACGTCGTCCTTGAGCGCGGGGAGATTGAGCCGGGCATCGCCTTCCTCGGAAAGCCGCTCACCGCGGAGAAGCTTCTTTCCACGATCCGAAAAGCGATAGAGAATAGCGGAAAGAAAGGGTAGACCGGAATGGACAGTGAGCAGCCGAATGCTCCAGGGGTGGGCGGAGCGGAGCCGATTCGAGTCCTTGTCGGCGATCCCGACCCGGTCATCCACTACGGCGTTCGCGAGATGGTCGCCTCCGCCCCGCAGATTCGCATCGCCCGATGCTGCTCCGCGGGCTTCGAGCTTCTCGAGGCTGCGCGAGAAACGAGCTACGACCTGCTGCTGCTGTCCGTAGAGCTTCCCGATATCGATGGGATCGATCTTCTCTCGCGGCTCCGCGACCAGGGCCTCTCGATTCCGGCCCTCTTCTTTTGCAGCCTTCCGTCGCGGATCTACGGGGTACGCGCCCTTCGTGAGGGCGCTCGCGGCTTCCTCTCGAAGGAGACCGGACCCGGGGAGCTGGTCCTGGCAATCGAGACAATTCACGAAGGAAGGCGCTACATCGACCATGAGCTCGCGGAGAGCCTCGCGGCCTTCATCGCCGAGCCCCACGAGCTTGGCCCCGAGCTGCTGTCGAATCGGGAGTTTCAGGTGCTGCGGATGCTCGCCGACGGAGCAAAGCTGCATGACATCGCCGAGCACCTATCGATCAGTCTCTCGGCCGTGAACGGCTGCAGACGCCGCCTCCTCAGAAAGCTCCGCCTGAAGGGGAACGCCGACGTCACCCGCTACGCGCTGACCCACGGATTGATCGACCCCGAGGCGGGAAAGTGACCACGGTCATTCCGATTGCAAGCGGGAAGGGAGGAGTCGGCAAGACCGTCCTTGCCGCCAACTTGGGCCTCTCCCTCGCTTCGATGGGCAAGGTGGTAGTCCTCGTCGATCTCGATCTTGGGGGCTCCAACCTCCACACCCTGCTCGGCATTCGAAACCGCCATCCCGGCATCGGCGAGTGGCTGAACCCCGCCGATTCCCCCGCCACGGTCGAGTCGCTGATCATCGAGACCGAGTATCCCCGCCTCTTCTTCATCCCGGGCGATGGGCTTCTTCCCGGAACGGCGAATCTCCCCTTCTTTCGCAAGAAACGCCTGGTGAAGGAGATCGAGGCGCTGACCGCGGACTACGTCCTCGTCGACCTCGGAGCCGGATCGGCCTACAATACCGTGGATCTCTTCCTTCTTTCCCGCTCGGGGCTCGTCGTCACGGTCCCGGAGGCGACGGCGGTGCTCAACGCCTATGCCTTCCTGAAGACCGCAGTCTATCGCCTCCTGCAGCGAACCTTCCCGACCGCAAGCCGCGAGCGAGCCCTGGTTCAGGAGGCCTTCACGCAGAGCATCGAGCGGCAGGCGAACCCCATCGCGGCGCTTTCCGAGCGACTGCGGGAGGCCGACGGGCGGGCCGCGGCGGCGCTTGCCGAGCAGCTCGCGGGCTTCCGGCCGCGCGTCGTGGTCAACCGAACGCGCACTCGCGACGACGTGGCAATGGGCGCCAAGCTTCGGGAGATCGTGCGGAAGAACCTGATGGTGGGGGTAGAGTACATAGGCTTGACCCCGTTCGACGAGGCGGTAGAGCTTTCGGTGGCTCACCGCAAGCCGGCCTGCGCGCTCTACCCGCGCTCGGCCTTTGCCCGCTCAACTGCGGCAATCGCCGCGAACATCGCAGAGGCGCTTCCCCGCACGGGATCGAGACTTGCCGATGCCGACGATGATCTTGCGGCGCTCTCCGACGCCCTCCTTGGGGGCCGGGAGTAGAGCAGGGCCCCTTTAGCCTGCGCCGAGCGCATCACAAGGTCGAGCGCATCAGAAGATGGTGAGCTTTCCCTCCGCGTCGCCCTCCTCGACCTCAAACCCGCCGATGGAGGCGGCGGTTCGCTTGTGGGCAAAGAGGGTGAACTGCTCGATCAATCCGCGGAGCCGCTCGTCCTTGACCGTCCAGGAGCCGATGCGGCGATCGCTCAAGCCCTTTCCCTGCATGAGCTTGGCCTCCCGCCACAGAGCGCCGACCTCGGAGCGGATCGCGCCCGCCTCGGCAGTCAGCTCCCCGACCCCCTCGACGGCCCTCTCGCACGATTTGAGATTGTCCAGAAAGGCGTCCGAATAGAGCGAGAAGGAAGCGAGTGCGCTGGTGATGCTCTCGCGGAGACTCAGGAAGCGCCCGGTGGCGTGGCCGATCCGGGCTGCCATCGCCTCGACCGCGATCACCTCTCTCCGTCCGACGAGCGCGTAGGAGCGAACCTGCTCGCTGGACTGCTTCATCACGTCGCGAACCATGTCCAAGGCATCGGCCATCTCGAGGTTGATCCTCTCGGAGAGAGCGCTCATCTGTTCGATGGTCGTGACTCCCTTGTCGAGGAGCCGCTGTTTGGTCACCTCCAACTGCGAGAGAACCTTGATCGGATAGAACTGACTCGTCACCCGGGCGAAGCGCTGGAGGCTCTCCTCGAGCAGGGCTAGCTCGCGGACGACGGCCTGCGTCTCAGCGACGATGCTCTGCTTTGTATCCTTCGCCCGCTCGATGTTCGCAGAGATCTCAGCGAGCACCTTCGCCGACTCGTCGAAGGAGAGCCTCCACGGAGCGATCACTTCCCCTTTGTCGGTGCCTCTCGTTGCCGTGGACTTCAAGAACGAGAGTCGCTCCCCTTCGACGCGGTCGAGCTCCTCCCTGATCTCCGAGAGCTCCGAGGTGAAGAGGCGGACGCCGCGTCCGACGCGTGCGCCGACGTCGTCGAGCATCGAGACGCACAGCCCGGCAATATGCTCGCGGAAGCTCAGGGTGTCGAGCATCGCCTCTTCGTCCGCGAGGCCGGCTTCCTCCCCGAGCTTCGAGAGCGAGACGACGACCTGGTCGACCACCTGCTTGATGATGTCCTGCTGCTGCACCTCCTCCATGATCCGCGCGAGCGGCGCGCGGATTCCGCGGGCGCGACCAGCGATTTCGGAGAGCGAGCCTGCGATCGCATAGGCGGCCTCCTGGAAGCGCCCAAAGCTCGACGAGAGCCTCTCGCCGAAGCCCGAATAGAAGAAGCGCTGGAAGTCGTGAACCTCGGACAGGGTAGCGCGCAGCGAGGTGAGCCGCTCGAGGATGATCTTCCCGCGTGAGGTGATCCCCTCCGCGGCCTCGACGGTGCGGGAGGAGAGTCGCTGGAGCTCGTCGGTGATGAAGGAGAAGGCTCGTCCGGGAAGACCGGCCTTGACCGCGGTCACCATCGAATTGAGGGAGATGAGCTCCATCTCGAAGGCGATCTCGCGGATTGCTCCAATCCGCTCGTCGAGCCGGGAGAGCCGCTCGATGCCCTGCGCAATCGCCGCGAGCATCGCCTCGTCGCGCCTGCCCATCTCGCCGAAGAACTCCGCCGCCTCGACGACGACATCCCTCGCCTCTCGCACGATTCCGCCCGAGGCTTGCGCCCCGCCGGACGCCGAGAAGCCGGCGATGATGCGCTCGGGCTCCGCGAAGCCGGTCTCAAGCTCGCGCAACAGGAGCGGCAGGGTGCGAGCGAGACTCAGGTAGAGGGCCGCAGACCGCGCGCCGAGCTCCTCGAGCCTCGTCTTCAGGGTATCGACACCTCGAAGGTAGTCGCTGTCCATCGCCGGCCCTCCCCCGTTGCGTGCCAACAGAAAATCTCCGGGAACGCTCCTCGCCGAGCCGCCAGCGCTTTTTCGCGCAATCGCGGAGATATTGGATATTTTTGGCTGCTTTGGACAGCTTGTCAAGCGGCCGGGATGCAAGCCGCGCCCTGCCGTTAGGCGGGGGAGCCTCCCAGCTGCGGGCTCTCCTTCGGCGTCGGAGGCTTCTCCCCGGCAGGGCCGCTCCCCCTCGATCTACCGGGCTCGGGAGGGAGCGCGCCCTCTGCATCCGGGCTCCCGAGATTGAAGCCCTGCAGAAGGCTCTGGAGACGGCTGACGACCTCCTGATTCTCGCCTGCTACCGTCTGCAGGTCGGTCACGCTCTCGATGATCTCCCTGTTCCCCCTGGCCTGCTCCTCGGTGGCGCCCTGGATATCGGAGAAGATCTGCACGAGGGTGGCTATCGATTCGCGCATCGCGACGCTCGCCACCTTCTGCTCGTCGGCGATCCTGCGGACCTCTTGGGTCGAGCTCACGAGCGAGCTCATGGCGGCGACTATCTCGTTTGCTCCTTGGTACTGCTCCTGCATGGCCGCAGCAATCTCGTTTACGAGGCTCGTCGTCGCGCCGATGTCCTGACTGATCCGCACGAACAAGTGTCCCGTGCCTTCCGAGAGCTTGACCTCGGAGTCGATGAGCCCCGACATCGACTTGACGTGGGTCGCAATCTGCTTGGCGCTGGCGGCGCTGTTCTCCGCGAGGTTGCGGACCTCCTCGGCAACGACCGCGAAGCCTCGTCCGGCGTCGCCGGCGTGAGCCGCCTCAATCGTCGCGTTCATGGCGAGAAGGTTGGTCTGAGCCGCGATCCTGGAGATCGCCGTGACGATGGCGTTGACCTGCTGGGAGGACTCCTCGAGGTTGCGGGCCGCCTTGACCGCGCCGTCGACGGCAACCTCGCCCTCATGCGCCACCTGAATGAGGTTGGCGGCCAGGCCGTTCGCCTTCGAGGTTGCCTGGCTGACGGCCTTGATGCTCGCCGCCATTTGGGTTATTGCGTTCGAGGTCTCTTCCACCGACGAGGCTTGCGAGTCGACGTTCCGGGAGATCCTCTCGAGGGAGCCGAGGAGGGTCGCGAGAGAGCCTTCCGTGCTCTTCACGATGCCCTTATGGCTCGCCGCATTGCTGCTGATCTGCTCGATCGACGCAACCATCTCCTCGGTAGCCGCTGTGGTTCGTCCGAGGACCGTCCGCAGGGTCACCGAGGAGCTCGTCACCCGTTCGGCGGAATCGACAACCTGAAGAAAGAGCCGGCGCAGCTTCTCAATGAAGCGGTTCAGGCTCTCGATGATTTCGCCCACCGCGTCGAGCTGAACCACCTCCACCCTCTGGGTGAAATCGCCTCCTCCGCTCGCCATCTCCTGCAGCTTTCGGTTCAGCTTCTGGAGGTCATGCGAGCGAAAGACCGGAGTGAGCGCGACTCCAACCACGAGGTTCAAGACCACCGAGGCGAGGGCCGAGTAGATCCCGATGGGATGGCCGCCGATCACAAAGGTGTAGACCGACGCGTTGTGCGCTGCGATGAACATGAACAGCCCGCTCGCGATGCCCACGGCCCATCCGGTCACCAGGGCCCACCGGTTGAGCCACCGCGTGAACAACCCGAGGAAGACCGCCGGAAGGGTTTGGATGATGATGATCCCCCCGAGGAGCTGGAAGTTGATGACGAAGGTCGTTGGGACGAGGATGATGAACAGGAGCGCTCCCAGCTTCACCGCCAAGGAGGTCACCTTCGCGACCGACGTCTCCTCCTTCGCGGTGTAGTTCGGACGAAAGTAGGGCCGGTAGATGTTGCGGGTAAAGAGGTTGGCGGCCGCGATGGACATGATCGACGCAGGAACCATCGCACCAACGGCGATAGCCGCGAAGGCGAAGCCCGCAAACCACGACGGGAACATCTTCGCGATGAGGGCAGGGACGATGCCGTTCGCGCCATAGGCCTTCGGCGGAACGACGTGCGCGGCGATCGCCATGAAGCCCATGAGCGCAAGCAGGCCGAGAAGCAGGGTATAGGCCGGGAGCAGGGCTGCGTTGCGCTTGATCACCTCGCGGCTCGAGCTGCTCAAGGTTCCGGTAAGCGTGTGCGGATAGAGAAAGAGGGCGAGCGCGGAGCCGAGGGCGAGGGTCGTGTAGGGAAGGAACTGCGCCGGCGCGAGGGTGAGGTGGAACGCGGGGTTCGCCGCGGCCTTCGCCTGGGCGGCTTGGAAGATCGGTGCGAAACCGCCGAGGGCGATCGGAATCACGATGATCACCGCCATGAGCACGATGAAGATCATGGCGTCCTTGATGAGCGAGATCATCGCGGGAGCGCGCAGCCCGCTTGTGTAGGTGTAGGCCGCGAGGATCAGAAAGGCGATGATGAGGGCGATTTCCGGGTTGATGCCCATCTGGGCCACCGAGACCGCAATTCCAAACATCTGCAGCGCGATGTAGGGCATCGTCGCGACGATCCCGCTCACGGCGATCACCAAGGCGAGGGTTCGGCTCCCGAACTGACCTTCGACAAAATCGGAGGGCGTCACATATCCCTTTTCCTGACAGATCCTCCAGAAGCGCGGCATGAGGACGAAAACGATCGGATAGATGAAGATCGTATAGGGAACCGCGAAGAACCCCAGGGCGCCGACGCCGTAGACCAGACCGGGCACCGCGACGAAGGTGTAGGCGGTGTAGATGTCTCCACCGAGCAGGAACCAGACGATGACCGTGCCGAAGCGCCGACCGGCCAGCCCCCACTCGTTGAGCAGGGTCAGGTCGCCGCGGCGCCACCTGGCGGCCACGAACCCGACCACCGTCACGACGATGAAGAAGAAGATAAAGACCGCGAGCGCAATCCAGTTGACCATCTTGGGTACGACTACCTCATCGTCGGCAAGCGTCGGGCCCCTTGAAGGTAGCCGGCGGGCGCAGCATGCCGGCAAGGGGTGCCGGCATCGCCATCTGCAACCACCGCGCACCCGCATCGTCGGGACGACTTTCCATACACTTTCTCACCCATGGACTTGGCAAATTGGTAAGATTATACAACGCGGTTTTCGCCCTTTGTCAACGAAATCCGGATTGTCGAGATGAGCGCAGCGAAGGGTGCGTTGTCTTTTCCTTCAACTCCGTGTCTTAATGGCCCTATGGCGAGCCTTCAATCGACGGGAAGCATCCGGCGCGGCGTCGTCTTCTTCGATCGCCCCGCACAGCTTCTCGCCCCCGACCTGCTCGGGCAGATCCTCGTCCACCGGGAAATCGGGCGCGAGCGGCGCGCCCGCATCGTCGAAACCGAGGCCTACCTCGGCCCCCGGGACCGGGCCTCCCATGCCTTTCACGGGCGCACCGGGCGAACCGAGACCCTCTTCGGCCCACCCGGGCGCGCCTACGTCTACCTCATCTACGGGATCCACGAGCTGCTCAACATCGTCGCGGGCAAGCAGGAGGGTGAAGCGCAGTGCGTGCTCATTCGCGCAGGCGAGGCCATCGACGGCTGGAAGGCGGATCTCTCGGGACCCGGCAAGCTCACTAAGGCCCTCGGAATCGAGCGCAGGCACAACGGGCTCGATCTTGCGGGGGAGGAGCTCTACCTCGTCAGCGACCCGGTCTACCGCCCGCGGATCCTCGTAACCCGACGGGTGGGAATCGACTACGCCGGCGAGTGGCGCGACGCTCCGCTGCGCTTCCTCGATGAAGCGAGCCCGGCGGTATCGCATCCGAAGCTTCGCTAGGTCCCTCACATTTCCTTACGGATTGAATCATCTATATTGGCCCTTTTGAGTTTATGTTAGCTTTTTTGTAGACAATTCGACGAAGCTCGAGTACAATGCAAATAGACTACTTGATTGGTCGTGAAAGTATCAGACAAAAGTATCCATTGCAGCCAAGTGCTCCCTACTACAACATGATGCCGGCACGTGCTCCTGCGAGGAGCCACCCCGGCAAGGAGGAGCTATGTTCATCGATTTTCTCGCATTGATGTTGGTGAATCTGGTCATCGGGCTCGTCCTGCTTGCGGTCTACGTCGTCTTCTTCCTCGATGGCGACGGAAAGCGGATTGCGCCTGGATTCCTAGTGCCGGGAATCATCCTTCCGGTCTCCGGGTTCCGGATGATCTTCACCTGGCCGCTTCCCGGAAGCTACAACATCGCCTACGGCGAGCTTGCGGTCCTCGTCGGCGTGCTCTTTTTCGTAGCCGCGCTCGCCCTGATTTTTGACTGGGATCTGCTTTCGGTCGGAATCGTTGCGGTCCTCGCGAGCATCGCCGCGGTCATCGTCGGGCTGCGGATCATCAGTCTCAAGATGACGACGGCTCCAGGCCTCGAGAGCGTCGGCTTTATCTTCACCGGTCTCGGCGGGATCATGACCCTCCCAAGCTACTTCGTTCGCAAACCGCTCACGATCCGGATCATCACGGCGATCCTCCTGCTCGTCGGCGCCGCGGTCTTCGCGTTCACCGGCTACCTCGAGTACTGGACGCACCTCTCCGGCTTCGCGAAATGGCTGCCCGACACCATGCGCGCGGCTGCCGCAGCGGCCGGCGCTGCGAAATAGCGCGGCGTAGCTCAGGGGCGCGTCACGGGGACGCGCCCTTTTCATATCATCTCCCCTGATACTTTCCGGCCACCAATCGGCAAAATACCCGGAAAACCGCCACAAGCTCCATAAAATCGAGTCTATATCCTAACACTCGATATTGACAGACGCAGTTTTGGGCGTTAAAGTTCGACTTGTTGCACGACAGTAGTCTGCAGAAAGACGGGGGCGTTCGGGCCTCGAAAGGCTCGCTCCCGAGAAAGAAACGTACGGAGGTTTACTGTTATGAAGAAGGTCGTTCGACCGGTTCTCGCTGTGACTCTTGCCCTCCTCCTACCGCTGCTGGCCTGGGCAGGCGGTCAGAAAGAGGGAGCAGCTGCGAGCTCGACCAGCGCTTCTGCCGGACCCACGAAGATCGTGCTGTGGGACTTCCTGAGCGGCGGCGACGGTGTGCGGTGGACGCAGATCCTCAATGACTTCAACGCCAGCCAGGACAAGCTGGTGGTCGATCATACCACCCTGACGTGGGGCGATCCCTTCTACACGAAGGTCCACACGGCGGTTGTCGCTGGTCAGACCCCTGACGTCATGACCTATCACCTCTCGCATTTCCCCGCTGGAATTCTTGCCGGAGACCTGCGTCCGTTTACCGAGGCGGAGCTGCAGACCGTCGGGCTCTCCTACAACGACTTCAACCCGGTGTTGGTGAAGCGCTCGCTTGAGATCAGCAAGGCCTACGGAACGGCCGGGGATCTCTACGGCGTTCCCCTCGATGCGCACACCTTCGTTCTCTACTACAACAAGGATCTGCTGAACCAGGCCGGACTCCTCGGCTCCGACGGCACCCCCTTGGCGGCTATCACGGGAGTCGACAACTTCACCGCTGCGCTCCAGAAGCTGAAGGCCATTACCGGAACGCCCCCCCTCGGGATGTCCTCGGCGAACGATCCGGCCTCGGTCTGGCGCATGTGGTACACCCTGTTCGAGCAGTTGGGCGGCGGTGAGCTTGCGCACAACGGCAAGCTCCAGCTCGGCAACCTTGATACGGCGGGCGTGAAGGCCCTCCAGACGATGGTGAGCTGGGCTCAGCAGGGCCTGCTCACGCCGAACATCTCCTACGCTGCCGATGTCTCGCTCTTCCTTTCCGGGAAGACCGCCTTCATGGCGAACGGCAACTGGGAGGTCCCGACCATGGTCGACGCGCAGAAGAAGGGCACCTTGACCTTCGGCTACGGGGTCATGGCCTTCCCGCAGCTCTTCAGCAACCGCGACACCTGGGCGGATTCGCACAACATCTCGATTCCCAACAACACCAAGAACCCGATTTCGCCCGCGATGCTCCACAATGTCCTGACGCTCATTGCCTACATCGAGCATCACGCGATCATCTGGGCGGGCGGCGGCCACCTTCCGGCATACCTGCCCGTGCTCGACGGATCTGAGCTCGCGCACATGGTCCCGAACGACGAGTACAGCGTCCAGGCCGCGAAAGACGCGACCTTCGAGCCGATCAGCCCGGTCTTCGGCGTCGGCGACCCGGCCTACGACGCGGTCGGCAACTTCCTCACTCCTGCTCTCACCGGCCAGCTTTCCGTTCAGGACGCGATTGCCAAGTTTAAGGCGCAGCTCGAGAGCTACGCGCAATAAGGCATCTGCTATACTACTAGTATGATCAAGAAAGGGCCCCACGTC
>DAHVAK010000130.1 GCA_027314665.1 Spirochaetales bacterium
CCGGCGGCAGGTCGACCGCCCGCGCTGCAGCGGCGCCTGATGCCTCTCCATCGGGCGGTGCAAGCGCCCTCAGTTCATTGAGGGCTTGAAACCGGTTTGAAGGATGATCTGGTAGAGGGGGCCCTTCTTGCCAAGGGCCTCCGCCCATCCCTCGGCGGGGTTCTGGTGGAAGATGATCTCCCGGGTTGCCGGAAGGACGACCCAAGCCTCGGACTTTAGCTCGCCCTCGAGCTGCCCCGGCCCCCAACCGGAGTAGCCGGCGTAGAGCCGGACGGTTGGCCGCTCCGAGGTGGGCAGCGCGCTCCAGTTCTCCTTCAGATAGTCGACCGCAGCCTGGGTCATCGGCTCGAAGACGACCCCCGTCACCGGACGCTTCTCGTTGTCGCCCGCGGCCCCGGCGGCGAACTCCGTGTGGAGAACGAAGAGAAAATCCTGCTGCAGCGGTCCGCCGACGTAGACCGGGATGGAGGCCGCGGGAGACTTTCCCATCCCTTCGACGAGGTCCCCGAGTGTGAGCTTGGAGGGGCGATTCACGACCAGCCCAAACGCTCCGTTCGCGTCGTGGGTGATCATGAGGACCACCGAGCGATAGAAGTTCGGGTCCATCAGGCCGATCTCAGAGATCAGAAAGTAGCCGGTGAGATAGCCTCCGTCGCCGCCTGGCATCGCGCCGCCCGAACGTTCTTCGCTTTCGCTCATGACAGAAAAAGTCTATTACAGCCATGCCGATCTGGCAATGGCCGCGTTCCTTGAGCCGCCTTCGGCGGCACAGCGCGCGATTGATGAGCCCGCTTCTTTGTGCGATGATCTCATCGAAGCGCACTGCGGCATTCTGCCGCCGGCTGCGTGAGACTATCGCGCCGACCGGGCGCCCCTACAGGGAGCAGCTTGCATGATACGGCACCTTGTTGTGCTTCTCCTTCTCGCTCCGGCTGCCGGAGTCTTCGGCTTGCAGCTGAGCGGCGGCCTCGGACTATCGCTTGGAGCCTCCTCCTCGACTGCCTCGGCGTCGAGCGTCACGGGCAACGTGACCACCAGCGCGACGACGATGGCGACCCAGACCCCCCTCGGTGTCTTCGCCTTCGTGGATGCGAGCTACGCACAGCTTTCCGTCGGATACCTCGTCGCCGACGGAGGCAGCACCAACTACTACGACTCCGTCGGCGGAGTGAACACGGTCGCCGCGACCCTCGGCCTGAACCTCAATACCACCTATCTCTCGTTCTCCGCCTTCGCGAAGTATCCCTTCAAGGTCGGGCGTCTCACTCTCTTTCCCCTCCTTGGGGCCGAGTACGACCTCAACCTTGTCTACACGGATGCGAGCGGGACCAGCCTCATCTCGAGCCTCGCAAGTCCGTCGGATGCGAATCAGCTCTGGATCAAGGCCGGAGGAGGGATCGACATACCCTTCTCCGGGTTCTACCTTCGCCCGGAAGCCCTGCTGGGGTACAAGCTTCTCAACCAGACCGAACGAAACACGATCACCAGCGCGAAAGCGGCGGGGGCCGCCGGCGCCTCGGTGGTTGATCTCGAGCTTGAGTTTGCCCTCGCGGCAGGGTTCGCCTTCTGAAGCGCCGCCGGCAAGACCAGCCTCAAGGCAGTCCTCGCGCGTTCCCCGCCTCTATCCCTTGACCGCGCCGGCGGTGAGCCCCGCGATGATCCGATTCTGAAACACCAGGACCAACACGAGGAGCGGGATGGTGACGATGACGGAGGCTGCCATGATCTGCGCCCAGGGCAGCTCATGGATCGTTGCGCCCGAGAAGAGCGCAATTGCGACCGGAACCGTTCGGGATTTGTTGTCAACCGTAAAGGTGAGCGCGAAGAGGAACTCGTTCCAGGCCTGAATGAAGGCAAGCAGCCCGGCGGTAACCAATCCGGGAGCCATTACGGGAAGGAGCACGCTCCAGACCGTGCGCAGGGGTCCGGCCCCGTCGACGACGGCCGCCTCCTCGAGCTCGCCGGGAATCTCGCGCACGAAGCTCGTGAGGATCCAGATCGTGAAGGGCAGCGTGAAGATCATGTAGGAGAGGATCAGCCCCCACCAGCTGTTGTAGATGCCCAGGGTGCGGATGAGCGTGAACATCCCGCCGAGAATGCTGATCTGGGGAAACATCGAGACTGATAGAATGAGGTAGTAGACCGGTCGCTTCCCCCGAAACCGAAAACGTCCAAGGGCATAGGCGGCGAAGCTGCCGATTGTCAGGGCTATGAGGGTCGTAAGCCCTGCGACGACCGCGGAGTTCAGGAGGTTTCGGGCGAAGGGCTGCCCGGTAAAGACCTTTGCGTAGTTCTCCCACCTCGGGTGGGCGGGCCAGTAGTCGACCGGCGTCTGAAACAACTCGCTCTGGCTCTTCAGCGAGGAGGAGATCGCCCAGAAGAAGGGAAAGATGAGGTAGACCAGCACCACCACCATGAGGATGCGGAAGGCGATCCAGCTCAGGTAGTGGCCGACACCTTTGGATCGCATCAGTCGACCTCCACCCGAAGCGAGACGACGTAGGCGGTGGTGAAGATCCCGATGATCAGGAGGATGAGCATGGTCACTGCCGATCCGTAGCCGAGCCGCCCGAAATCGACCAGCTGCTGCCTGGCGTAGACCGACATGCTCATCGTCGCCGGCACGGTACCGGTCATGACGTAGATGACGTCGAAGACGCGCAGGGCGTCGAGCGTCCGGAAGATGAGAGCGACGAGGAGCGCCGGGCGCAGCAGAGGAAGGGTAATTCGAAAGAACTGCTGCCAGGGCGACCCGCCGTCGACGCGGGATGCCTCGTAGAGCTCCGTCGGGATCGTCTGGAGCCCGGCGAGGAGGAGCAGCGCCATGAAGGGTGTGGTCTTCCAAACATC
>DAHVAK010000131.1 GCA_027314665.1 Spirochaetales bacterium
GACCACCGCCTGTTCAAGGCGGGCGCCTCAAGCGAAGGGGGGCTTACCGGCTACGAGGGTCTGCAGGCGGCTCTCGGCGTCGATTACACCTTCGCCGCGCTCGACCTCTACCTGCTCGCCGAGTACCTGTTCTACGGCGGCGGGCACCTCGACTGGGGGAGCGCCGGCATGGATTCGCTCTACCTCTCCCCGGCCTGGAAGCTGGTGCCCCCGGCGGAGCGGATCGCCCTCTTCGATCCGTCGATGAGGCCCCTTCCCTTCGCCCGACACGACTACCTCTTCCTCCTCGGGCGCTTCACTCCGAGGCAGGACCTGAGCTTCGGGGCCTGCGCCCTCGCCGGGATCGACGATCTTTCGGCCCTCTGCACCCTCTTCGTCGAGCACGAGGTGATCCAGGGGCTCACCGCGGGCCTAAGCTTCGTCGTCCCGCTGGACATGACGACCTTCGTCGATTCGGCCGAGCCGGGGGAATGGGGGAGCCTTTCCGTCGGCTTCCATTATCTAGTTCGCCTCACGGCGAAGGTCAGGTTCTAGCAGGCTGCGGCGCTCCTTGCGCCATCCGGGCTCGCCGGATAGAATTGAGCCCTCATGGTTGTACTACTCATGGCTCTGCTTCTCGCGGGCGCGGCGCTTCCCGCGCATGCGCAACAGCTTCCGCCTTCGAACGGCCAAGGGACGCCTCCGGCGAGCCAGCTCGGCTCTGCAGGCTCGGGCCCGGTCGGAAGCCCCACCGCCAGCTCGCCCGACGCCTCCTCCGCGGATCCTCAAGGGGCGGCGCCCAACGTCTCGGGCGTGCCGGCTGCCGCCACGGTCGCGAGCGACGCCGCCGTCGCCAAGCCCTACCCGGGCAGCCGGGATCTTCCGAGCCTCTTGGGGCTCACCCTGAAGGAGGTGTTCGCCGGCTTCGGGGTTCCCGAGGAGGTCTTTCCGCTTCGGGGAGCCCAGGCTTGGCAGGATGACGTCGTCTTCTACTACCCCGATCACACCTACCTGTTCTGGTTTCAGAATCGCGTCTGGCAGGTTCGCGTCGACCGACGCTTCACTGAGCCGGTGCTCGGCGGGGTGACGATGGGATCCTCGATCGCCGCCGTCGAGGCGGTTCTCGGGACTCCCTTTCACACGGGGGTGAGCTCGCTCATCTTCATCCTGCCCGACCAGGGCTACCCGGTGCGCGCGCGGCTGTTCTTCAGCGACGACAAGCTGGTCGACCTCTACGTCTACCGCGGCGACTTCTAGCGGGAGGCGAGGATGGGAGCGAGGCTCCTTGCCGGAAGGAACGCCCTGACGGGTGAGGCGGTCGCGATCGAGGTGGTCGGAGATCGGATCGGCTCGGTGCGCTCGCTTGCATCGGGGGGTGCGGCGCGAGCGTCAGGCGGGGCGCACAGGGCTGCCGCCGACGATCTGCCCTGGATCTCGCCCGGCTTCGTCGACCTTCAGGTGAACGGCTACGCGGGGCACGACTTCTCGAGCGAGGGTCTTACGCGCGAGGATATCGGTGCGATCGTTCGCGCCCTCGCCGCCTCAGGCACGACCCAGCACGTCCCGACCATCGTGACCGCCCCGCGCGAACGGATCACACGCAACCTTCGGGTGATCGCGGAGGCGCTCGACTCGGACCCGCTGCTCGGCGAGGCCATCGCCGGGATTCACGTGGAGGGTCCCTTCATCTCGGGCGACGACGGGCCTCGCGGCGCTCATCCGCGCGCCTTCGTGCGCCCGCCGGACTACGAGGAACTGCTGGAGTGGGCAGAGGCGGCCGGCGGGCGGCTCGCCTACGTCACCCTCGCCCCGGAGCTTCCGGGAGCGATCGAGCTCATCGAGCGGGCGGTCCGGCTGAGGGTTCGGGTGGCCATCGGCCACACCGCCGCGATGCCCGAAGTGATCGCGCAGGCGATCGAGGCGGGAGCGACCCTTTCGACCCACCTCGGCAACGGGAGCCATCCCCTCCTTCCCCGCCATCGCAATCACCTCTGGGAGCAGCTTGCATCGGACCGACTCTCTGCGGGCATCATATGCGACGGCTTCCATCTGCCCGCCGCGCTGGTCAAGGTGATCGCCCGGGTGAAGCCGGCGGGGAGGCTCTTTCTCGTGAGCGACGCCGCGCCGCTTGCGGGCCTCCCCGCCGGGCGCTACGAGTGGATCGGGGGCGCGGTCGAGGTGAGCCCCGACGGGCGCCTTTCGCTTCCCGGCGGCGAGATCCTCGCGGGGGCGGGCCACCTCCTCGACCGAGGGATCGCCTGCTTCCTCGCGGCGACGGGCCTTTCCCTCGCGGAGGCGCTTCCCCTCGTGACGAGCGTGCCCGCGGGATTGGTCGGGGCCTCGGAGCGGCTCGGGAGGCTCGAGGCGGGGGCGAAGGCGAGCCTCACCCTCTTTCGGATGCCGGCGGGGGAGGGGAGGCTTCGGATCGAGGAGACGCTTCTTTCAGGGGAGACGCTCTTTCGAGCGGAGAGGAGGGGATGATGCAGGCGGCGACGACGCGGATCTGTCTCGCGCTTACCGAAAAGAGCCTCGCGGAGGATCTCGCCCTCATTGAGGGGAATCGGCGGCACATCGACCTCGTGGAGCTTCGGGCGGACTTCCTCGATCCGGGGGAGCTCGCTCGCGTGGCGAGCTTTCCGGCCCGAGCCGGGCTTCCGGTGATCCTCACGATCCGCAGGCGCTCCGAAGGGGGCCACTTCGTGGGGAGCGAGAGCGAGCGCATTGCGCTGCTCGAAGGGGCGATCGGGGGGGGATGGGCCTTCGTCGATCTGGAGGAGGACCTCCTCGCTCCCGCGCTCGATGCCGCGGCGGAGCGCTCCGGGGTGCGGGTGATCCGCTCCTTCCACGACTACTCGGGGGTGCCGCAGGGGCTCGTCGCGCGCACCCGCAGGCTTGCCAGAAATCCGTCGGAGCTTCCCAAGGCGGCGGTGATGCCGCGCTCGACCCGCGACCTGCTTGCCCTTCTCGGGGCCTGCTCCGAGCTCGCGGGGCTCGAGAAAATCATCCTGGGGATGGGGGAGTGGGGCTTTCCGACGCGCATCCTCTCGGGAAGGCTGGGCAGCTATCTCACCTACTGCACTGCCGGCAAGGTGCAGGCGGCCCCCGGCCACGTCGATCCGCTCGCCCTCGACGAGCTATACCGCGTGCGCTCGCTGACGGCAGCGACTCGCCTGTTCTGCGTCATCGGCAATCCAGTGATGCACTCCCGCTCGCCCCTGATTCACAATTCCGGCTACCGCGCGGCCGGGCTCGACGCCTGCTATCTGCCGATCCAGATCGACGATCCCGCGCTCTTTCTTCCCGTTGCCGATCGCCTCGGGGTCGAGGGAGCCTCGGTGACCATCCCGCACAAGGAGAGCATCATCCCGCTGCTCGCCGAGCGCGACCCGTTCGTCGATCGGATCGGCTCCTGCAACACGATGGTGCGGCTCGCCCTCGCTCCCGGGGACGCCCGCGCGGCGCCCTTCGCGCGCGGGGCCGCCCGAGCGCGCTGGCGCGGAGAGAACACCGACGCCTCCGGCTTCCTTGCTCCGCTCTTGGCCGCAGTCGGCGGGGGCAAGGCCGCCGAGCGCCGCGGCGGGGAGGGGCACCCGCCGCGCTCGCCCCTTGCGGGCCTTCGCGCCCTTGTCATCGGGGCGGGAGGGGCGTCGCGGGCGGTGGTGGCCGCTCTCGTCGAGGCGGGCTGTGCGGTGGCCATCCTCAACCGAACCCTTGACCGGGCACAGCGCCTCGCCGCCGAGTTCGGCTGCTGCGCCGAGCCCCTCTCCTCCGCCGGGGTCGAGCGGGCCGCTTCCGCCGTTGGCGCGGGGGCGGCTGGCCATCCCGCATCGCTGCCCTTCGATCTGATCGTGCAGACCACGAGCGCCGGGATGCGCCCGCACGAGGACGAGGATCCCCTCCCGTTCTACGAGTTCCGCGGAGGCGAGATCGTCTACGAGCTCGTCTACGCCCCGAGGGAGACCGTTCTCCTCGCCCGCGCCGCGCACGCGGGCTGCCGGACGATCGGGGGCTTCGAGATGCTGCTCGCGCAGGCCTACCTGCAGTTCAAGCTGTTCACCGGCGTCGAGTTTCCGGAGGATGCGAAGCGGAGGCTCGCCGGGTAGCGCACGCGCCCGCGAGGGTCGAGACCCTGCGCGCGTTTCGCGAGCAGGGTGAGCCCGTCCGGCGCATCCCTGCGGAGCCTTCGCCCCCGCTACGTAAGCGTCGGGAAGGGGTTGCGCTCGGCAAAGCCCCGCTGGTGCCAGTAGGGGTAGGGCAGGGTGACCTCGGAGGCGGCGTCGAGGCCCTCGACCTGCTCCGTCGTAAGGCTCCAGCCCACGGCGCCGAGGTTCTGGCGCAGCTGCTCCTCGTTTCGCGCACCGACGATAACCGTCGAAACGGTCGGGCGCCGGAGAAGCCAGTTGATCGCGACCTGGGGAACCGTCTTGCCCGTCTCCTTGGCAACCTCGTCGATGGCATCGACGACCCTGTAGAGATGCTCGTCGGTCACCGGCGGCGCGGCGTCGATCGTCGCCGGCAGCCGGCTCACCGGCGGGCGCGGCTGGCCGCGCCGGATCTTTCCCGTGAGGCGTCCCCAGCCGAGCGGGCTCCAGACCACCGCTCCCACCCCTTGATCGAGGGCAAGGGGCATGAGCTCCCACTCGTAGTCGCGCCCGATGAGCGAGTAGTAGGTCTGGTGGGCGACGTAGCGGGCGAGGCCGTAGCGATCCGAGACCGCGAGCGACTTCATGAGATGCCAACCCGAAAAGTTGGAGCAGCCGATGTAGCGGATCTTCCCGGCGCGCACGAGATCATCGAGGGCCATGAGGGTCTCCTCGACCGGAGTCATCGCATCGAAGCCGTGAAGCTGAAGAAGGTCGATGTAGTCGGTCTTCAGGCGGCGCAGGCTCCCCTCTACCGCGCGGATGAGGTGGTAGCGGGAGGAGCCGACTTCGTTGGGGCCCGTTCCCTTGCGGAAGGTGACCTTGGTGGAGATGATGAGCGAGTCGCGGCGCCCGCCGATCGCCATCCCGAGGACCTCTTCGGACAGACCGTCGGAGTAGATGTCGGCCGAATCGAACATCGTGATCCCTGCCTCGAGGCAGATGTCGACAAGGCGGGTCGCCTCGGGGACATCGGTCGCGCCCCAGGCCTTGAAGAAGTCGGTCCGCCCCCCGAAGGTTCCCGTGCCGAAGCTCAAAGCCGGGACCTTGAGTCCCGAGCGGCCAAGCTGCCTGTATTCCATCTTCCGCATTCTCCTTGCGCGGCTCGTGCGAGCCGCTATTCCATTGTGGTCGAACGTGCAACTATAGGGCTCGCGCCGATCCCGAGGCAAGGGGATGGTTCCAATCGCGGCGGGACCGCATTAACGCGCGGCCGTGCCTTTCAGAGGTCCATCCCCGCGCCGTTTTTGCGAAGCCACTCCTTCCGTTCCCGATAGTCCGGTATCACCTTGTCGAGCTCGTTCCAGAAGGCATCGGTGTGATCGCGGTGATGGAGATGGCACAGCTCATGGACGACGATGTAGTCGATGATTGTCGGGGGCGCCATGACGCACTTCCAATGAAAGGTGAGCCGTCCATTGGGAGAACAGGAGGCCCAGCGCTTGCCGAGCTCTCGAACGTCGACCGAAGCCATCTTGACCCCAACCTTCGGGGCCCAGGAGGCGACGCGGGGGTGGATCCAGGAGAGACCGCGGCCTATATAGTAGTCGCGGAAGGCCGCTCTTGCCGCTTCCTCGCCCTGCTCCACAAAGTCTCGGCGCAGAGTGAAGCGGCCGTTTCGCAAGTTGAGAGCTTCCTCCTGGTCGCTAACCAAAAGCAGGCGGTAGGAGCGGCCCAGGTACGGGAAGCCCTCGCCGTTCTTGAACTCGCGCAGCACCCGGGTTGCGTTGAGGTCCCGCCACTCGGCGAGATTGCGGAAGATGTGGTGCTTCCGGGATGCGACGATCTCTTCGATCTTTCGATCGTCGGCCCACTGCGGGGCACGGGCCAAGACGCTTCCGTCGCGCTCGACGATGATGTCGACCGTGGAGCGGCGGCTCCGGGCCACCTCGTAGGTTAGACGGTCGCCTCGTGCTTCCTTCATTCGAGGAGCTCCTCCTGCCTCTTCTCGGCGAGCTTCACGATCTCGACCGCGATCCGCTCGTGTCGCGCTTCCAGCGCCGGAACGCCGGCGAGGAGGATCTCGGTGTCGATGCCCGCGCGCAGGCTCTTCGCGGGATCCGAAGGAACCATCCCCTGGCCCTGGTCGACCACGCTCCAGCCGAGCACGGCGAGCTGTCCGAGGAAGGGCCTTTCGACGTGAAGGTACTCGCTCATGCGTCGCTACCCTCGAAGAGCGAGGGGCTTCCGGCTAGCGTGGAGACGGGCACGGCCTCGACTCGCTCCGCGATCGGGTAGCGCTTCGCCCCCGGATAGAGCACGACCACCCTTTCAAGTCCAAGATCGTCGAGGGCGATGCGGATCGACGGGGTCATGCGCGGCGCATCGGTCAGCTTGCACTCCACTCCGAGGAGGGTGGTGCCGCGGCGGAGGATCAAGTCAATCTCCGCGCCCTGGTGCGTCGCCCAAAAAAGGGCCTCGTCGTGCGGCTCTCCCATCACCACCTGTTCGATTATATACCCTTCCCACGAGGCTCCGGCCTTGGGATGACTCAAGAGCTCCTTCTGGCTGCCGATGCCGAGGAGCTGGTGCAGGAGCCCGCTGTCGCGCACGTAGATCTTCGGAGCCTTCACCTGGCGCTTGCGCAGGTTTGCATAGTAGGGTGGCAGCTGGCGGACGACGAAGGCATCCGTCAGCAGGTCGAGGTAGCGCCGCGCGGTGGATTCGCTCACGCCGAGCGAGCGCGCCGGCTCGGCTGCGTTCCATGTCTGGCCGGAATAGTGCGCACGCATGGTCCAGAAGCGCTGCAGGGCGATGGCAGGAACGCGGACGCCCCACTGCGGGAGATCGCGCTCTAGGAGGGTTTGGATAAAGCTCTTCCGCCACAGCGCGCTGTCGGCGTCGCTGCCCGCGAGGTAGGAAAGGGGAAGGCCTCCGCGCAGCCACAGGGTTTGCTCGGCCTCCGCGCCCAGCTCCCGCAGTGAAAAGCCGCCCATCACCACCCGCTCCATTCTGCCGGCGAGGCTCTCCGAGGTCTGCCGAAGCAGGTCGCCCGAGGCGCTCCCGAGAATCAGGAAACGGGCAGGGTTGGCGCGGCGATCCGCCAAGACCCGCAGGACGGGAAAGAGCTCGGGCCGCCGCTGCACCTCGTCGATCACCACCAGGCCGCGGAGCTTTCCGAGGGCGGTCATCGGCTCCTCGAGGCGGGCAAGGGACGCGGGATCTTCCAGGTCGAAGTAGTTGACCGACTCCTCGCTCAGGAGCTGCCGTGCAAGCGTGGTCTTCCCGCACTGGCGCGGCCCGGTCAGCACGACCACGCGGCTCCGCGAGAGGGCTTCCTTGACGGTGCTTAAGAGAACCGGCCGCTCTACCATGGTGAGAGAATACCATGAAAATCCTTCATTGGAAGACGGATTTTCATGGTCGCTCTCCCGCGTGACGTGCGACACTCTCTGGCGCCTCCGACGGATTAGCCGGCCTGCGCGCGGTCAGGCCTCGGTTGCACCCGTCGCGGTCTCCGGGACGGGGACCCGCACCCGCCGGGTCAGCAGGTCGTGCATGAGGCCGAGCTTCATCATCTTCAGCTTATCCACGAGCACGATGTTTAGTTGGCGCGACGCCTCGACCTTGGTGACACACTCGACAATTCTCTCCTGCTCGGCGATTGGTGCCCACAAGAATTCGAGAGTGTTCAGAATCTCGCTGTTTGCGACGTTGCGGCCGCCTGCATTTACCTTCGCTCTAGTCTGGAGACGGATCCTGGCGTCGTAGCCAAGTTCTGCTTGCAGAAAGTTGGAGACAACCTGTTTGCGGTCGAGACTAATCCGCATCAGGTTCGATGACATGATCCAGCCTTCCTGGGCCGAGCCGACTGCTGCGGATCGTCCGACATCTGCGACTCGCGAGAAGACGACATCGCCGACTTGCAGCTGGTAATCGTGCAAAAGCTCGGCAGTCTCCTCGGACACACGAAGGAGCTCACTTTCGATGAAATAGCCGTCGCCGACCGCGCCAATGGTAATGACGGGCCTTCCTTCGTCGACCCAGTGTTCCAACTTAAGTGATGAACCGAAAGGTCCAGTCTTGAGATGTTGCACTCCGGGCACCCGCTTGTCAGCCAGGCCGCCGGTGTCCCACTCCTTTGGAATCCACCCCAGGGACGACTCCTTGTAGAGGTGCGGAGCCTCTTCGCGGCGCGGTCGGAGCCGACCACTCGGCAGAACGCCTCGGGTGAAGAGGTCGTGCATGAGGCCGGCCTTGATCTTTTGCATCTTCGCGATGAGGACTTCGGTATGCTCGACAGCTTGGTCGATTGTTGAGAGGATATCGGCGATTCGCCGTTGAGAACTGATGTCATTGACAATCGGAATGCGGATCTTCTGCAGCTCGTCGAATCGGAGGTTCCAAACGTCGCTCGTGATGCCTTGACTTCTGCGACGGAAAAGTGCGACGTGCTCTGGGAGCTTGAGCGCGTAGGCGAGGTACTGCGACGCCGACGGATCGACGGGCTGGCACACCGTGTACGCCGGGCTGACGATCCCGAAGTAGTCCGAACGAGCGGAGGCGCCTTGCCACATACGCATCGTGTTATACACGATGTCGCCGGGGTAAACCCGTCGATACATACCTTTCTCTCCGCTTGAAATGTTTCTCCGCCCCCCATCTTCCTGCAGAATAGCGCCCCTATCCTGGGTGACCGAGAGCAGACGGTCCCCATTTTGACCTCGCTCGAGCCGCCGACGAAGGTGCGTCCCAACTGGCTGTTCCATTGCGTAGCGTTCACCCATATCCCAGCTCCTCCAGGAACCCCTTCAACTTTGCCAACGCGTCATCCCGCTTCTTCTCGATCTCCCGGGCGGTGACCGCGTACTTGTCATGGAGGTTTTCCAGGGCCGCGAGGCAGGCGCGCTGCTCGGCGCGGAGATAGGACTCGTAGGTCTGCCGCAGGAGCCGGTGCATCCGTGCAAGGATCAGCTTTCTCGGCTCGTCGCAGTCGATCCGCTCGCGCGCGGCGGCTACGAGCTCCTCCTCCTTCCGTTCGGTAGCGCGGAGGTCGGAACGAAGCTGCCGCGCCTCGTCCTCGAGGGCCCGGTGCCGGGAGAGCTTCGCCTCGAGCGGTTCCGCCTCCTTTGCCAATGCTTTCCAGTCGCCCAGGGCGGGATCGCGCTTCGCGAGCCTGCCCTCACCGCGCAGCTGCTTGATCCTGACCTTGAGCTCTTTGACCTCGGCGCTCGGAAGCACGCCCGAATCATCTGTGTTCTCGTAGTCCTCCTCGTCGGCAGCGCTGAAAAGGGCGGAGAGCTCCGCGAGGCGCGCGCGCTTTGCCTCCATCTCGGCGAGGAGCTCGGGAAACTGGCTCTCGAGGATCTCACTCTCGGGAATGAGCTCGGGGCCCCACCCGCTTGCCGCGATCGACTGCAGGTCGGCCTTGAGCTCGCCGATGGAGCGCGCGAAGGCGCCCCGAATCTGATGCGCGTCGAGAAGGGTCGTGCGGGCAAAGGTCTCCTCAATCGAAGCGAGAAGACTATTCCTCAAGGTGTAGGCGTTCCCGCGCCTGCCGTCGGTCGGGGCGAGCGCCTCGATCTCGGGGAGGTGCTTTCGCCACCAGCGGTCGAGCGCCGCGAGAAAGGATGCGTGGGCGGAAGTGACGCTTTGGTCGCCGTTGACTATTGCGGCAAGGGCGCGCCGGTCGGTGACCTCGGCGACAAAGTCGAGGTAGGCACTCGATCCTGCGCGGGCGCGGAAGCAGCGGCTGCGAAGGTCGGGGTAGTTGGTCCAGTAGCGCGACAGGGCATCGACCTCGGAGGTCGGGACGCCCCCGTGGAGGTGCGCGCGGACATCGTGGGGCTCAGGGGGAGGGGAGTTGTCGACCTAGCGGCGGATGTTGCAGTTGTAGTCCTCCGCCTCGATCTCGCTCACCGGGACACGGCGAGCGTAGCCGGAGAGCTCCTCCGCCTTTCCGCTCGTGAGGGTGCGGTAGGCGTGGACGATGCGCGAGATGTCCTCGGCGCGGAGAAAGACTTGCGCCCTGCTCTCGCCGTAGTCGCGATCGGCGTTGATGAAGACGACGTGCTTTCGCGACCGGGCATCCTTCTTGTTCATCACCAGGAGGCAGGCGGGAATGCCCGTGCCGTAGAAGAGACCCGCGGGGAGCCCGATCACCGCCTCAAGCCAGCCGTTGTCGATGAAGTAGCGCCTCGCCTCCCGCTCCTCTCCGCCCCGGAAGAGCACGCCGTGGGGCATGACCGTGGCCATGCGTCCGTCCGCCTTGAGCACCGCGAGCATGTGCTGGACGAACATGAGATCGGCCTTTTTTCCCTTCTCCGGCATCCACACCGCGAATCTTCCCGGGTACTCCACCTCGTTGCGGATGTAGTTCTGGCTGAAGGGGGGATTGGCGAGGACGCGATCGAAGCGCGTGAGCTCGCCCTTCTCGTCGCGATGCTGCGGGCGGCGGATCGTGTCCTCCTGGCGGATGTCGGCAGACTGTATCTCGTGGAGGAGCATGTTCATTTTGCAGATGGACCAGGTGGTCCCGATGCTGTCCTGCCCGTAGAGCGAGAGGTCGCGCGGGTTGCCGCCGCTTTCGATGAGGTAGCTGCGGCTCTGGATAAGCAAGCCGCCCGAGCCGACCGTCGGGTCGTAAATGCTCATGTGAGGCTGCGGCTCGACGATCTCGACCATCGTGCGCACGACCTCGACCGGCGTGTAGAACTCTCCCGCCTTCTTGCCCGCCGAGTCGGCGAAGAACTTTATGAGGTATTCGTGGGCGGCCCCGAGTAGGTCGGGGAATTCGAAGTTCTCGTCGCGAAGGGGTATCTTCTCGAAGTTCTGGACGAAGTTGGCGAGCATTTCGTCGTCCAGGGTTCGCTGCCCGATTTTGCGGTTGAAGTTGATGTGCTTGAGCACGTCCTGCAGGGTGCCGGCGTTGGAGTCTTCGAGCGCCTCGAGAGCCTTGTTCAGGGTCGAGCCGACGTTGGACTTCACGTGGCGGATTTTCGA
The DNA here is from genome assembly GCA_027314665.1 of Spirochaetales bacterium. Lineage (GTDB taxonomy): Bacteria > Spirochaetota > Spirochaetia > DAHUYW01 > DAHUYW01 > DAHUYW01. The sequence goes on from DAHVAK010000131.1 coordinate 11,064, forward strand.
CCAGCGCGCCGCGTCAGGAACGAAGAAATCGTATTGGTCGGGGTTGTCGAGCTGCCGTGCGATGTGAGCCTCCGCCATCCCCTTCGCCTTGAGCTCCTTCGCGAGGCGCTCACGCTCCTGATCGAAAAGGTCGGCCAGGCGCTTCAGGAAGAGCATCCCGAAGATGTACTCCTTGTACTCCGAGGCATCCATGTTGCCCCGGAGATCGTCGCAGGCGCGAAAGAGCAGGCTCGAGAGCTGGTTTAGAGTGAGCTTGGCCACGACGCAATCTCCACACGATCCGGGGGTTCTGTGACTGACCTTCGAGCCAATCAGAACGAACGAGAGCACGCCAGTGCAGGCGGAGTCGCCCGCGGCTTGCGGGCGCGCTGCCTGTCCCGCGATTGCGGGTCGGGCCGCTCGCAGCGGCGCCGGCAGCTCGCATCGCGCGCCGCTTGACGCCCGATCGCGAGTCAGGCCGTGCCGCGCGTTGACACGTCACCCCTGCGCGTGCTTCCCTTGGCGGATCGGCTGCGCGACACCCCATGCGAGGGCCTCGCAGGCGGGGAGGTAGGGTGGAGGAGGAATCGGCGAAGGAGCCGGCATCGAGGGCCGGGCTTCGGTCATGGCGGAGCGTCCTCGATGAGGTGCTCCGGGATAGAGACTACCGATCCATCTTGATCGAGCTCTTCCTCATGGCCTTCGCCGAAGGCATGGTCATGCCCTATCTCACCCTGTGGGTGACCGACGGGCTGCACGGTACCACTGCCCAGGCGGCCTTCCTGTTCGTGCCTTCGGGGCTGGTCGCAATCGTCGCAGCGATCACGACGGGGGCCTACACCGACCGGGTCCTGCGCCGCAAGGGCGCCATCCTCTTGGGGTTGGCATGCGCGGGGCTTTCCTTCGGCGGCCTGGGTCTCAC
>DAHVAK010000135.1 GCA_027314665.1 Spirochaetales bacterium
CGCAGAGATTCGCGCTCTGCTCGCGAGCCTCGGGATCGGCCCGGAAAAGATAGAGCCGCGCTACTTCATCGACCTGCTTGCCGCTCTCGATCGCGGCGAGACCGTCGAGCGGCGGTAGGGAGCGGGCGACGGATCGACGCGCCGGCGGCGCCATCCGGCGCCGACGAAAGGGCCGCCGCGGGTCGGCGCGAGCGCGCCCGCCGGCACAGCGCCTACACGACGAGGTGCAGCTCGTGGGAGAAGATGGCGCGAGCCTCCTCGAGGTGGGCCTTCGCGGCCTCGATGAAGCGGTAGAAATGACTGGAGTAGAAGCCCTCTTTGGCGGGCACCCGCTTCTTCGGCACGAGGCGGGTGCGACGGAGAATCTCGTCCTTCAGCCACAGGAGCTTGTCGTAGCCTGCGATCGCGCTGTCGTCGGGCAGATCGCTTGTGGCCAGGGCCTGCTCGAGCCACTCGGTGCGCTCGTAGCGCGGGGTGCCTTCGGCAATCATGTAGTCGAGGATCCGCTCCTCCATCGATCGCGCAGAGCCGCCGAGCATCCCGTCGAGGTAGTCCACGACGAGATCGGCATCGTCGAAGGAGCGGCGGTTGAAGGTTGCGAGGTACTTGTAGATCTTGCGCGATGCGGCGAGAACCCGCGAGCGGTTTTGGATCGTCTGCCCCCGCGGCTGGAGGCGCGGATCGTTCCACTCGAGGGTGAGCTGGTCGGGAGCGCTCAAGACCTGCGCGTGGCCGATCGGGGGGATGAGCGAGCGTTCGTCGCAGAGGTTCCAGTCCTCCCGGATCCCGGTGAAGTTCTGGTGGGCCCAGGTATCGGCATAGGTGTGGAGGGCAATCCCGATTCGATAGAGGTCTCGGCTCTTCAGCGCCGCGATGAAAAGCTGCTTCGCTCCAGGGGAGTCCGGCGTGCAGTTGAGGGGATTCTTGCGCCCGTCGAGGCGGGCGGCCCCCGGATGGTCCGGGTCGCCGGGGAAGAAATGGAAGGGGATGTAGACGTCGCGCGGGGTGTCGACCCCCCAGAATCCCCAGTTTTGGGTCGCAACGGTGCGGTAGACGGCGCGCGCCGTATCGACCTCGTAGGCGAGGATGTTGTTGTCGACGAACTGAGAGGAGTAGGCGACGACGTGGGCATCCTGCTCGCTGAAGCCGGCCTTCTGACAAATGAAGTTGAGAAGGTAGTAATGGAACTCGACGTTCACCGAATCGACCGTCGGAGAAATGTCGTCAGTCGAAAATGTAGTGGTGCCACTGCTTCGTGAGCCCCTTGAAACCGAATTTCGCAACCTTTGCTTCGTTATCTTCCCAATCGTCGCCGTAGTGGACGAGCATCATCTTTTTCCGGATCTCCGGAGGGAGGGTGCCTAGCTCGTCGATACCGGCGTGAACCCCGCCGTTGTAGAACTGACAGTCGTGGAAGATCAACTCGGGCTCGAAGAGCTCCTCGAAGGAATCAATGAGGTCGCGGTCGAAGCGGGTATCGCTCGTGAACATCACCCGATCGTCGATCATCAGGCCGCAGCTCCAGAAGGAGCTTTGCCAGTTCTGCGGATTGTCCGGGATGTGCATGGTGCGATAGAACTTCACGTTGATCGAGCCCACGTTGGCTTCATGAGTCTCGCGCGGATAGGACTCAAGCCACTTCGGGCGGACGATCTCCCACATGTCCGCGAAGGTGAGAACCTCGCCCGAATGCTCCTCGTTGAAGGCCGACCCGCCCCGAAGCGACATGTCCCACAGCAGGGTCTGGTAGGTCGGATTGATGACGATCTTCGGTTTTTCGCGGCGCACGTAGCGATTGAGGAGCATGACCTCTTCGAGCCCGCCGATGTGGTCGGCGTGGGAATGGGTGATGAGGAAGTTGCGGATGTCGGTGAGGGGAAGTCCAAGCTCATAGACCGCCTGGGGCGCCTTGGAGCCGAAATCCACCATCAAATGATCCTTGCCCTTGATGATAAGCAGGTTCGTCTGGTAGTGGCGTTTGGTGAAGGCGCTTCCCACTCCAAGGAAGAAGAAGGCCAGATGCCCGTCATTCATGAGCACGAAGGGCTTCTTCTCTTGCTTCTGCGTTCGCATCCGCTCCCTCCCAGCCTCAATGGTAGCACAACCGTCGCGAAAATGCGACTGTTTCAGTACGGTACGCGCTAGGTCTGATCCTCATTCGAGAGGACCGCGAGCACTCCCTCTTCGCTGGATGTCTCGAGGATCTTTGCGGCGAGCTTGCGTTCGCCGAGAAGCATGTTGAGCTTTGCCATGACGCGGAGATGAACGACGTCGCTGTCGGTGTAGAGCAGGAAAAAGAGGGTCGTCTTCTCGCCGTCGAGCGCCTCGAAATCGGTGCCCTGCCGGCAGATCCCGATCTCAAGAACGGGCTGAATCGCCTCGGCCTCGCGGGGGCGCCGGATGTGGGGGAAGGCGATTCCGCGTCCGAGGGCGGTGGAGATCATCTCCTCGCGCTCGATGAGCTTCGCGAGGAACTCCTCACCGTCCTTGACGAGCTCGTGCTCGACGAGCGGGCGAACCAGCTGGCGGAGGATCTCCTCTTTGCTCCCGGGTTGGATGTTCATGAGGATGAAGCGCTTGTCGGTGAGCCGGGAGATGGGAACCGGCTGACGGGTCGCTTCGATGAGCTTTACCAGCTCGTTCTTCGGCGGGCTCTTCATCTGCGACATGAGCCAGTCGTCAATCATGGACCTCCGGAAGCGCCATTGGCTTGCCACCTTGATCGAGGGGATCTCGTTGTTGTGCACCATGCGAAGGACAGTCTTCTCCGCCACTTTCAGGTAGTGCGCCACCTCCGCAAGGGTGAGCAGCTCCGACGACCTATCATCGTTATCCATGACCTTCCTCCAGTCGCTTGTAGAGTCCATTATAGTCCATTGGAGGCAATAGTCAAGTCGTCTTTTTTCTGAAGGCCGAGAATTTACTGACAGAAAAAGTGAATTTTGGTCGTTGCCTGATAGCGCTGTCCCGGACGCAGGATGACGCTCGGGAAGGCGGGGTGGTTGACTGCATCCGGAAAGCCCTCGGTCTCGAGGCAGAAGGCGCCGTGCTTCGCGAACTCCCTGCCTCCTCGCCCGACCATGCCGGTGAGGAAATTCCCGGTATAGTACTGCACGCCGGGCAGGGTCGTGTGGATCTCGAAGCCCCGGCCCGTGGTGGGCTCGTAGACGCGGGCGGCCTTGGCGAGGCCCTCGCCCTTGCGCTTGATCGCAAAGCAGTGGTCGTAGCCGCCGGAGGCTTCCAACCCCTTCCGGATGGCCTTCTCGGCGCGGAAGTTGAAGGGGGTTCCCACGACCTTGCGAAGCTCTCCGGTGGGGATGAGGTCGGAGTCCACCGGCAGATACGAGTCGGCGTAGATCGTCATGCGGTGGTCTCGGATGTCGCCGTTGCCGGCCCCCTTCAGGTTCCAGTAGGTGTGGTTGGTGAGGTTGACCGGCGTGGGCTTGTCGCCCGTCGCCTCGTAGCGCATCTCGAGGTCGTCGCCCTCGTCGAGGGTGTAGGTGACCTGAACGTTGAGGTTCCCCGGGTAACCCTCCTCGCCGTCAGGGCTCGTGTAGCTGAAACGGACCCCCGCCTGAACCTCCTTGCTGAAAGGAGAGGCCTGCCACACGACGTGATCGAAGCCGCGCTTCCCGCCGTGGAGGTGGTTCGGACCGTCGTTGCAGTACAGGGAGTAGCTCTGGCCGTCCAGGGAGAAGGCGCCCTTGGCAATGCGGTTGGCGACGCGCCCGACCGTTGCCCCGAAGTAGGGGTGGGAGCCGAGGTAGCCCTCAAGGGTGTCGAAGCCAAGCGTGATCTCCTCGGCCCGCTCGTGGGCGTCGATCGTCTGCACGGAGGAAAGGGTCCCCCCGAAGCTCAAGAGGCGGATCGTGACGCCGTTGCGATTGGTGATCGTAAACTCGTCGATCTCTTCGCCGGTGGAAATCTTGCCGAAGATGCGGTGTGATAACTCCATGATAGGTCTATTCTATCGTTATTCGCGCTCTCCGAGAAGGGTCTTTAGCTCCCGAATCTCCTCGATCAACTTGCCGCGCTCGAGGTTTTGAAATCGCTTGGGAACCATCTCTCGGCTCGTGCACTCCAGGACCGCGACCAGGTTCTGCAGCTCGATCTCGTGGGGGTAGGCCGGGGGGACGAAGTCCTGCATGGTCTCCTCGAGATCCTGCCTGCTGATGGTAACGTGGTTGTTCATCGCCGCGCTGAACTTTGCCCGGATGAGAATCGATTCGAGGTCGGCGCCCGAGCATTCGAAGCGGTACTTGCGCAACAGGTCGGAGACCGAGATGCTCTCGACGCGGAGCTTGAGCTTCTTCACGAGGGTTTGAAAGAGGTCCTCGCGCTCCTCCACGCCCTCCGGATAGAAAAGGGCGAGGTGCTCCTCGGCCCGCCCCTGCCGCTTCAAGTCGATGGGGAGAAGGTCGGGGCGACAGGTGATGAGAAACCAGATGATCTTCCCGCGGTACTCGGTGTTGCCCATGAACGAGGCGATCTGCGCGAAGACCCGGTTCGAGGTGCCCGAGTCGCCGTCCTGATCGCGATCCCCGAGGAAGGCGTCGGCCTCGTCGATCATGACCCCGACCGGCGCCATGGCCTTGAGGATGTTCAGGGCCTTCTCGAGATTCGACTCGGTGACGCCCTGCCACTTCGAGCGGAAGTTGCGGAACTTGACGATCGGGATTCCAATCTCCCCGGCGAAGGCGGTGACCATGAAGGACTTGCCGGTGCCCACCGGGCCCGCCATAAGGTAGCCCATCGGAAGGACGTCGAGACGTCCCTGCTTGATGGCGCGCGCAGCGCTCTTGAAGCGCTTTTTCACGAAGGAGTGGCCCGAGATCATCGAAAGGTCGTGCTCGCTCTCGATGAACTCGAGGAGCCCGATCGCCTCATTTTCGATGATCTCCTTCTTCTTTTCGCGCAGGTACTCGAGGGTGATCGGGCGCCCCTCTTGGAAGCTCTCGGCCGCGAGTTGGTTCAGGTTCATCAGGTTCAGGCCGCTCGTGATCTTGGCCATGCGCTCCGGGTTCAGACGCGGCTCGAGGATGAGCGTCCCCTCTCGCTCGAGAAACAGCAGGAAGCTCTCGCGCACCTGCTCGTCGGGAATCGGGATGTTCACCTTGACCGTGCTCGGCGAGCGGACCAGACGCGGATTGATGTCGGCGAGGTTCTCGGTCAGGAGCATCACGGAGACGTCGCCCTGGGTGAAAATCGGATCATGCGACCAGCGATTGAGCGTCACCAGGTTGTAGCGGTCCTCCTCGGAGAGGCGCGAAACGTCGGTGTTCGGGACGATGGTCTCCGCATAGTCGATGATGAGGACGATCCTCTTCTTTTTCGGCTGGTTCATCAGGAAGTACTTCTCGAGCAGGTTGAAGGCCTTGAAGGGATCGGAAGAGAGCAGTCCTTCGGGATCCTCTTCAGGATAGGCCTTCGCCATCGTGGCGAGGTACTCCCGCTGCATGTCCGGGGTGCAGAAGTTGATGCCTGACGAGCGGTCGTAGTAGGCGATGATGTCCCGGTTGCCGAAGAGCACCTCCGAGATGAACTCCTGGATGCGAACGAAGACGAACTCCCCTTCCAGCATCTTGTTCGGAAGGAAGTCGCGGATATTGCCGTGGATGATGTAGAGATTTGCGGTCTTTGAGCAGTACTTGTACGAAAGGTCCTGAGCCCAGGCGGGTAGAACCTTGATGAAAGGCAGGTTCTTGAGAATGAGCTGTTCAGCCATTACCTTCCCCTCCCCTAGGTAAACGGTAGGCCTTCTCGAAGTATAGAGGAGGATGGGGGTGGGGTCAACCGACCCCTTTTCCCCGCGAGAAAAAGCGCAACCAATGCGGGATCGCCTGAGTATACCTGGGCAGACACACAGGGAAGGAGGAGAAAATGAAACGCATCGTCGTATCGCTGCTCGCAGTCATCGTCGCCGCGACGTGCGGCGCGTTCGTTGCGGCCGCCGCGGACTTGAGCCGGACCGAGGACCGCGACATGGTGCAGAGTCTCGATCCGCAGCTTGCAAAGGATCAGGACCGCGATCGGGATCAGACCCAGGACCGCGACCGGCTGCAGACCCGCGACCCGCAGCTCGCCTTGGACCAGGCCCGCGATCGGGATCAGACCCAGGACCGCGACCGGCTGCAGGTTCAGGACAGGCTGCAGTCCGAAGTGGGTGACGGGGTTCAGGCTCGGCAGCAGAACCAGACCCAGGCCCGTGCCCAATCTGAAGCCCAGGCCCATGCGCAGAACATGGCTCAGAGCCAAGCGCAGAGCCAGCTGCAGAGCCAGGCCCAGAACAAGGCGCAGGTTCAGGCGCAGAGCGGGATGCCTTCCCCCAGCGCCGGCCACGGCGGCAGCGTGGCAGGCGGAAGCGGGGCTGGAGCCTCCTTCGGCGGCGGCGGGGCTCGCGGCGGAAAGTAGGGGTTCGGATACCCGACCACGGAGGCGCGGACAAAGGAGTCCGCGCCTACCCGTCGCGGGGCTCGGTCGGAAGAGGTGCGGGCGGCTTGGGGCAGCGAGGCGTGGCAAGCGGAGCCCGTTTCCCGTAGAATGGCTGCATGGACACCATCGTGATCTACACCGACGGAGGCTGTTTCGGAAATCCCGGTCCGGGAGGTTGGGCCTACCTCATGCAGATTGAGGGGGAGACGACGAGCGCTTCGGGAGGCGACGTTGAGACAACGAACAATCGCATGGAGCTGACCGCAGTGATCCGGGCCCTCGAGGCCGTGCGCTCCGCCTCGGGGACTGCGGCGAAGCCGATCGAGCTCCACACCGACTCCCAGTACGTAAAGCGCGGAATCACGGAGTGGATCTCCCATTGGGAGCGAAACGGTTGGAGGACCGCTGGAGGCGATGCGGTCAAAAATCAGGAGCTCTGGCGTCGGCTGAAGGGGCTCACCGAAGGGCTGCCGCTCTCCTTCCGCTGGGTAAAGGGGCACGCGAACGATCCGCTGAACGAGCGCTGCGATGCCATGGTGAAGGAGGCGATCGCCGCGCTGCGGCGCGGCGGCTGAGGCACGCTTGTTCGCCGGAGAGCCCTCACCACGGCGTTTCCCAATCCCTGAATCAGTCGACCTTCGCGCTGCGTAGTTCCTTCGGGAGGCCGAAGGTGCTCGTTACGAGCTACGCAGCGGGCGGGTTTGACGGGGAGGTCGTTGGCGTCGAGGTGGACATTCGCGGCGGCATCCCCGGGGTCGACATCGTCGGTCTCCCCGACGGAGCGGTCAAGGAGGCCCGCGAGCGCGTGCGGGTCGCGGTGCGCAACAGCGGCTTCAAGTTCCCCGCCGATCGAATCCTCATCAACCTCGCCCCCGCCGGGGTCAGGAAGGAGGGCGCCTCCTTCGATCTCCCCATCGCAATCGCCCTCCTGCATGCCGCAGGACAGGTTGCCGACGGAGTCGGCGGCAAGGTGATGATCCTCGGCGAGTTGGAGCTCTCGGGCAGGGTGCGGGCGGTCAACGGGGTCCTCTCTGCGGTCGCCTCGGGGCAGCGCGAGCGTGTCGGGCGCTTTCTCGTTCCGACCGAGAATCTTCGCGAGGCATCGGCCTTGGGCGGAAGCAGCGTATACGGGATCGGCAGCCTCAAGGAGGCGGTCGAGCTGCTGGCGCTTCTCGCCCGCGGAGGAGCTCCCCAGCGGAGGGCCCTCCCGGCGCTCGCGGCAGGCGAGCCGCTCCTCGAAGGGGACTTCGCGGACATCCGAGGGCAGCCCTTCCTGAAGAGGGCGCTCGAGGTGGCGGCGGCGGGGATGCACCACGTGCTCCTCTTCGGACCGCCGGGCAGCGGCAAGACGATGGCCGCTCGCCGATTCCTTTCGATTCTCCCGGATCTCTCGCGCTGCGATGCCATCGCAGCCACTCGGATTCACTCCCTCGCAGGCACGCTGCCGCCCCACGCCGGGCTTCTCGTGCGGCCTCCCTTTCGCATGCCCCATCATTCCGCCTCCAAAGAGGGGTTGATCGGGGGCGGCAAGAATTTCCGTCCCGGCGAGGTCTCTCTGGCCCATCGCGGCGTCCTGTTCCTCGACGAGGCGCCGGAGTTCAAGAAGAGCCTCCTGCAGTCGCTGCGTGAGCCGATCGAGGAGGGGAGGGTGGACATCGCCCGCGCCGGGGCAAGCCTCTGGTTTCCGGCCGATTTTCAGCTGCTTCTCGCCGCCAACCCCTGTCCGTGCGGCAACCTGGGCAGGGACGCCGGAGTGTGCCTGTGCAACCCCCTCGAGATCCATCGCTACTGGAAGAGGCTGGGCGGAGCGCTGCTGGATCGGATCGACATCCGCATCCCTGTCCGTCCGGTCGACCCGGAGAGGATCCTCGAGGCCGGCGAGGAGTCCAGCGCTGCGATTCGCCGCCGAGTCGAGCGCGCGATCGCTCGACAGGAGCATCGCTTCACCGGTAAGTCCTTCTCCCGCAACTCTCGGATTCCGCCCGGATGCCTGGCCGCCTACTGCAGCCTCCATCTCGAGGCGAGGAGAGCCTTCGCCGAGGCCATCAAGAAGCTCTCGCTCTCCTCGCGGGCCTGCCATTCGGTCTTGAAGGTTGCGCGCACGATCGCCGATCTCTCGGAGAGCGAGACCATCGACACGGTCCATTTGCTCGAGGCGATCCAACATCGCCGCTTCGGCGACGGGGATTTCTACTGGAGCTGACGCGGCTGCACGATGCGGGCGCCGGCGCGGCGCGGCCCGCAGCGCAGATCGGTAGCAGGGTGCTGACAAACTCAAAGGTGCCTGCCAGGGCGGCGTCTTCTCGAGGCACATTGGGGCAAGGGGCTCAACTGAAAACGCCGTTTTGGCAGCGGGTCAATCGCTTTGTCGGCACCCTGTTAGGCCTGGGGTCCGAAATGCTTGAGGAGCACGAGATCCTCGGTCTCGCTCGGGTTGGTGATCGCCACCCCCCGCCGGGCCGCGTCGAGCGAGACGAACAGCTCGTCTTCGGTCATCTGGCCGAAGCGGATCATCGCCGGCGCCTGAATGGCGAGCTTGCCGAAGGTGCCGCGTCCCTGCACGACGATGGCGCCGTAGGCGCCTGAATCTGCGATGGTGACGCTGCGCTTGGGAAGTATCGTGAGCTCCTTCGCGCTGAAGTAGCTCGACTTGTAGGCAACCCACCTCTCCTCGTAGCCTTCCGCGCGCATCTCAGACTCTGGGCGCACGGGTTTGGGGGGAGAGAAGCGGTTCGCGTAGAGGTCGGGGTCGACATTGAGCTCCCAATCGATGAGATCCATGATGAAATCGAGATCATGCGTGTGTTGTTCGGGGACGTCCTTCACCAGTTGATCCCACGGCGTATAGCTGTCCCACACGATCGATTGGAACATTGCGAAGACGTCGGAGGCGCGCTGGGGCTCGTAGGTAAGGAGCGAGCCCGGGGCGTGCAGGAGCCCCGGCGGCACGTCCCACCCGGTTCCCGGGGTTAGCTTGTAGGCCCGCGACAGATCGAGGATCCCGTTATCGCCCCTGTCCCAGCGCTCGAGGCAGGCTCGGACCTGCTTCTTCGTCACTCCGGGGTTGATGCCGAAGAAGGTGTAGGGGAAGTAGCCCCGCGCGTTGTTCAGCTGCGGGGGAAAGTAGTAGGCCTCGGGCTTCCCCCTCTGGCCGACGAGGGCCGCCTTCTCGTCGTTGTGATGAAGGTGGTGGGGGAGGGGCGCGAGGTTGTCAAAGAACTTGCTGTACATCGTCCAGCCGCCGAACTTCTCCATCACCGCCTTGCCGAGGATCCGCTCGCCGGCAAGGCCAATGGCGTCGCGCAGGAGAAGCTTGCGCTCGGCGGAACCGTCCTTGAAATAGATGTAGCTCAAGCCCTCGTCCGGGAGGGTCTCCGGGCCGTTGTCAGCTTTCGTCGTCGAGGCAAACCAGCGCTCGTCGATTCCGCCCCGGTGCGCCCCGAACGAAAAGTAATCGTCGGGGTGAAGCTTCAGGCGCTTGCCGGGAATACAGAACTCGCGTGGGACCCAATTGGGAACGAGTCGAAGGATCCCCTCGCCGCTGTCCAGCGCATTCGAAAGCGTGCTCTCCTCGCCTGCCATCACTGCCTCCTATCACGTGACCTACTGCCCGCCTCGGCTCTGCAGACCGGCGATACGGGGTCGGAGCCTATATAGTCGCCGCCGTTGAACAGAAGGGCAAGACCCCGAAGGCCCCACTGAGGAGGAGGCGCGGTGTGCCGTTTTTATTCGGCAAGACGGCATCGGCGAGAGCGGCGGCTGCCAAGTTCGCCTGCGGTCCGAAAGGCAAATCGCATCGCTCTTGGCAAAGGGCATCAACTTTCCTATAGTTTCCCCGCTGGGCT
>DAHVAK010000137.1 GCA_027314665.1 Spirochaetales bacterium
TACACACTCATGGTTATCGTGGGAGTCCTCCGGATGCCGTGTTGATCGCAAACCACACAGTACCGGCCGGACTCCTTTCTTTCTACACAGGGTGGTCATTTCTACTTTCCACGGTCTGATCATTTCAACTTACTATTTCCATTCCGAACGCGCGGATGCCCATGACGTGGGTGACCGTGTTTGCATCCCACCCCTCGGTGAGCATGGAGACCGAAACGACGCAGCGCACATGGCTTCCCAGCTCGCCCGGCTTTCCGACGCTGTTCACGACTTCGCGCAGAATGCGCCCGTCGGTGATGCTCTCTGCCGACACCTTGTGGATATCGCAGTAGTCGCGCTTGAAGCGCTCGATCTCGGACGCGAAGATGCGCTTGAACTGCTCGTCGATCTGGTCGGACTCCTCGATCGCGGTCGAATCGATGAGGATGCTTGCCGGCTTCGCCTTGGGCTTTTTTGAAGCCGCGTCGAAGTTGTCGAAGAGCTCGAAGGCACCGTTCACGACCTCCGCATCGCCGTCTTCGGGCTCGACCTCGTAGCCTGCGATGTAGCGGAAGACCTCTGACGAGACGCTCGTATTGTTGCACACCACGATGAAGACCGGATCGGGGGTGAAGAGCTCCTTCTGCAGGCGCTGAGCCGTCCGGCTGCGGGAAAGCTCCTCCGCGTAGTGCGAATAGAGTTGGTCGAGGGCGCTTTTCAGAAGCGGCGGGATTTCCGGAGCACGGTTGACCTCCAGGGCGTTCTTATTGCGCTTCGGGAGCTGGTCGCGCACGTGCTCGTAGAGGTTGCGAAGGACGGGCATGTCGAGGTTCTGCGTGGGATCGGACTCGGGCAGATAGGGAATCTTGACCAGCCCCGATTCGATGGCCTCGATGAGCCCGAAATCGGTCACCACCCAGGGGAAAAGCGAGTAGGCGTCGTAGCCGGAACCGGATAGAAAGTAGGGCGTCGCCGAGAGGTCATACACCGTGGAAACCTTGAAGCGCTTTGCCGTCTCGAGGAGGCCGGTGTACCAGACCGCAGCCCGCTCATTCTCCTCCTTCTCTTCGGTGTCGCCCTTCGCCCCCGCCTTCGGCAGGTAGCAGTGGTGAGCCTCGTCGTTCATGACCAGGAGGCGGGTTCCCTGTTTGAAGGGAAGAAGCCTGCGGATGAGGAGGGCAGGGCTCTCGGTCTCGATCCGCTTCTTTCCGCTTTCGTCGAGCTTCCCGTCGAAGGGGCTACGCTTGTTGCCCGAGAGAACCTTGGGCTCGAAGGCGTGAAAGTTGGTGACGACGATTCGAGTGTTGATCTCGCCCAAGGATTGCTCGAGGGATGGAGGCACCAGGCGCCGAATATGGTAGTAGTCGCGCTTGAAGCTCGGCTGCCCCTGAACGTCCACGAAAAGGACATTGAGCCGCTCCTTGATGGTGATGCCGGGGGTAACGACGAGGAAGTTGTCGGCAAAGCGGGTGTCGCCTCGAGCCTCGCGGCGGTTTGCGAAGTGATAGAGGATGAGCATCGCCATGACGACGGTCTTGCCGGTTCCCGTGGCCATCTTGAAGGCGATGCGCGGAAGCCGGAGGACCGGCTCTTCGGAGACGGAGGCCCCGGTTTCCGCCAGCAGGCGCAGGAGCGTGGTCCCGGAGTTCGAGCGCTCCGCCACCTCGTTGAGCCAGACCGCAGTCTCGACCGCCTCGCGCTGGGCGAAAAAGAGCTTGTGCTGATCGATGCGCTCCGCGTTTTCAAACCAGAAAGTCAGAAGCTCCCGAGTGGTGCGGGTCGTGCCCGGGTAGCCCGCGCGACGCCAGCTTCCGACCTCGACACGCGATCGGTTGATCACGTGGCTCTGAAAGGCTTGGGCGCTCGCTTCGAGGCCGATAAGACTTTTCTGCGGCCCCTGCTTCACCGGCACCGGCGGAACATCGGGCACGAAGGGGCGCCTACCCTCGACTACGCTCTGGTAGTCGAGCTCGCCCGCGTCGTTGGTCGAGTAGTAGAGCGCAGGCTCGGAATAGGGATTGTTGAGGATGGGATTCTCTTTCGCGTGCTGCTGCACCCGCGCGGCTCCGTTCAGCGTGTCTTCGATCAATTGTAGGTGATGGGAGTGGGCTTGGCAAACGGTTTCTCCGCGCACTGCCGGTTGGTCTGCCTGATACCTGTCGCGCTCGTGGAGCGACGCGAAACGTCCTCTCCTCGCGCGAGGGATCGGAGGGGCCGCGAAGCGGGTCCGGGCGTGCGTGAGTTCGCCGGCAGCTCTTGTTCGAGCGGCCGCGCTCGGACGGAACCCCCGGAGAGCCCGACCCTCGCCCGCGAGAGAGAGCCGAAGTCCTGGCGGCCATTTTGGGGAGCGACCTTCGCGCCGAGCGACTTCAGGTTTACCCGTGCCGCGGGGCGAGGGGCGCGCCCGAAAAAAGCCGCGATCCCGTCGAGCGATCGCGGCCCGCCGCAAAGTCGCAGCGTGAAAGCGCGCAAGTTCGCGCGACAATTGACACAGCTCCCCCCGCGCCGTAGCCTATCGCCATGGTAGTCGTCTTGAGCAAGGGCATCAAAGAGGCCGACAAGGCAGCGATTCGGCGCTTTCTGGAGCAGCACGGCTTCACGATTCGGGAGATCGTGGGCGAAGAGGAGACCATCCTCGGCGCGGTGGGGATCGCGCAGATCGACCTTCGCGAGGTGGAGGTCCTCCCGGGGGTCGAGCGGGTCATCCCCATCACCAAGCCCTACAAGCTCGCCTCGCGGGAGTTCAAGAAGGACGACACCATCGTGCCGGTCGGTCCGGTGAAGGTGGGGGGCCTCAGGATCACGGTGATCGCGGGACCCTGTGCGGTGGAATCGCGCGAGCAGATCCTCGAGTCGGCGCGGATCGTGCGGGAATCCGGCGCGGTGATGCTCCGCGGCGGGGCCTATAAGCCGCGCACCTCGCCCTACGCCTTCCAGGGGCTTGGCGAAGAGGGGCTTGAGTACCTGAAAGAGGCCGGGGAGCGGGAGGGGATGCCCGTGGTCTCGGAGATCGTCGCCACCGAGCACGTCGAGATGATGCGCGACTACGTCGACCTCTTTCAGATCGGGGCGCGCAACATGCAGAACTTCGAGCTACTGAAGCGGGTCGGCGCGATCGGCAAGCCGGTGATCCTGAAGCGTGGGCTTGCCGCGCGCATCGAGGACCTCCTCATGGCTGCGGAGTACCTCCTCGCGCACGGGACGGAGAACGTGATCCTCTGCGAGCGGGGCATCCGCACCTTCGAGACCTACACGCGCAACACCCTTGATATCTCGGCGATTCCGGTCGTGAAGAAGCTCAGCCACCTGCCTATCCTCGTCGACCCGAGCCATGCCACCGGGATTCGGGAGAAGGTCCCACCGGTGGCCCTCGCGGCGATTGCGGCCGGGGCGGACGGCCTGCTCGTGGAGGTGCATCCGGATCCGGAGCACGCGGCCTCCGACGGACCGCAGTCCCTGTACCCGGATCAGTTCGAGAAGCTCATGCGGGACATCGAGGCGCTCTCTCCGGTCATCGGGAAGGAGATGCAGCACCTGCCGGCGCGCCGAGCCGCCGGCTCTGCGGCGGGGGTGGGCTCCTCGGCGGGCGGGGCGTCGCGTGGCGCAGGCGCTGGGGCGGCGGGCGGCGCGGGATCGGGCGTTGCCGCCGGTGGGGCATCGGGCGCGAGGGTTAGCGCGGGAGGCCGCGAAGGCGCCGCCGCTTCCGCAGGGGCGGGCGTCGGGGCGCTGAAGGTGGGCTTTCAGGGCGAGCGCGGGGCCTTCAGCGAGGATGCCGCGATCCGTTACTTCGAGCACGACGAGGTCGAGGCCGTGCCCTTCCCGCGCTTTCGCGACGTCTTCGCAAGCGTGCTCGACGGAAGCGTCGCCTACGGGGTGCTGCCGGTGGAGAACTCGCTTGCCGGCTCGATCCACGAGAACTACGACCTACTGATCCAGAACCCCGACGTGCAGGTCGTCGGAGAGAAGAAGCTTCGGATCATCCATAACCTCATCGCCCTCCCGGGGGCCAAGATCGAGGAGCTGCGCCGGGTCTATTCGCATCCGCAGGGGCTCGCCCAGTGCGCCGAGTTTCTCTCGCTCCATCCGCACATGGAGCAGTTCCCCTTCTACGACACGGCCGGCTCGGTCGCCTTCATCGCCCGAGAGGGCAAGCAGGAATGGGCCGCCATCGCGAGCCATGAGGCGGCTCGGGTCTACGGGATGGAGGTTCTGCGGGAGGGGATCGAGACGAACCCGCGTAACTACACCCGCTTCGTGGTCATCGCGCGGAGTGGCCACGCCGAGATCGAGAATCCGAACCGGGCCTCCCTCGTGTTCTCCACCCCGGACAAACCGGGATCGCTCTTCACCTGTCTGAAGATCCTAGCCGAGAAGAACATGAACTTGAAGAAGCTCGAGTCGAGGCCGATCCTCGGGCGCCCGTGGCAGTACATGTTCTACCTCGACTTGGAGCTGCCCTCCGACCTCTCGGCCTTCGACGACGCCCTATCTCGCCTCCGCGGGGAGTCCGAGGATCTGCGGGTGCTCGGGCTGTTCCGGGTATAGATCGAGCGGGGCGCTGCCGTCCGACGTGCGCGGACTATCCGGGATTGCCCTGAACCCCGAGGCGCCTCATCTGCTCGAGCTCTTCTTTTCGGGAAAGATACTCGTGCTTCTTCTGGTTGGCCTTCATGATTGCGGTCTTAATCGCGCTGATCTCGAGCTTCATCCCGCGGGCAGAAGCCCGCTCCTGATCGCTTGCGGCTGCCTTGAAGAAGGTATCGAGGGCGGGCAGCTTCGAGGCAATCTCGTGGAGATCGTCGATGTTGAGCGAGATGAGCTTGAAGATCTGCTCCTCGGGCGAGGCCTGCAGCTTGCGAAAGGCGGGAGTCTCCGTGGCCGAAAAGCTTGCGAAGACGCGGCAGCGGCGCTCGATGCGCTCGAGGTAGGCTTTCACGTCGAGCTCCTCGCTGCGCTTTGCCGAGGTCGTCGGATCGACGATCTGGATCTCGATCGGCTCCCCGGCGCCCCGGGCGTGGAGGAGCTTGCGCAGCCAGCGACGGACGCGCTCGGCGAGGGGGACCCTTCGGGTCGTGTAGGCGTGATAGTTGTCGCCGATCTTGTGGGCTGCGCTCTCGAGGGGAATCCCCGCCGCCCCGAGGTGCCCGATCGACTCGAGGAGAAGCGACCGAAGCGGCTGCTCGACCCTCTTCGTCGTCCTCTCCTCGCTCACCCGCAGGCGCTCGATCACGTCGCGGAGGCGCGCCTCGCCCTCCGCGCCGTAGTCCTCCTCGAGGATCTCGCCGAGGAGCTCGGGGTAGAAGGAGGGACGGGCGTCGCCGGAGGCGAGCTCCGCCGCGGCGCTCGGGTTGGAGGTCACGATCGCAGCAAAGCGGCCCTTGAGCAGCTTCATCGCCTCGGAGCGCTTGGCGTCGAGGGCATCGGCTGAAAGGGCCAGGCCTGAGAAGAGGTGGCTGCGCGCGGCGCGCTTGTAGCTCTCGCGAAGGTAGGTGGAGACATCCCGCAGGAGGCGCAGGATCTCTCCCCCCGCCTTGACGAGCTGATTCTGGGCGTCCTGGAAGATCCCCGCCGAGAGGGTGTCCCCGCCCTGCTTGACCTTGGCGCCAAGTTCGGCAATGAGCCGGGAGTTGACGTTCGCCGAGATCTCGGTGAGCTTGTCCCATTCGACGTAGCCCACCAGGTCGGCAAGTCCCTTGATCCGCGAGAGGGTGAGGAAGTCCAGGCTGAACTGATAGAGATCGCAGACGAAATCGACCTGGTTTTCGAGCTCCGAGAGGCGCAGCCCGATCTGGTCGATGCGCTCGGTTTCGACTACCGGCCCGGAGGGGGGCAGGCTGACCTCGGAGATCTTCTGTTCGTGCTTGTAGGGGTCCTCCTTGATGAGGGACTTGCGGACGAGGATCCCCACGATGCTCTTGATTCCCGACTGGAAGATCTGGAACTGCTCCTTCAGACGAGGCAGCTGCCTCGCTTCCAGAAAACGCCGGCGCTCGGCGATGAGACGATCGAGCTCTGCGGTGAAATCCTCGTTGTCCGCCATATCTCCGGGGATTATGAAACAAAATCCCAAGCCGCGCAATCGAAAATGAAGCGCCCCTGCGATCGAGCCCGTGAGAGACTGCAATGGTTTCTCATCGCCGCGCAATGGCCGCGAGCACCCTCGCGGTGCTCTTTTGTCTTCTCGGGGCGATCGGCCTCTGTGCGGGCTGCTCGCTTTTGGGCGACAGCGTCGAAGTAGACATCCTTCTTCCGGACCCGCCCCCGCAGTGGGAGCCGATCTTTCGGGCCGAGGAGAGCCCCTCCTTCCTCGTTCGAGCCCCCGGGCGGGGGAGGCTCCCGCAGGAGCTCCTCGTCTCGGCGCCGGCGCGCGGCTGCGGTGAGCCCGCCTGCCGGCTAGCCCTCCCGAAGCGGGCGAACCTACCCATCCTCGCGGTGCCGCTCATCCAGGGGCGCACCGATCTCCTGCGCCCGGCAGGCGGGTTCTTCCCCTCCGGGCTCGGCGAGGACGGCAGGCTCACCCTCACCTGGAGGGAGGGGTTCCTCGCCTCGCTGCTCCTGTCGCTTGCCGAGCGCGGCAGCCTCATCGAGGCGGTCAACGCGCGCCGGCTCGGGGAGGAGATCGCGCGGCGCTGCGGCGGGGATCCCTGGTCGCTCGACCGGGAGGCCATCCTCACCCACCTCGCCCTCGGAAGCTTTCGGGCGGATCGGATCAAGCAGCTCGCCGCCCGACCGCTCGTCCTGCACGCCGCGCCCGAGAGCCGTTGGGTCGAGGGCGATCCCTTTCGCCCCGAGCTCCAAGCGGATCCCCTCGGCGCGCTTCGCCTCGAGGGCGTCACTCCAGGCTTCCACGCCTACTTCCGAGTGGACGCCGCCGCGGCCTCGAAGGCTGTCGCCAACCCCGAGGCCGCCGGCGTTGCGGCCGCCGGCCTGCCGGACGGCGCCGGAGGGTCGGAGGCTGCCGCCAACCCCGAGGCCGCCGCTGTCGCAGCGGCCCTCGAGCGGCTCGATCTCTCGGTGAGCGACGAAGGTTGGATTGCGCGCGACGCGGCTACGGGAGCCGCAGAGTCCGGGCGGTGGTGAGGAGCCGGGAGCCGCTTGAGGTGATGAGGAGGTCGTTTTCCTTGCGCACGCCCCCGGCCTGGGGATGGTAGAGGCCCGGCTCGATCGTGATGACCATTCCCGGCTCGAGGATGTCGCGGTTGCCCTCGCGGCTGTTCACCGCAGGGGCCTCGTGAACCCGAAGCCCCAGGCCGTGGCCGAGGGCGTGGGGCATCGCGTAGCCGGCCCGCCGGAAGTGATCGTCGACCGCGCGCGCGATCTCGGCGGTGGGGCGTCCGGGGGCGACGAGGGAGAGCGCGAGCTCGTAGGCCGCCTCGACGAGGTCGACCATCGCCCGCTGGAGGGGGGTGAGCCTCCCGGCGGCCAGCGTCACGGTGACATCGCTCGGATAGCCGTCGACCAGCAGCCCGAAATCGAGAATCGAGAGGCCCGCGCCTCCGAAGGGGCCGCTTCCGTAGGCGGGAAAGGCATGAATGCCGAAGCTGCGCGAGGGACCCGCGGCGAGGGTCTCGAAGCTCATTCCCGCTGCCCCGAGGGATCGCGCCTCCCGCTCGAGAAAGAGGGCGACATCGGTCTCGCTCGGAAGGCCGCCGGCGGCCTCTGCGCCGCGCGGGCGGGAGCCGGCGCTCCACTCCCCGCGGAGGAAGCGCTCCTCGAGGGCGGCAAGTAGGCGGTTGGTCGCCTCGGCCGCCTGTTCAATCTTCCCAAGCTCGTCGGGATCCTTCACCGCTCGCAGGCGTGCTACCGCCGCGTCGATTCCCTCCTCGCGGCACTCAAGGGCAACCGAGGGCTCCTTGGCGGCGAGCCTTCGGACTACGGGGTAGGCGACCCCCGAGGAGATCTCGATGCGTCCGGACAGCCCCAAGCGCGCCAGGGTGGCGGAATAGGCATCGGAAAGGGAGCGACTGTAGTCGGTGTAGGGGATGATCTCGTCGGCAACCGCGAGGGTGCGGGCGAGGTTCACGTCCCAGGGGATGAGGATCGCGCGCGCGTCGGGAAGGACGAAGAGCAGGGCGTCGGACGGGTGGCCCGTGAGGTAGCGAATCGCGGGGCTGCGGCGCTCCTCCTCGTCGACGAAGAGGGCCGCGGCGAGCCCTTC
>DAHVAK010000149.1 GCA_027314665.1 Spirochaetales bacterium
TGGGTAATGCCAGCGTAGGGAGCAATCGTCACCGTCGGACCCCAACCCCACAGCGATCCATTCGAGCAAGCGGCGCGCCCGGTGTCGCGCCGCGGGGAGTCTTCATGAGCTCAAAGTATTCGTGGCGGCTGAGCGAGGTCGTCATCCTTCTCGTCCTTGCTGTCGCCCTTGGCGTCCTGTGGTGGGGTTGGACGCTCTTCACCACGCTCACCGCACCGCTCAACTCGATCGGCCTCGGCTACCTCTTCAACGGGGTCTGGCTCATGGGCGGGACCCTCATCCCCTTCCTGATCCGACGCCCGGGGGCCGCGTTCATCGGCGAGACCGCGGCGGCGCTCATCGAAGCCTTCATAACCCAATGGGGGATCACTGCCGTCATCTGGGGAGCAGTGCAGGGGATCGGCTGCGAAATCGTCTTCGCCGCGACCGGTTACCGCCGCTACAATCTCTGGACCCTCATCCTCGCGGGCGTGCTCTCCGACCTCTTCTCCTACGGGCTGGACTTCTTCTACAGCCACTATGCCGGCCTCGCGGAATGGGTCATCGCCGTTCAGATCGCCTCCGCCGTCGTGAGCGGGGTCTTGCTCGCGGGCGTGCTCTCCTATGTCGTCGGACGCGGGATCATCCGCACCGGAGCGCTGCGAACCCTTCTTCCCGGGTCGCAGTCGCAGGCCTGATGGAGTGCTCGACGGGAGGAGCTGCGGCGTGAAGCCCATTCTGCGCGCCTCGGCCCTCTCCTTCCGATTTCCCGGCTCGAATCGGAGGATCCTCAACGCCGTCGATCTCACGATCGAGGCGGGTGAGCGAATCCTCCTTGCCGGGCCCTCCGGGACGGGCAAGTCAACCCTACTCTGCATAGCGGCGGGACTCGTTCCCCGCTATGTGGCGGGCACCCTCGAGGGCGAGCTTTCCCTCTCCACCGAGCGGGTGGCAATCGTTTTCCAGAGCCCCGAAGCCCAGATGATCGCGCCCACCGTGGAGGAGGAGATAGCCTTCGGCCTGGAGAACCTCGCAAGGCCCGCAGCGGAGATTCGTGGGCTGATCGCTCGCCTTGCCGACGAGCTCGACATTGGCGAGCTCCTCTCCCGCAACCCTTCCGAGCTCTCCGGCGGCGAACAGCAGCGGGTAGCCTTGGCCGCGGCCCTCGCGATGGAGCCCGAGCTGCTGCTCCTCGACGAGCCGACCTCCTATCTCGACCCGGACACCACGCGGGCGCTGTTCGAGCTCCTCGATCGTCTCCATCCGCAGACCGCCCTCCTTGTCGTCGAGCATAAGCTCGATCAGATCCTCGAGCGAGTCGAGCGACTCCTCCTCCTCGACGAGGAGGGGAGGTTGAGCGACCGCGGCAGCCCGCAGGACCTCGAGCTCGGAGAGTTTCTCCCCTGGCGCCTGGAGCGGCTCGCCGGGAAAAAGGAGAGGCCGGAGGGCGCCTCGAGCCTCGAAGGCCCCAAGCCGCTTCTCTCGGCGACGAACCTCATCCATTCCTACGACCGGAAACGATCGGTCCTCCACGGAGCAAGCCTTGCCGCTGCGCCCGGCGAGATCGTCGTGGTGATGGGCCGAAGCGGCGCCGGCAAGAGCACGCTCCTTGGAAGGCTCTCGGGGCTCCTGCCGGGAAGGCCCGGACAGGCCCTGCTTGCGGAGGTCGATCTCGCGCGAAGCCGCCCGAAGACGCGCTATGCGCATCTTCTCGCCCTGCCCCAGAACCCCGAGCACTTCTTTCTCCGTGAGAGCGTCGCCGAGGAGCTCCTCCTTGCCTCCTCGCCGGCCTCAGAGCGACGAGGCGCGGCGCTCGAGCTCGGATCCGGCCCCGGGCTCCTCCCGCCCCTCGACGAGCGCGCGAGGCAGGCTGCACGCGCCTTCCGCCTCGAGCGGCTCTTGGCCAGAAATCCCTTCTCCTTGAGCGAGGGGGAGAAGCGGCGCCTCAACCTTGCGTGCGCCTTTCTCGACGATCGCCCCCTGCTTCTTCTCGATGAGCCCACCTACGGGCTCGACTACGATGCCTTCGAGCAGCTCGTCGTCTCCCTTCGCCTCCTCGCCTCGCGGGGGGCGGCGACGGTCGTGGTCACCCACTCGCCGGAGCTCGCCTGGCTCGTGGCCGACCGGGTTCTTCTGCTAGAGGGCGGGCGCATCCGCGACTCCTTCTCCCCGCCCGAGGCCTCAAGAGATCCCTCCCAGGTCCCCGACCGCTTGCTGCCGGCATGGCTTCGCGCTCGCAGACGGAACCTCCCGGGCGCACCCGCGGTCGACCGACCCTCCGGAGGTAGCCTCGATGGCTGACGGCGGAAAGGGCGGATTCATTCGCTCGCTCAATTCTCTCGCCCTTCTTGCGGCGGTCATCGTCGAGATCATCCCAGTCTTCCTCTCCTTCGATCCTTACACTCCCCTCTTCTTTCTTGTCCTCGCGCTAGTCCAGTTCCCTCTCCTCGGAAGGGTCGGCCTGCGGACGGTCCTCCGAACCCTCGGCCCGCTGCTTGCCCTGCCGGCGGGGCTCTTTCTCCTCAATCTCGTCGCCAGCGCACCCGATACCGGGGGCGGATCGGCTGCGCTATTCGGCGTGACCGTGGCAAAGGCCTCCCTCCATCGGGCGATCGTCCTCGCTCTTCGCAGCCTCGCCCTCATCGTGCTTTCGGTCGGCTACCTCCTGGTGACCGAGCCGCGCTCGCTCGTCAATGCCCTCATGCAGCAGCTCGCTCTATCCCCGCGCTTCGGCTTCTCAATCTACGTGGCCTGGAACACGATCCCTTTCCTCCGAGAAAATCTCAGGCAGATACGAGCCACCCACCGCATCCGTCTGCGCGGGCGGCCCCGCACCCTTGCCGAGGGGCTCATGACCGCGGTCACTCTCCTCGCCGGCGCGGTCCGTCATGGGGAGCGCGCCTCCCTTTCGATGGCCGCCCGAGGGATCGAATCGGAGCATGCCCGGGCGCGGACCTTCCTTTCCGAGAGTCGCTGGCGCGCGCGGGACACCCTCTTCCTTGCCGCCGCGGCGGCGCTCAGCGCGGGTGCCGCGGGCTGCCTCGCGTGGCGAGGGCTTTTCGTCTTCGGCCTCGGATAGCACCGCTCCTTTCGGTGTTTTGACGTAGTCGATCCAAAAGTAGTATCTTAGGGCGGCAACATAACATAACCGAAAGGAGACGCGCTCTGGAACTCTACAACACAATGAGCCGAACGAAAGAAACGTTCCGGCCGCGGGCCGACCATGAAGTGAAGATCTTCACCTGTGGGCCCTCTACCTATCGCAGACCCCACATCGGCAACTATCGGACCTTCCTGTACGAGGACATCCTGGTGAGGTATCTCCTCTACAAGGGCTACAAGGTCGACCGCGTCATTAACTTCACGGATGTCGAGGACAAGACGATCAGCGAGGCTCAGGATCGTCGCAGGAAGATGAAGGAGCTTACCGACGAGGTCGCCCAGCACTTCCACTCGGAGACCAAGCTCCTGAAGATCAAGGTCCCCGCCAAGATACCCACCTCGGCGACAAGCGTCGGCCAGGCGGTGAAGATCATTCAGACCCTCGTCAAAAAGGGCTACGCCTACTGGTACGAGGGCGACGTCTTCTTCGATCCCCTGAAGAAGAAGGACTTTGGCAAGCTCTTTCGGCTCGACATGCAGACCTGGCCAAAAAAGAAGGTACGCTTCAAGCACGACACCTACAATGGCAACCGCTGGAATCGCGGGGATTTCATCCTCTGGCACGGCTACAAGGAAGGCGACATCGCCTACTGGGACACGGAGATCGGGAAGGGACGCCCTTCCTGGAACATCCAGGACCCCGCCATGATTACCGAGAATCTCGGCGAGCAGGTCGACATCAACTGCGGTGGGATCGACAACATCTACCGCCACCACGACTACAACATCGCGATCATGGAGTCCTTCTCCGGCAAGGGCTACTCGAACTACTACCTGCACGGCGAGCACCTCATCGTGGATGGAAAGAAGATGTCCAAGAGCGCGGGCAACATCTACTACCCCGACGAGCTCATTGCCGAAGACGGCATGAGTCCCGAGCATCTTCGCTTCTTCCTGACCGCGACCAAGCACTACCGCAAGAAGCTCAACTTCACCAAGAAGGACTTTGCCGAGCGCGCCGCGTACCTCGACCGCTTCAGGAGCCTCGTCGCCCAGCTCACCGACGGAGCCGACAAGCGGGCCGCTTTCGCCGAGGCCGCACAGGCAAACCCGCCCGCTTCGAAGGCCCGGAGGCCCTCGCAGACCGGCGACGGGGCGGATTCCCTCATCACGGGCATCATCGACGAGTTCGAGCGGAACATGGACGACGACCTGTCGCTCGCCCGAGCCTTCGAGGCGATCGACACGATCTTGAAGAGGCTTGCGAAGGAAAACGAGCGCACCCCGCTCACCCGAGAGCAGCGCACGAGGCTCCTCGCAAATCTCAAGCGGGTCGACTCGGTGTTCGAGGTGATACTCTAGACCCGTGGACCGGGCGCTTCCGGCCGGACGCCTGCGGCCGGGAGCGCTCGCGCCCTTCGCGGCAAGACGGGGCCTTCGTGCCCCTTTCCGTCCGCTCCCGCTACGACTGCGCGATGTGGCGCGCGAGAAGCCCCGGGGCCTCCTCCCCGCGCAGGAAGCCGCGAATCCAATAACCCCATTTCCAGCTTCCCGGCTGAATGCGATAGCGATCGAGGGTGTCGGGCCCGCAGCTCGCGCCGCCGAGACCCCGCTGGCGCAGGTCGAGATGGACGAAGATCTCCTGGCGAGGCTTGAGCTCGTTCGTGTGGGCGGCCTTGTAGAGATCGAGAGCCGAGAAGTGGCTCACCGAGCACTCCATCAGCCCGTCGGCGGCGACGAGAACCCCAACCCCGCGTTCGTTCTCGAGGGAGAGCCAGCGCACGTCGGTCTTGTTCCCGTTCTCCTGCGGGACGATGTAGGGGACGTGCTGCTCATCGACGCTCCCGACATAGAGCCCGATTGCCGCCCCCGCCTTGCGGTCCGCATAGCTTTCGTGCGGCCCCCGCCCGAACCATCGCACCTGCTCGAACCCCGAAGGCACGCTCATGACCACCCCCACCCGCGGGAGCTCCGGAAGCCGCTTGTCGGCAGCGAATCCGTTCACGACGTGGATCTCGCCGCTCGGATAGATGGTGTACTCCTGGCTGTGCTCGAAACAGGGACCGAGGCTGGGGCTCACCGCCGTATGGAGAAGGCTCACCACCACGGATCCCCCCTCCCCACGCTTCACCGTGACCCGCTTCGCGGCGAGGGTGAGACGGTCGAGCCCCGCCGCGAGCCAACTCGCGAGAATCCCGCCCTTGTGCTCGGGCAGGAGCTTCAGCCCGTCGTTGTCGGTGGGCGCCCGAAAGAGGCTCAAGGCGGGCCCTCCGTAGAGCAGCTCGTGTCCGTGCCACTTGATCGAGGAAAGGCGTCCCGCCTTGCGATCGAGCCGCACCTCGAGGAAACCGCCCGAGATCACCGTGGAGGCGCGGTTCTTTGCGATCGAGAGCTTCCCATCGGTGGAGACCGGCCCTGCCTTCGGGGCCTTGAAGGGCATCGGGAACTGCTCCCAGGCCACCTCATGACCCTTTGCAGCCCAGGGGGTATCTGCCGCAGTCACGAAACGAACGTGGAGCAGGCACTCCTGGCCGGGCAGGAGCTCCGGACGGTTCAGGGGGAGGGTCACCTCCTCGCTGCCGCCGGGAGCGGTCTCCAGCCGCTTGAGGGCGCCCTCCGCCACGACCACACCGTCGACGAGCAGCTCCCAGCTGCCGGCAAGCCACGCGAGGGTCGTGAAATCCTGGCGGTTCTCGACGAGAATGCGCCCCTCGCGCAGATTCCGCTCGCGAATCCGGACCGGCTGCGCAATCTTCTTGAACTCCCAGATCGCCGGGTGGGGCGCGCGATCGGGCCAAAGCAGCCCATCGCAGCAGAAGTTGCGGTCGTTCGGCTCGTCGCCGAAATCGCCGCCGTAGGCCCAGTAGGGCGTTCCCGCGCCGTCGGTGACGCGAATCCCCTGATCGATCCAGTCCCAGATGAAACCGCCCTGCAGGCCTTGGTGCGACTCGATCGCTTCCCAATACTCCTTGAGGTTTCCCGTGGAGTTGCCCATCGAGTGAGCATATTCGCACATGATCAGGGGGCGGGAGTCGCCGCTCTTTTCCGCCCATTCGACGATCGAATCGACGGACGGATACATGGGACAGACGATGTCGGTCACCCGCTCGCCGCCTGCGAAAAGCCGACCCTGCTCGTCGCGCCCCCGTGAGATCGCCCCCTCGTAGTGGAGCGGACGGCTCGGATCGAAGCTGCGGATCCATCCCGCGAGGGTGTCGTGGTTGGGTCCATAGCCGCTCTCGTTGCCCAGCGACCAGATGATGACGGAGGGGTGATTCTTGTCGCGAAGCACCATCCGCATGCCGCGATCGAGAAAGACCTGCGCCCACGCGGGATCGCTCGCGAGCTGGTCGTAGAAGGCGTGAGACTCGATGTTCGCCTCGTCAATCAGGTACAGCCCGTACTCATCGCACAGATCGTACCAGGCGGGATCGTTCGGGTAGTGGCTGGTGCGCACCGCGTTGAAGTTGAAGCTCTTCAGAAGGATCACGTCGCGGGTCATCGTCTCGCGGGTCATCGTCTTGCCGCGGACGTCGTCAAACTCGTGACGATTGACCCCCTTCAGGTAGACCCGCTTCCCGTTCACGAGAAGCTGCCGCTCCTTCACCTCAATTCGACGAAAGCCGCAGCGGCTGGAAACCACCTCGATTGCGGCGCCGTTCGGCCCTTTCAGCGTCGCGACGACGCTGTAGAGATAGGGATCCTCCGCGGACCAGCGTCGCGGCGAAGGAAGCTCCCGGGCGAAGGAGACTGCGTACCCCGCCTCACGATAGTCGCTGGCCACCCTTGCTTTCAGCGGGCTTCGCAGAAGCGGACGCCGCTCGGCGTTGTAGAGCTGCAGCTCGACGGTGTGGTCGCGTCCGAGCTCGCGCTCGCAGCCTATCTGGACTCTGACCGAGAGGAGGCCGGTCGTGTAATCATCGGCGAGCGTTGCGGTCACGAAGAGGTCCTGGATGTAGGAGCTTGCGGTCGAGTAGAGGTACACATCGCGATAGATCCCCGCCATCCGCCAATGGTCTTGATCCTCGACGAAGCTCCCATCCGACCACCGGAGCACCTTGACGGCGAGGGTGTTCTCCCCCGGGGATACGAACGGGGTGATGTCGAACTCTGCCGGCGACCGCGAGTCCTTGCTCATACCGACCTCCCCGCCGTTGACGTAGACGACGAAGGCGCTCTCGACTCCATCGAAGTGCAGCACGGTCCGTCGCCTACCCCAGCTCGGCGGAAGCTCAAAGGTACTTCGATACAGGCCGGTGGGATTGGCTTCGGGCACCTGCGGGGGAATGCCCGCAAACGGCATGGCGACGTTCGTGTACTGGGGGCGGTCGAAGCCCTGCATCGTCCAGTTGCCCGGAACCTCGATCTCGCTCCACTTCCCGACGCTGTAGCCGGGAAGCGAGAAGGCCGGGGGGACTTCGCTCGGTCCGGCGACGAGCTTGAATCTCCACGTTCCGTTCAGGGACCTGAACCAAGGAGATTTGCCGCGATCCCGACTGAGGGCCCGCTCTGCGCTTCGAAACGGAACCAGCGGTGAGCGACCCACCAGTCGACTCAAACCGACTACCTCGGGCTTTTCCCAGAGCTTCACCTCGCGAAAGATCCCCTTCATCCGCCGTCCTCCCACCGGGAGTATAGCGTGAGAGGCTGAAGTTTTCAAAGCTACGGGGGGCGTTCTTCCTATCGGTGCTGCCAGGTTTCCGGTCGCAGCCAGAACTCGTCGTCCCGCCCGCGATAGTAGTCGGAGAGCACCCGATCCATGACGAGCGAAGTCCGCGCGGCGGACTCGCCCGTGCTCGGGCAGGTGCCCCTCTCGAGGAGCTCGTTCACGACGGTCTGGATGAGAGGCTGCTGAATGCGGTAGGGGTTGGTGAAAGCGAAGCTCTCCTCGCCGCGGCGCGTCGAGAGGAGCACCGGCTCAACGCCGAAGACGGAGACCGTGATCCTTCCGTCGGTCCCGCAGATCTCGAGCCGATCTTCCGGGGCATGTCCGGTGTGGCCTGCAAAGTTCCAGCTTGCGGTTCCGGGGGCTCCCTCGCCGGTCTTGAAGTGCATTGCAACCGTGTCCTCAACCTGGCAGGGGCTTGCGCGATTGGCCGCAAGGCCCGAGACCGCTTCGAGAGGTCCGAGCAGGAAATCGAGGAGGTCGAGGAGATGGCACCCCAAATCGAGGAACAGGCCGCCGCCCGACTCCGAGGCTACCACCCGCCAGGGAAGGGCGCTCGCCTCGAGCGCCCGGTGCTGGGGCGCAATGTAGCGGTAGGTGATCCCCGTCACGAGGCCGATCTTCCCGGTGTCGATGATCTCCTTCACCTTGAGAAAGCGATCGAGGGCGCGTCGATAGTAGGCGACGAAGAGCTTCACGCCCGCCTTCTTGAAGGCTTCGATCATCCGGGTGCACTCGCGGTAGCTGCGCGCCATGGGCTTCTCAACGTAGACCGGCTTTCCGGCCGCGCAGGCCCGCAGGGCGTACTCGAGATGGCTCCCGGGAGGGGTCGCGACGTAGACCGCATCGACCTCGGGGTCAGCGATGAGCGCGTCGGCATCGGTGTACCACCGGGGAACCCCATGACGGCGGGCATAGTCCTCGACCTTCTCGGCATCGCGCCGCATCACGGCAACGAGGTGCGAGTCCTGGGCGTACTGAAGAGCCGGACCGCTTTTCACCTCGGTTACCTCACCGCATCCGATGATTCCCCACCTGATTGGCATCTTACGTCTCACCCCTATCAGAACTGCAGAGGCGCAAAGTAGCCGGAGTCGTCGCGCCCGCTTCGCGCGTAGAGGTGCGCCTCAACCTCAACCGGGATATAGTTGTTGCCGAAGTTCGATTGGCTGGGAGATGTGTAGCTGAAGACATAGTGCCCGTCGGGCGAAGAGAGCACGTCGTCGACGACCAGCCCGACCCCCTGCGGCTGATAGAGGTAGTAGCTCTTTCCCCCCGTCTCCCT
>DAHVAK010000154.1 GCA_027314665.1 Spirochaetales bacterium
CAGAACAATTCGGTCGAGTACTTCTCTTCGGTCAAGCCCCATCTGTTCAGCGAAATCGTGGACAAGTACGGTGACAAGCAGATGAGCTCGGCCTCGTTGGAGTGATCATGTTAGGAAAACTTACCCTCTCGGCGCTGCCCCTCGACATCCCCATCCAAATGGGGGCGGTTCTGTTCATGGTCATCATCGGGGTGGCCATCCTGGCGTTCATCACCTACAAGCGGAAATGGAAGTGGCTCTGGGAGGAGTGGCTGACCTCGGTCGACCATAAGAAGATCGGGGTGATGTACATCCTCGTCGCCTTCATCATGCTCCTGCGCGGAGGGGCTGACGCGCTGATGATGCGCTCGCAGCTCGCCCTGTCGTTCGGACCGAATCACGGCTACCTGCCGCCGAATCACTACGATCAGATCTTCAGCGCCCACGGCGTGATCATGATCTTCTTCATGGCCATGCCCTTCCTCATCGGGTTGATCAACATCGCCGTGCCGCTGCAAATCGGCTCGCGCGACGTGGCCTTCCCCTTCCTGAACTCGATCAGCTTCTGGTTGTTCGTGGTCGGAGCGGTGCTGGTCAACCTTTCCCTGGTCTTCGGAGAGTTCGCGAAGACCGGATGGGTTGCCTACCCGCCGCTTTCGGAGCTCCGCTACAGCCCGGGGGTCGGGGTCGACTACTACATCTGGAGCCTCGAGATCGCGGGCGCCGGCACGCTCATGACGGGCATCAACTTCTTCGTCACTATCATCAAGATGCGGGCTCCGGGCATGAAGCTGATGCAGATGCCCGTCTTCACCTGGACCGCCCTGTGCACGATGATCCTGATCATCGCGGCATTCCCGATCTTGACCGTTGCGCTGGGGCTCCTTGCCGCGGATCGCTACCTCGGCATGCACTTCTTCACCAACAGCCATGGCGGCAACGCGATGATGTACGTCAACCTGTTTTGGGCTTGGGGCCACCCCGAGGTCTACATCCTGATTCTACCCGCCTTCGGCATCTTCTCGGAGGTTCTCGCGACCTTCACCGGCAAGAGGCTGTTTGGCTACACCTCCATGATCTACGCGACGATGGCCATCACGGTCCTGTCGTTCATCGTCTGGCTGCACCACTTCTTTACCATGGGGTCGGGGGCCAACGTGAACGCCTTCTTCGGGATAGCCACCATGATAATCGCCATACCCACGGGGGTGAAGATCTTCAACTGGCTCTTCACCATCTACCGCGGACGCCTGAAATTCACCGCGGCGGTGCTGTGGACCCTCGGGTTCTTGGTGACCTTCACCATCGGCGGTATGACCGGAGTCATGATGGCCATCCCGCCTGCCGACTTCCTGTTGCACAACAGCCTCTTTCTCGTCGCCCACTTCCACACCGTCATCGTCGGCGGGGTCGTTTTCGGCGTTTTCGCCGGGATGACCTACTGGTTCCCGAAGATCTTCGGCTTCAAGCTCGACGAAAGGCTGGGCAAGGCCTCCTTCTGGTGCTGGCTTGTCGGCTTCTACCTCGCCTTCATGCCGCTGTACATCCTGGGCTTCATGGGAATGACTCGGCGCTTGAACCACTATGATAACCCGGCCTGGCATCCGCTGCTGCTCGTTGCAGCGGCGGGCGCAGGGGTCATCGCGCTCGGGGTGCTCCTGCAGATAGCCCAGGTCTTTGTCAGCTTCAGGAAGCGCCACGAGAACCGCGACCTTACCGGCGACCCCTGGGACGGGCGGACGCTCGAATGGTCCGTCGCCTCGCCGCCTCCCTTCTACAACTTCGCCGAGCTCCCGGTCGTGAAAGAGCGGGACGCCTACTGGGAGATGAAGCGCAGCGGCGAGGCGCACGCGAGGCCCTCCGAATACCACCGGATCCACATGCCGAAGAACACGGGGGCGGGCCTCGTGATCGGCGCCTTCAGCCTGCTTCTCGGCTTTGCCCTGGTGTGGCACATATGGTGGATGGCGGTCGTCGGCCTCCTCGGGGTGGTCGCGACGATCATCGCGCGGAGCTTCGACTATGACACCGACTATTACGTGCCCGCGGAGGAAGTGAAGCGGATTGAGGACGAGCATTCACAAGCGATGGCGGGAGGCTTGAGCCATGGCCGATAATATCGTGAGCAACTACGCCGCCCACGCCGAGGAACACCACGACGTCGCCGCGACGAAGGTGTTCGGCTTTTGGATCTACATCATGAGCGACTGCCTCCTGTTCGCGAGCCTCTTCGCGACTTACGCAGTCGTGGGAAGGAACTACGCCGGCGGCCCGACCGGGGCGATGCTGTTCCATCTGCCCGGCGTCCTCATCGAGACCTTCTGCCTTCTCGCCTCGAGCTTCACCTACGGTCTTGCGATGCTCGCGCTGAGCCGGGGCAGTCGGAACTGGGTCTTGGGTTGGCTCGCGGTCACCTTCCTGCTCGGGGCATCCTTCGTCGGCCAAGAGGTGAACGAGTTCTATCACCTCATCCTCGAGGGCCACGGCCCCGGCCAGAGCGCCTTCCTTTCGGCCTTCTTCACCCTGGTGAGCACCCACGGGATTCACGTCACCCTCGGTCTGATCTGGATGGCGGTGATGGTGGCTCAGGTGGCGCGCAAGGGTCTGAACCCCACGAACAACACCCGGCTGATGAACCTGAGCCTGTTCTGGCATTTTCTCGACATCGTCTGGATCTGTGTCTTCACCTTCGTCTACCTGATGGGAGTCATGTGAAAGAAATGAGCACCGAACACGCAGCCGGCGCGAGCCACGGCAGCCAGCGCTCCTACATCGTCGGGTTTCTCCTGGCCATCGTGCTGACCGTTATCCCCTTCGCGCTCGTGATGACTCAGGCGATGCCTCGGTCGGCCATCATCATCACGATTGTCGCCTTCGCAGTCGTGCAGATCGTCGTGCACCTCGTCTTTTTCCTCCACATGAACGGCTCCTCCGAGCAGCGGTGGAACCTCGTGGCATTCGCCTACACCGTCGTCATTCTCGCGATTCTCGTTGGGGCCTCCGTGTGGATCATGTACCATCTCAACTACAACATGATGAGCCACTGACGCCCTGAGCGTCGATGCCCTGCCGGGGTGCGAGAGAACGGTTGCGCCGCCGACCCCTTCCTACACCCCCCTCCCGTACACGATGTTTCCTCCGAAGAAGCCCAAGACGACCACGTTCAGAAAGGCAACCAGGTAGAAGATCTTCGAGAGGAGCGAGCCCGGGCCGGCCCGCCGGTTGGAGATGATGATCCCGAGAAGCCACAGGAAGAGCAGAGGGGCGAAGATGAGCTTCATCTCGATGTTTGGACCCCACGCGTGCTGGTAGACGTGCTGCCAGTCCATCAATCCGAAGGCCGCCGTGAAAAAGTAGGCGACGAACGAGATAACGATGACATGCCGGGCGCTGGTGTAGAGCGCCGGCTTCTTGAAGATCCATCCGACATAGACGAGCAGGAAGGCGACCGTGACGCTCCCGATCGTGATGTGGACAAGAAGCGGGTGAACGGGATGGTCGTAGCGAAAGAGATGGAACAGGCCATGGGGGCCGTAGAAGAGGTTCGCAACCGTGTTCACGATGCCGCTTTCGAACGAGGCGAGGAAGTATGCATATAACCAATTCATAATGTCAGCAATCGTCCCCTCGTCACGCGCCTCTGTCAAGGAGAGCCCGACCGCAGTCAAGTTTTCGCGCATGTCGCCGATAAGCCTAGTAAAGGAAGGATGCTATGGACATCAACGGAATCGCTTCGTCCGTTCAGTCGCTCTCCAACATCCTCAGGCAGGCGGCCGCAAGTCGCACCGATTTGACCGAGAAGCTGCTTCAGATCAGCGCAGGCAACATCATCGAACGGAACAAGCTCTCCGCCATCGGTCAATTCATCGACACCTACGCATAGACGCGCCTCCTCCTTGGGCTGTTCTCCTGCGTCACGACCGGCCTTCGCCGGTCGTGACCTCTGTCTGTCCCTGCAGCCCTATGCCCGAGGCCGCCTTCGGAGCTTTCAATTCCCTTCGGATCCACCTATAATGGCCTTGTAGCTCTCGCGTCGAGGCGTGTCGGGGCGTCGCGCCTGCGCCAGGACCTCGTCCGTCGGCCAAAATGTAAAAGGAAAGAAATGAGCGACACCACCCCCGCCAGCGTGAACGAGCTGCTGCAGGCGACCGTTCGGATCAATTCGGTGAACAGCAACATGCGCGGGCAATCGGATTCCGAAAGGGAGCTCGCCGCATTCCTCGAAGGGGTGGCCCGCTCCTTCGGTCTTGAGACGCGACGCTGCCCGGTGGAGGGCTACGGCACCAATCTTCTGGTTCTCCACGAGAAACGAGCGGATCTTCCCTGGCTGCTGTTCGACAGCCACCTCGACACGGTCTCGGCGGAGGGAATGACGATCGATCCCTTCGGCGCGGAGATTCATGACGCGCGACTCTGGGGGCGGGGGGCCTGCGACACGAAGGGAAGCGGGGCCGCCATGCTCTGGGCCGCCCGAGCCTATGCAGGCTCGAAGCGGGGGCCGAACAACCTCGCCATTCTCTTCTCGGTCGACGAGGAATGGGGGATGCGCGGGATACGCTCCTTTCTCGCGCACGACTATCCGAGGCTCGGCTTCCGTTTCCGCGGCGCGATCGTGGGGGAGCCGACCCGCTTGCGGGCGGTCGTGGCCCACGGCGGGATCTGCCGCTTCCGCGTCGTCACCAGGGGGATTGCCGCGCACTCCTCGAATCCCGCCCTCGGGCGCTCCGCGATCAGCGCCATGATGCGGATCCTCGAGGCCGTCGAGTCACGCTACCGCCCCTCGCTTTCTGCATCGCACCCCCTCATCGGACGAGCTCAGTGCAGCGTGAACACCATCCGCGGCGGCGTCGCCTCGAACATCATTCCGGACCGCTGCGAGATCGAGGTCGACCGCCGAATGGTCCCCGGGGAGCGAGCGGAAGAGGTAGCCCGCCTCTTTGCCGAGACCCTTCAGGCGGTCAAGGCCGAGCACCCCGAGCTCGACTACCTTCTCGAGTCGACCTTCGAGGCGCCCCCGCTCGCCCCCGACGACTCAGGCGAGCTCTTCGACGTAGTCCGCGGAGTGCTCGACGGCCTGAACCTCCCCTCCGAGGCGAGCGGGGCAACCTACACCACCCATGCGGGCTCCTACGCCGCCGCCGGGCTTCCCGCGATCGTGATCGGCCCCGGCGATCTCGCGAAGGCGCACACCGCCGACGAGTGGATTGACCTCGTCGAGCTGGAGCGCAGCGTCGCAGTCTACCGCGGCATCATGGACGCGTAGCGATGCTCGGGGGGATTGCCATCATCATCGCCTTCCTGATGGGCGGCGACCTGTTGGAGCGACTTGGGATTCCGATTCCGGGAAACGTCATCGGGATGGTCCTGCTCGCCCTCGCCCTGAAGCTGAAGCTGGTTCGGGAGGAATGGATCGAAGGGGCAGTCGATGCCCTCATCGACAACCTCTCCCTGCTCTTCGTTCCTGCGGGGGTCGGGGTCATGGCCCTCTTCGGGATCATCCAACGGTATTGGCTGTCGATTGCGCTCTCGATCATCGTGAGCACCCTCCTGATCCTCGCTTTCACCGGGGCCGTCGCGAAGGGGCTGGGGCGCCTCTCCCGCGCCGGACAGGGCCGCGACGCATGAGCCTCGCCGGGTTTGCCGCCTCGCCCCTGTTTGGCCTCGGGGTAACCCTCCTCGTCTACGCGGGCGCCAAGCGCCTCTACGCCCGGGTGCGCTTCTTTCTTCTCCACCCCGTGCTCGTGAGCATCGCCGTCATCATCGCGGCCCTGAAGCTTCTCGACGTGGACTACGCGACTTACATGAAGGGAGGCGGGATCGTAGCCTTCTTTCTCGCCCCGGCGGTCGTCGCGCTCGGGCTTCCGCTCTACCGCCAGCTCAAGCGCCTGTCCGCCCAGGCGCTGCCCCTCGCTGCAACAACCCTCTTCGCGAGCGTGGTCGGCATCCTCGCCTCGGTCGCGCCGGTCCTCCTCCTCGGCGGGCCGAGGGAGCTTCTTGCCTCCCTCGCGCCGAAATCGGTGACCACCCCGATCGCGATCGTGGTCGCGCAGCAGATCGGCGGCCTCCCGTCGCTGACCGCCGCGGCGGTCGTGCTCACCGGGGTCGTCGGGGCGGTCGCCGGTCCCCTCACCCTACGGCTCATCGGTATTGCCGAGGGGATAGCCTTCGGCTATGCCATGGGGACTGCCTCCCACGGCATAGGCACCGCGCGCGCCCTCGAGACCGGAGAGCTCGAAGGGGCTGCGAGTAGCCTCGCCCTCTGCATGAACGGAATCGCCACGGCAGTGCTTGCGCCGTGGATCGTGCGGGTCTTGGTCGGGGGGCTGTGAGCGCGGCGCATCAATCCAAAAGCATGATCTCCGGAGCCGGCTGTCGCGTGAGGCCTCCGAGGGTGCGAGCAATGCGCTGGATGCGGCGCAGGGTCGGCGGCATCTCTCGCCGGGAGGCGGCTCGAAAGCCAAAGCCTTCGTAGAAGGAAACCATCTTCGGCAGGCACATGAGAAAGAGGGGACGCCTTGCGCCCCCGATCAGGTGGTTGACGACGAGGTGTGCGGCTCCGAAGCCTCGAAAGGGCTCGGCGACCGCAATCGAAGCGAGCTCGATCGAGCCGTCCGGGTGGGGCTTGAGCTGGCCACAGCCGACGAAATCGCCGCCCGGGGTCTCCACGACGACAAAGCGGCGCCAATCGAGACCGAAGACGTTGATCCGCACGCGCCAAATGAGCCGGCGGATAGACCGGATGTCCCGACCGCGGGCGGGGCGCAGGCTGAAAGAGGGTCCGCCGGGCCGCTCGAAGACGACGATGCTCACCCGGGCAATTTAACGGAATTCTAACGCACCCGGCAAGAGCATTGGGACTATACTCAACCTGCGATTCGTGAAGATCGCCCCCAACCAACTTGAGGAGGTCCCTTCCAATGTCCGATATCCCGTCCAACGAGGAAGCGTGGAAATCAGCGTGGATCGAGTTCTTCGTCGAGATGGTCGGCCTCGATCCGGCGGTTGAGTCCGGAGGGGCCGACAGCCTGGAGGCCGCTGAGCAGATGGTCCGCAGAGCAGTGGCGATCGAGAAGGGCCTCGTCGAGGGCTAGAGCCCACATCCGAGAGCCGCTTCAGGCCGACGAAAGGCTACGAGCCCTCCGCGAGCCCGCGCTTCGAGCTCAGCAGATCCTTGAGGAGGGAGCGCTCTCTCCAGAGCGTGCATCCGTCTTCGGTGTGCTCGAAGCGCCCGTGGCCCTCGCGAAGGGCCGCGAGGAAGGGCGAGCGCAAGGCCTGGGCGAGGGAGCTTTCCTTCAGCGACACATCCGAATAGGGGGCGAAGGGACACGGCTCAAGCCCGCCTGCAGCGTTGATGTGCACGAAGCCCCGCCCTCCGGCCAGACATCCACCTACCTCCTCTTCGTCCCAGGGAACCGCTACGAAGACCGCTCGGTGGCGGAGGCGAAACGCAACCACCCGTCGGGCCATTTCGTCTCGCTGGGCTTCGGTCATGGCCCAATCCTCGGTGCCTTCCCGAATCGGAGTGTACTCAAGGTAGAGGAAGAAGCGGCAACCGGCCTGCATCGCGTTTTCGACGAAGGCGCCCTCGGTCACGATCGGGAAGTTCTGCCGGGTGACCGTGAGGGAGAGGCTGAAGAAGACTCCCGCCTTCTTCAGCTCTGCCATCTTTGCCACCAGCCGCCGATGCACCCCTTCGCCGCGCCGATCGTCGGTTTCGCTTTGATTTCCCTCGATGCTGAGGACCGGGATCACGTTGCGCAGGCGCGTCAGCCGAGATACGAGGGCGGCGCTCAGGAGCATGCCATTCGTCACGAGCAGGAAGATGATCCTCGGGAAGGCGCCTGCGATCTCGACGATGTCGGGGCGCAGGAGAGGCTCGCCTCCGGCGACGACGATGAACGAGACTCCCAGATCCTGGGCCTCGCCCACGATTCGCCGCAGATCCGCGGAGGAGAGGGCGTCCTCCGAGCTCTCGCGAATGGCCTGGGCATAGCAGCCCTTGCACCGGAGGTTGCACCGATTGGTGATGCTGAAGATGGCGATCGGAGGCACCACCAGACCCTCGCGCAACTGCAGTGA
>DAHVAK010000162.1 GCA_027314665.1 Spirochaetales bacterium
TCCAGGTGCTCGAGATGGTCTGGTTCACGGCGAGGGCGACGATCCGTTCCCCCTCCTTTCGGATTTCATCGACCGGGATGAAGGCCCCATCGACGAAGAGCTTGCGCGACCGGTAGGAGGGGGTGAGGTCGTTGGTGCCGCGGGTCACGATCTCATGCTCATGGGTCCTGAAGCTCAGGTCGAGCTTGAGCAGGTAGAGGTAGGGCATCTCGCCCATCTTGAGGAGCTGGAAAAAGGCGGGGTGGAGGATGTCGCTCGGGTCGAAAAAGTAGGTAAGGCCGTGGAGCACCCCCGGGACCAGGCCCGTGAGCTCTTTGAGGAGCCGGGAGAGGGGCGAGAGATAGCTTTCGCCCGGCTGCGAGACCCGCACGTCATGGTGAATCGGCAGCTGCGGCACGGTGTAGGGGCTTTCCAAAAGGATGAAGAAATCCTCGCTCTGGTTGAAGTGGCTCGTGCAGCGATCGGCCTCGTCGGGAACCGTTTGCAGAAGCTCGTTGATGGCAGGATCCTGGTAGCGAATCCCTATCTCGCTGAGTCCCCCCTCCATTGCCGCTCTACTATACCGGCAAATACCTCTGCGCACAACCGAATCGACCCCCTTGACTGTGCGCCTTCCACCGGGCATAATCGCACTAGTTCCCAGGGTGGCGCCGGGCGTTCGTCCGGAAATCTGGACAATACATCAAGCCTCAAGAGTTGAGCTTGGGTATTCCACAAGGGGAGTCTGCTGCTCGCCGATTCAGGACGAGGGAGAGGGCGAATGCCCTTGCCCCATGTGGATGAAATGGGCGGAAAAGGAGCAACACGGTGCCTTGCGGTAGAAAGAGGAAGCGACACAAGATCGCGACCCACAAGCGAAAGAAGAAGCTGAGAAAGAACCGCCACAAGAAGAAGTAGGAGAAGGCGCACCCGTGGCGGGTGCGCTCACTCGAGGTTGCACGATGCCCCGGTCGGTTGCAGGTATCTTGATGTTCTTCCTGGCGCCTCTGGCCTTCGGTCAGAGCCTTTGGCAACCCGGGTTCTCAGGCTATCTCGTTGGGAAGAGCTCCCTCGCGGTGGGTGACGCCATCCTTGTCACCATCGACACCAGCACGAAGCTAAGCTACTCTGACTCGAGCGTCTCGGATCGGAGCATAACCCTCCAGTTCAGCGGCGGGGGAAGCGGCAACCTCTTCTCCTTCCTGCCCAATGGGACCTCGGGGGGCAAGGCTTCCCTGAAGGGCGACGAGCAGGTGGCCCTCTCCGGGAGTCTCATGACGCGCGTGCAGAGCATCGACCCGAACGGACTGCTCTTCGTGCAGGGCTCGCGGTCGATGGACGTAAACGGACGGGAGCAGATCCTGTCGATCCGCGGATGGGTGGATCCCAAGCTTCTCCAGGGTCGCACCATTCCGTTCAGCCAGGTGGCCGACTCCAAGCTCGTCTACCAGAGCTTCCTCCAGTCGCCCCCGGTGCTCACCCCAAACGACATCACGCAGATCATGCAGCAGCTCACCGTGCCCGCGGGGCAGGGCGCGGCGGGGACAGGGGTCGCTCAGCCGGCGGTCGGAGCGCAGGCGGCTGCGCCGCCTGCGGCCGCCCCGGGCGCTCCAGCTGCCGCCGGGGC
Source organism: Spirochaetales bacterium (assembly GCA_027314665.1). Classification (GTDB taxonomy): domain Bacteria; phylum Spirochaetota; class Spirochaetia; order DAHUYW01; family DAHUYW01; genus DAHUYW01. The sequence continues at coordinate 1,607 of DAHVAK010000162.1, forward strand.
CGGCGGCCAGCCCGCGGCGGCTCCCGCCGCGCCGAGCGGGGTCCTCCCCGCACCGACCGCCCCTGGGCCCGCCTATGCGCTCACCGACCAGATGAAGAAGGAGCTCCTGCTCCAGTACTTGAACGCCATCCTCGGGCTCATCTTCTCGCCTCCGCAAGGGGCGGCCCAAGCGAAACCCTAGGCTCAACCCACCGCGAGCGCTCGGTAGAGCGCGACGAGAAAGCTTCGATTGTCGGCGCTCACGTAGTGCATGCTCCCGCCCATGCGGCTGAAGGTCTTGCAGTAGCGCAGGTAGTAGGCCGGGTTGTCGGGGGGAGGCTCGCCCATGCCCTGCCAATCCCACGGCGCCTCGGCGAGATCGACCACGAAGATGGTGTGGCCGTCGATATGGCGACCCTTCTGAATGGCGATGTTTTGCGCCATCGAAAGGGACTTTTCGAAGATCATCGGGCTCATGACTGCCGAGCCCACGGAAAGGTAGACCCCCCCGTCGATGCGGCTGACGCTCTCGGCGTAGGAGAGGAAGTCGCGCGCGGCGGTGCGCCCGATGGCGGCCCCGCAGCTCGCCGGATGGGTGTAGATGATGTCGTGCCCGAACATCGGGTGGCCGGTGAAGGGAACGCGCAGGCGGTAGGCTGCCGCCTGCACCCCGTAGGCCTTGAAGGGGTGAGACACCTCGAGGAAGCCGGGGGAAAGCCCGAGATCCCTCACCAGCCCGAGCAGGTCCGCCGCCGCCGCTGCGGCGTCGGTATCCTCGCGGGTCGCCCCCTCTCGCCCCCCGGCGGCGATTCGGCGGAGCATCTCCTTCTCCGGGGGAATCTCCAGGCCGTCGCGGGTGACGAAGGTCCCGATCGATTCGCCGTAGCCGAGCCCCTCATAGGCCCCCACGGCGATCGCGAGGTTCAGGTAGAGCCCGGTCTCCCGCCAGATCCCGAACTCGCCCGCTTGGACGTTGGTCCGCACGTCCTCGCTGCTCTGTCCGAGATACGCAAACTCCCAGTCGT
>DAHVAK010000165.1 GCA_027314665.1 Spirochaetales bacterium
GTCCTTCAGGGCTTCACCGGCAAAGGCATTGGCGCGAAGGACGAGAAAGTAGCCGACTGGAGCGGCCATCAGGGCCACGATCGTGCCGGCAAGAAAGGCGTTTCGAAAGATCTCGGAATGCAGGAGCTCCACGATAGCTACCCCACCTGAGCGCGGCTAGAGAGCGGCTCCCTGCCATGCTCCGCAGCACCAGGTCTGCCGTGCAGCAGACGCACCGGAAGATAGACCGCAAAGGCGATCGTCGCGACGAAAAAGCTCACTGGAAGATCCCCGCTTGCCACCGCAAGGATGATCCCGCCCCAGACGTAGATGACGCCGAGCAGGGCGGAGAGAAGGAGGCTGTACAGCGGCCGCCGCGTGAGCCGCAGGGCGGTGGCCGCCGGACCGACGAGAAGGGTGAAGACGAGGATCGCACCCATGACCTGGATCGAGAGCGAAACGGTCACGGCGACCATGACGAGCAGCGCGGTGGCGATGAGCCCGACCGGGACGCCGCGCGCCTCGGCGACCGCCGGATCGAAGGTGCTGAAGAGGAGCGGGCGGTAGAGCAGTAGGACGAAGGCCACGACCGCAAGGGTTGCGAGCGCGGTGACCAGGACGTCGCTGCGGCTGATCCCGAGGATCGTGCCGAAGAGGATCGCGTAGACCCGCTGGGCGTAGCCTGCGTAGAGGTTGAGGAAGAGAAGCCCGAGCCCGAGCGCGAAGCTCATGAGGATCCCGATCGAGATGTCGCGATCGCGTCGGCTCCTCCCCAAAGCCCTCATCCCGAAGCTTGCGAGGATGGTGAAGAGGAACATCCCGTAGACCGGCTTCACCCCCACGAGCACCGCTCCGGCTGCGCCCGCAAATCCGATATTCGGCAGGGCATGGCCCGCGAAGGTCAGCCCGCGCGAAAGGAGGAAGTAGCCGGCAAGCGCGCCCGCCACGGCGATGCAGCTCCCCGATAGGAGCGCGTTCTGGATGAAGGGGTACTGAAACATGCTACCCACGGCTGTCTTCGCTCCTTTCGGCGGGAACTCGAGAGGGCGTTCGGCCTCTCACGTCTCGACCCCGACGACGAAGAGCCTTCCCAGGGCCTCGACCACCTCGACCGGCGAGCCGTAGATCGCGCTCAGCCGCTCGCGGTTGATGACCTCCTCGGGGGCGCCGATGAGGCTCTTCGCGTTCGCCATGTAGAGAACCCGGTCGAGGTAGGGGAGAAGCGGGTTTACGTCATGGGTCACGAAGAGGACCGCGACCCCGCGCGAGCGTCTGATCCCGTCGACGAGCTGGATGACCTCCTGGGCGCGGGCGATGTCGAGGTTGGACAGCGGCTCGTCGAGGAGGAGAAGCCGGGGATTGGTGAGCAGGGCCTGCGCGATGAGGAGCCGCTGTTGCTCCCCGCCGGAGAGCTCGTTTGCCGCCACGTCGGCAAGCGCGAGCGCGCCCACCTCGTCGAGGGCCCGCTCGATCGCTATCTGGCGGGTCCGGCTCGGCCAGCCGGGGCCCCAGCGATGGCCGTCGAGCCCGAATCCGACGACGTCGCGAACCCTCAAGGAGTGCTCGCTTTCGATCGTGCCGAACTGCGGCGCATATCCGATCAGCCGATTCCCCTTTTTCGGCGTCTCGCCGAAGAGCCGCACCGTCCCCTCGGTCGGCTTGATAAGCCCGAGGAGAAGCTTCAAGAGCGTGCTCTTGCCGGCGCCGTTGGGACCGAGGACCGCAACCAGCTCCCCGGGACGAAGGGTGAAGCTCATCTCGCGTTGGACAATCCGCTCTCCGAGCCGAATCGTGACGCGGTCGAGGGAAACGAGCGACGACCCGTTGGCCCCTACGACCCTACCTCGCCCCGCCTCACCGCGCGCCGCAGGGAGAGGCGCTCGGGACGGACGCACCTGTTCTTGAGTCATGATGGACGGTACCTCGCTTATCGAGATCGAATATCATTTAGCAAAAGGTACCAAACGGGCGGGGTTCTGTCAACGAGATTCAGTCTCATTAGTCCCGTCGAAGGAATCGACGAATCGCTCGATGCCGAGGGTGATCCCGTCGGCGAGCTTTGCGAGATAGGAGGGTTTTGCGAGGAGCGTGGCCTCCTCGGGGTTGCTCACGAAGCCGACCTCAATGAGCACGGCCGGCATCCTCGAGTTGCGAACCACAAACCAATCCTGGGCCTTCAGCCCGCGATCGGGCTCGTAGCGGCCGACCGTCTCGTGCAGCCCCTGGAGGATGGAGTCGCCCAGACGGATGCTGTCCCGCTCGTACTCCTGCTCGCGAAGGTTGTTGAGAATCGGATAGATTGCGGAGGCATCGCTTCCAAGGCCCTTGTCGCGAATGACGCGCCGCTGATAGTCGGGAGGCAGGTACCACACCTCGAATCCCCGCGCGCCGCGGTAGAAGGAGGCGTTCGCGTGGATCGAGACGAAGATCTTCTCCTGGTTTGGCGCGAGCTTGATCGCGTTCGCGATCTTGGTCCGCCGCTCCAGGCTGACATAGACATCCCGGTCGCGGGTGATCACGACGATCTTGTGCGGATAGTGCGCCTTGAGCTGATGGTAGACGTTCAAGCCGATCGCAAGCACGATGTTTTTCTCGAGAAGGGGAGGGTGGTTGGGATCTCGGTTGAAGGGATCGTCGCTCGTGCCCGGATCCTTTCCCCCGTGTCCGGGGTCGATCACGATGGCCGCGATGGTCGCCCGCGAGGAGAGCCGCGACGAGCGCAGAGGACGCGTCAGGGCGGTCTCGATCGCGCGAGCCGCCGCGCTCGAGAAGACGAGGTCGCCCCGCGGGCTCCGCGTGATCGCCCCGGTGCGGATGCGCTGTCGGTAGTCGAGAAGCCCCCACGACACGCCGGGCTTGAAGACGAACTCGCCGTCGGGGGTCTCGATGACGCCCATTCCCAGCCCCGAGTACCATTCGAGCTTGCCGGAGGTCTGCTTGAGGACCGCCCAGAGGCTGACCTTTGCGAAGGCGGGGCTCGCGGCTCCCGCTGCGAGCAGGAGAAGGAGAGCTGCGCTCCTTGCAGGTTTACACATCGTCTCTTCAAGTGTCGAAGCGACGCGGCCAATACTTGAGGAGGGCGCAGCAGACCGCGCGGGCTAGAGGGTGACTGCCGCCATCGCCTGGAGAACGAGGGCATTCGGCACCGACGCCGCCGGATCAAGCGGATCGGCAATCCCCCCGCTGGGGCGGAGGAGGTACTGGAGGTCCGGGGTTAGGTCGAGCCACGGCGTGATCCGGGCGCTGTAGGCGAGCTCAAGGTCTCCTTCGGCGGTCGGTATCGGTTGGGCCGGCCCGCCGAGCGCGTTCAGGTCGCCGACGAGGCCCGCCTGCTGCGGGCTGATCCGGTCGTAGGAGGCGGCGAGGGCGAGGGTGTCCTCGGGGCGAGCGGCGAATGGACCGTCGAAGGCTACGCCGCCCTGGAGATCGAGGGTGACGATGTTTTGACTGGGCGGGGCGTAGGCTCCCCGGGCGAAGAGCCTGAGCCGGCGGCCCTCCGACCCGCGCCAGAGCGTCTGGGTGAGGCCGGCGTAGAGGATGTACTCGTTCGAATCCTCTCGGGCCGATCCGGCGGCGGGGTCGGCGAGACTCAGTCCAGAGGCGCTGTACCGCAGATCGGGCATCGGCAGGGTGTCGTAGATCGCGCCGGCAAGAAGCCTCCCGGGACCGAGGACGGATAGATTGTAGGAAAGGTCCGCCTCGCCGATGATGAGGGCGCCGGCGTTGAGCGGAAAGAGGAGTCCGTTTGGATCGAGACTCTGCGGAGGTGCGGTGACCGGCAGGCCGACCGGATCGCCGCCGAAGAGCCCCGCGCGCAGCTGAAGCCAGGCTGCCGGTCGCACCGCCAGCATGGCACCGGGTCCCTCATAGGAAAAGGCAGGGCCGCCGCCGGGCAGATTGTTGGCCATGATATCGCGGTAGGTGTAGTTGGAGTCGAGCAGGGCCGCTGCGGGCGAGTTCTGGTCGAAGTCCTCATCGATGCCGAACCTCCCAAGCTTCACCCGGACCGTGCGCCCGGGCGAGTCCCAGCGAAGGTAGGCGTCGGCCAGCCGCGCCCCCGCCGGCGCCTCGATGTAGGAGATCCCGCTGAGGCTCCTGACCATGGAAAGGGTGGGCCCCTGTCCCTGAAGGATCCAGGCCGACACATAGGCCGTGAGGCCGGGGATGTCCACCAGCTTGGCGAAGTCCAGACCCAGCGAGGGCACGAGCAGCCCGGCAAGGGCCGGACCCTGACTCACGCCCCCCCTTGCGACATAGGAGGGTACCGCCTGCTCGACCGCCGCCAGATCGATGCCGTGGGCGGTGAGCCAGGTGCGCACCCCCCAGAGATCTCCGAGAAGCTCCCGGCGCTGAAAGAGACCGTCGCCTCCCGCAGAGGCTCTCCCCGGGGCGGCCGCCGCGAAGGCCGCAGGGATGCAGAGCGCGGAAAAGAGCAGCGCAAGGGTGCCTCGTCGCGCTCGCTTCGCCAGTCCCACCGTTGTGGTCTTCATCGCCTGTCCAGCCTCCCTTGGCTCAATTGTCGGTCGGTTCTTCACGTCGGATGGGTCGTCGCGTCGGAGCCGCCGCCCCGACGGAGGCGATCTTGCGCAAAGCCCTCCGGGGCGCTCGGCGGCGCATTACGGCGAGGCGGTGCCGCCCCGTCCGCCCCCGGCAGCGAGCGCCCCTTCGAGTCGGTCGAGCTGGCTCATCATCCAGATCTGGTAGTGGAGCTCAGGGGGCATCGTCTCCGTGATGGCCACGACCGGAATCCCCGCCTCCGCGGCCTCGCTGCGGAGCCTCGCAGTCACCTGATTGGCGGTCTGGGCATTGTAGATGAGGACCCTCACCTGCCTCCTCCTGATCTGGTTCTCGGCGGCGACCGCCGAATCGGCAGGGGGATCGTTCCCTTCGGCGATGGCTTTCTGGAAGGCGAACGGCGTCAGAACCGTGAGGCCAAGGGCAGGGACCTGGTACTGAAAGATGGTCTCGGTGAGGCCTACCGGAGTGCCGTCGTAGCGCTCCTTGATCGCCGCCATCTTCTTCCCAATTTCCCCAAGGGAACGGGCGAAGGTCGTGAAGTTGGCGTCGAAGGCGGCGGCGTCGCCCGGATCGAGCTTGCCGAGGGCATCGCGAATCGCCTTCGCGACGGCCTCCATGTCGGGCGGGCTGTACCAGACGTGAGGGTTGTCGGCAAGCCTCACGGGAGCCAGGTCGAAGCCTTTGAGCACGATCCGCGAGCGGCTCGGCGAGGCCGAAAGGAGCTTGTCCATCCAGTCGTCGTAGCCTCCCCCGTTCTCGACCACGAGCGCCGCGCCGGAGACCGCTTTCGCGTCGTTGACCGTCGCCTCGTACTCGTGGGGATCGATGTTCGGGTTGCGGAGGATGCTCGTGACCGTGGCATGGGTTCCCGCGATTTGGGCCGCAATGTCGCCGTAGAAGTCCTCGGCGGCAACCACCTTGAGGAGCCCCGTCGCCGCGCCTGGGGCCTCCCGCTCCCCCCCGGCTGCGGCTGTCGCCGTGAGCCCGACGGCGAGCAGAAGGGCAAGCGCTCCCCGCCGCATGAGCCTGAGTCCCATTGAATCATTCGTCGCCATCTGGACCTCCTGACGCGGGGCCTCGCGGCGTCCGGCTTCGGGGCGCCTTATCGAGACCGTATATCATTTGCCTCGAAGCTACCACGAGATCGCCTTCTCCGTCAACGAGATTATGTCTCATTAGTGCCAGGGCCGCGGGCAGGCCCCGTGGAGCCCTTGGAGAGCCCGCGATGAAGGCGCAGGCAGGCGCGCGCGGCGAACGGCAGGTGCAGCGAACGGCAGATTCGGTGGGTAGTGGGTGCGGCGGCCCGCGAAGGCGGCTGCGCGCCGGAGAAGCATCCCCACCTCGGTCAGTTCTCGGTCGGGTAGATCGTCGTGAGGAAGCGCCCGCCGGAGAGCGCCTGGGTATCGATGCGGTAGGAGTTCGGGTAGTCCTCCCGGATGGCGAGGTGCACCACGTCGGGGTTGAGGGTGAATTGGGTAACGGTGACCCCGGCGGAGAAGGGGGGCGGCAACTGGAAGGTGCGAGCGCTTCCGTCGAGGACCGCGTCCCGGAGGGTCACCACGAAGAAGCGCGCCTTGTTCTGCGCAAAGACGAAGCTGTCGAGCGCAGGCTCTCCGAGGGAGTAGATCTCAAGGGCTCCGTCGTCGGTTTCGACGGAGGTGATCTGCGCGGCACCCTCAGGTCCCGCAGGGGAACTGCCCCGCAGGAAGTAGCGGATGATCGCCTGCGCGATGGAGCTCGCGATGCGATCCCGGAAAGCGGGCGTCGCGAGGAGATGCTCTTCGCGCCGGTTTGAGATGTAGGCATACTCGATCAGCACGTCGGGCATCCGGGGGGTCGTGTGCCGGATCACGTAGAGATTGTCCCGCATGACGCCGTCGTTTGCGAGTCCGAGGCTCTGCGAGACCTCGTTCTCGAGGTAGCGGGCGAAGTCGTGGGAGCCGGAATGGTAGTAGTAGGTGGTCGTGCCGTGGATCTCGGGGTCGCTTGAGGCGTTGCAGTAGAGCCCGAGAAAGAGGTCGGCGGCGCTTCGGTTGGCCAGCGCGACCCGCTCGGGCAGGCTCACGTAGGTATCTTCAGTCCGATCGAACGCGACCTCGATCCCTTCGCCTCGGAGGATCTCCGCAAGCCTCTTGGCCACCGATAGGTTCACGAAGGATTCGGGCAGGCCGTCCGGTCCGGTGCCGCCCGGATCGTAGCCTCCGTGCCCCACGTCGAGGAAGACCTTGAAGCGCGGGCGCTCGCGCAGGGCTAAAGTGACGAGGTAGCGATCCCCCCCTTGGCTGCGCAGGCTCACCGTGGGGGCATTCGTAAAGCGCCCTTGAACCACGACGTGGACCACGTCGGGATCGACGCTGAACTGGGCGGCGGTCACGGTTGAGGAGGGAAGCGCAGGGAATCGCAGCACCCCGGGTCGACCGAGGAGAACCGCGTTGTCCAGCGAGACGACGAAGAAGCGCTCGCTGTCCCTGGCGAAGGCAAAGGTGCTCAAGGAGGGCTTGCCGAGGGCATGGATCGTGACGGACCGATTGCCGATGTCGACCGCGGTCACGCTCTCGGCGACCGCATGCAGGCGCGCGACTGCGAGAATCGACCAGAGAAGGACGCTCGCCAGGCGAGCTTTAGCTTTCGCGGCGGGGATCCTCCCTGATCCCGCGCAGGACCGATGCACAACACCCACAGGCAAGCTTCCCCTCCCCTTTCTCGGCAAGCCGATCCGCAATCTTAACGGGTTTGGCGCGAGGGGAGGCGGCCTGGCGGCGAGCCCGATTCCCGCACGCGCCCCTTCGGGGCCGTCTCGCGCTGCGGACCGACCCCGTCCGCCGTCGAAGGCGGTCGGCAGGCTTGCGGGAGCCGCATCCTTCTGGGTAGACTCCGGCAGGAGTCGTATATGAGCTCATCGCATCTACCCACCAGGACGGCGGCCGCCGGGCTGTTGCTCCTGCTCCTCGCTTCGTGCGCGCCCCACGCGGCGCCGAAGAAGGCGCAAGCCCCGAAGCTCTTGAGTCCCTCGTTCTCACTCACCACGAGCGATCTGCGCGGGATGACGGCGGCCATGCCCGCGAAGATCCAGCAGGCTATCCTTGCCGAGCCGGGCGTCTTCCTTTCCGAGATGGCCGCGATCCTCAAGGAGCCGTCGATCTACTTCGTTCTCGTCGACAAGCAGCACGCCCTTCCGAGCGATTACATCCCCCCCGAGCTCGTCAACCTCAAGGAGGCGGGGCTTTCGGTGAGCCGAAGCGATCTGGTCTTGCGGAAATCGGTGATGCCGGAGGTCCTCGCGATGGTCCACAAGGCGCTCGAGGACCACGTCCTGCTGCTGTTCTCCTCGACCTATCGTTCGTACGCCTATCAGAAGTGGGTCTACGCGCGGGAGGTTCAGCTCTACGGCAAGAAGGTGGCCGACAGCGAATCCGCCGTCCCGGGCACCTCGCAGCACCAGCTGGGCGACACGATCGATTTCGGCTGCATCTGCAACCGTTTCGCCTCGACCGCCGCCTATCGGTGGCTTAAGGACCATGCGTGGCTCTACGGCTTTTCGATGACCTACCCCGAGGGGTTGGAGTCGGTGACCGGCTACCGCTACGAGCCGTGGCACTGGCACTACATCACCCCGGCGGGAACCACGGTGCAGCGCGATTTCTTCGACGACGTCCAGCAGTACCTCTTGGTCTTTCTCTACGACAATCGAAAGGAGCTGGTGAGCCACTATCTGGGCAACGACCTCGGGCGCGGATGGCAGGCAGCGAGCGAGATCGTCACGCCGGTGGGCGCCGCCGGAGCGAGCGCGGGACCGGCGCAGTAAGGAGAGCGCGTCCGCCCTGGAGCGAAGGGGCGGGCTCGGGCCTGCCCCGCGCAGGCGCCTTCGGAGCGCGGATTGCCGCTCTTCTCAGTCCAGAGACCAGATCGAGGGGTGCTGCTCGCGGTCGATGTCCATGAAGAGCATCGGATCTATCACCTGACCGCCAAGATGGACCTCGAAGTGGACGTGCGGACCCGTTGAAAGCCCGGTGTCTCCCATGAGCCCGATGACCTGCCCCTGCTTGACCTTCTCTCCCACGTAGACGTAGATCCGCGACATGTGCGCGTAGCGCGTCGAAAAACCGCAGCAGTGACGGATCATGACGTACTTCCCGTAGCCGAGGGGCTGGTAGGCGATCTGGGTGACCGTACCGTCGCCGGCAGCGACCAAGGGGGTTCCGATGCCGTCGGCGATGTCAATCCCCAGGTGGAGGTACATGCTGTGTGTGAAGGGCTCGATGGCCGGACCGAAATAGGTGGTGATGATTCCCGCACCCCCCTGCACCGGCCACATCGTGGGCAGCTCCCGGAGCACCCGCGTGTAGGTGCCGTACACGGAGCCGATCTCCTGCAGGGAGCCCACCGAGGCGCTCATCATCCGGATAAGCCGGTGCAGCTCGCGGGAATCGCGGACCTCGGTGCTCGGATCGGCTTGGGCGAGCCATGCCGGAGGCGTGCTGCGGATGGCGCTTGCCCTCGTGCTGCCCGTCGCCTTGATGTGGAGCGTCGCCATGGTCTTGTCCATGGCCTCGTCGAAGACAGCGGCAACCCGGTCGAGACCCCGCAGCCGACTCTGGACCTCTTGAAGGCTCGCCTGACTGTGCGAGAGCTGACGGGCCCCTGCCGAGACGAGGCGCGAGAGGGTTCCCGAGTCGGCGCGGATAGCAAGGGTGGCGGCGACGACCCCGCACAGCGTGAGCCCGACAAAGAGCAGAGAGAAAAGCGACACGCGGAAGCTTACCACTCGCTTCTGCACGGAGTGCGGGACCACCATGATCGTGATCCGCTCGTTCCCTATTCCGACGAGCCTTCGCAGAAGGTTTCGCACTGCGGTGCCGAGGGTGGCAGCGCGAGTCCGCAGGTATCCCACGGCCGCATTCTCGATGCGTTTGTAGACGGTCAATGGAGACATGGTCGCATCCTTAAGCACACGTGTTGAGGTGGAATGCTACCGCCAATGGCGCGCCGGCGCAAGTCCTCCTTCGAGCCCTCCGCTGCGGCTCGTCCGAGCGGGCGGGAGGGCGCTCGCCGCCGAAGAGTCCAGAGGGCTCGCGGGACGGCGATTGACAAAGCGTTTTGAACTCGCGAGAATGGCGCTCAGAAAAAAAGGGGAAAGGCGCCCTATCTCGTGAGTCTGAGACAACCGAAGCTCCTGCGGTCGACGGATATCCGCGTCGTGACCCTGTATCCCCTCTTGATTGCGGCGGTCCTCTTCGTCCTGATCAGGTACGTCATCATCCCGGCCAACCTTTTGTTTCTCGAGCGGCTCTCGATCATGGTCCTGGCCGTTACGGTCGAAGCCCTTCCCTTTCTCCTGGTCGGGAGCGTGCTCTCGGCGGTCATTCACCTCTACGTCTCGGAGGAGATGATCGCGCGCTTCATTCCGCGCAACACCCTCATCGGGGTGCTCGTGGCCTCCCTCCTCGGGGTGGTTCTTCCGGTTTGCGACTGCGCCACCGTGCCCATCGTGCGCAGACTCGTCGCGAAGGGAGTTCCCCTTCATGTCGCCATTACCTTCATGCTCGCGGTCCCGATGATCAACCCCCTCGTTATATTCTCGACGTGGTTTGCCTTTTATCAATTCCCGAAGTTCCTTTTCTACCGTATCGGCTTCGGTCTGGCCGCGGCGATCGTAGTGGGCCTACTCGTCTCCCTCATGGACGGCAAGAAGCAGCTCAAGCTCGCGCAGCAGTTGGACGGGCTTGAGGAGCACGAAGAGAGCCACGAGCATCATCACCACGAGCCCGCTCACGGCTTCTTCGGCCACCTCACCGCGATAGCCGATCACGCGAGCGGGGACTTCTACGACATCGGGCGCTACTTCATGGTCGGGGTGATCCTCTCCTCGATCGTTCAGACGATCATCCCTCAGGGAGCCCTCTACGTCATCGGTCAGGACCCGATCCTCTCGCTGGTGGTGATGGTGGCAGCCGCCTACCTGCTGTCGGTCTGCTCCCAGGCCGACGCCTTCATTGCCCGGACCTTCATGAACCAGTTCACCCCCGGCGCCATCGTGGCCTTCCTGATTTTCGGTCCGATGATCGACATGAAGAACACCCTCATGCTCTCGACCGCGTTCAAGAAGCGCTTCATCCTGGTGCTGATCGCCCTCATTGCGGGAGTGAGCATTCTCTTCGGCTACCTCGTGAACATGAGGGGAGGGCGATAGGTGCAGCCGGTGGCGGAAAGCGGCGCGGCGCAAGGATGCGGGCCCCAGTGCGCAGCCTCGCTGGAGGCTCCCTTCGGCGGGCAAAGGGCGCTGTGGTGATCATCAAGACCCGCCCGCTTTTTCGCGGGCCGCGAATCAAGCGGTGGCTGTGGCTCGCGGTTCTCAGCGGGTACGCCGGCTACTTCGGCTATCTTCTCGCTTCGGGAAGGCTCGAGGACCTCGTCAGCCCGCGGATGACGCTCTTCGTTGTCTTCGGTCTTGCGGCTCTCCTCCTCATGGCGGGGGTTCAGCTTTCGGGCCTCATTCGGGGGGCGCCGGCCTCGCCGCTTAAGGGGGGCTTCGTGCTCCTCCTTGCGCCCTTCGCCTTTCTGCCCCTCTCCCTCAACCCGAACAGCGCGATCCTTGCGACGAACCGCGGCGTCTCCCTCGAGCAGGGCGGTCCTGCGATCGACCTCACCACCAAGCTTCAGGCGGCGGTGAACCCCTTTCTTCCCAAGCCGAAGCCAAAGCCCGTCCCGAAGAACGGTGTGGTCCCCGCAAGCGGAACAATCGTCCTCGATCAGAAGAACTACTACCCCGCCTACCAGGAGCTCTACGCCAACCCCGGGGCCTTCGCAGGAAGGGCGATCCACGCGACCGGATTCGTCTACCGCGACCGCACGGAGCCCGCTGACCAGTTCATCATGGCGCGTGAGATGATGTGGTGCTGCGCCGCCGACGCCGTCGCGATCGGCTTCATCTCGCAGACGCCCCACACGGGCGCGCTCAAGGAGTCCGAGTGGGTTTCGGTGACGGGAAGGCTCGCCACGACCTCCTACGTCGATCGCTACAGCAGGGTCAAGTCGACGGTGCCGCTCATCGTCGTCGACCACATCGAATACTTGAAGGGGCCCGATTTTGCCTTCGTTTACCCAAAATAGCCGCCCGCCGAATGGCGGATGTGTCGGAGCGAGCACGGGCGGAGCGCGCGAATCGCTTCGTGCCTTCGCCGTCCTTCTCGCGCTTCTCCTGGGGGCGGTCCATCCGCTGTCGGTGCAGGCAGACCCCCTGCCGCCCCTTTTTGGTCTTGCGCGGGATGGATCCCCCGCAGCGGTTCTTGCCGCGATTCGCGATGGGGCGAGGGTGCGTGCGAGCGACCCTTACGGGGCTTCCCCCCTGCTGTACGCAGCCCGGTCAAACCCAAATCCCGCGGTAGTTCGGACGCTTCTCAGCGAGGGGGCGCAGGTCCAGGCCGGAAACGCCTCCGGAGCGACGCCGCTCATGGTTGCAGCGCGATCCAATCCCAGCACCGCAGTGGTCCATGCCCTCCTTGCGGCAGGCGCCGACGTGAACGCCCGGGACGTCAATGGCATGACTCCCCTCATGTACGCCGCACTCAATCCGAACCCGGAAGCGGTGCGGGAGCTTCTTGCCGCGGGCGCCCGGGTGGCGGAGCGGGACACGACCGGGATGACCGCGCTGATGTATGCGGCGGCCAAAAACCCGAATCCCGCGGTTGCCGGGGAGCTGCTCCGCGCAGGGGCGGGGGTACGGCAGCAGAGCAGCACCGGCATGACGCCGCTCATGCTCGCCTCGGGCTGGAACCCTTCAGTCGGTGTAACGCGCGCGCTGCTAGATGCCGGCTCTGCTGTCAACGAGCGCAACGTCAACGGAATGACCCCCCTGATCCTCGCGGCGGCCTACAACCACAATCCGGCTGTCGTGAGGCTCCTTCTTCGATCGGGCGCGCGACTCGAAGCGCGCTCGACTCGCGGCTGGACGGCTCTCATGTTCGGTGTCGCCGACAACGCCAACTTGGCGGTCATGAAGGCCCTCCTGCGCGCGGGGGCGAGCCTCGAGGCAAGGGATGACGCGGGAAGGACGCCTCTCATGTGGGCGGCCGCCGAGACGACCAATCCCGCCATTCTCAAGCTTTTCATCGCGAGGGGCGCTCGGATCGAGGATCGAGACGATGAAGGATGGACCCCCCTCATGTTGGCGGTCATGGGAAATTCGAACCCGCGGATCACGCACGTCCTCCTCGCTTCCGGCGCCAATGTAGAGGACAGGGACAAGGCGGGTGCCACCGCGCTGATGCTTTCGACAATCCCCCTGGGGCCGATTTGCGCCCCGAGCCTTACGAACTCGGACTGGGTTTCGCTGCCCGTGAGCTCGCTCAGGCCTCAAGGGGTGAGCGACCCCGGCTCTCTCTATCTCAGCCTGGACAACCTCAAGGAGCTCCTTGCTGCCGGAGCGCGGGTGGAAGACCGGGATGGGGAGGGGCGCACCGCGCTCATGTACGCAGCCCGATGGAGCACTATCCCCGCGGTGGTCGAGACCCTGCTCGCGGCGGGGGCTCGCGTGAATGACCGCGATTCGAGCGGGATGACTGCACTGTTGTGGGCGGCAAAGGACGGGAGGAATCCCGACATCCTCTCGCTCCTTCTCAATGCCGGGGCCGACCCTCTCGCCACAAACGACCGGTGAAGGAGCTGTCTTGACTATGCACGGGCAAACCGCTACCTCTCCGGTACCCCGATCATCGAGCGGCTTGAGGAGGCAAAGAGGTGATTCTGTTCTCGGAAAGATCCCCCCGCGATGCACGAGGGGAGGATCGTGGCCGCCGATCGGCGAAGGGACGGCTCCTTACGGCGATGCTGGTTCTCCTCGGGCTTTTCTTCGTCCCGGCATCCGTCTTTGCGCACCCCGTCATCCTCATCAAGTTCGAGATAAAGTTCCAATTCAACGCCCGGGGCCTCGAGGGATTTTGGGAAACCTGGTGGTTTGACACGCCCCATTCCGCGCAGATCATGCAGATGTTCAGCCTCCACCCCGAGTCAAACGGCGAGATCAGCCCGTCACAGCTGCCCGCCTTGAAGCGCGGCTTCTTCGATGATCTGCGGGACTACAACTACTTCAGCAGCGTCGTCGTCGACGGCAAAGAGATCCCGACCAAGAGGGTCTCCAGCTTCTCGGCAAGCTACGCCGACCGCCGGGTGATCTACCATTTCTTCGTGCCCCTTGCGGTCGCAGCGACGCCCGAGGAACAGGAGGTCGATGTCACCGTCTGGGATCCGACCTACTATACCGACCTTAGCCCGGAGGGCGACGATGCAGTCACGGTGGAAGCTCCGGAGTCGATCAGCGCCAAGATTTCCGTGGCCAACGATCACCGCCACTTCTACAATCTAGCGCCCGACGTCGTGCTGATAAAGCCCCCTCCCTTCTATCTGAAGATGCAGGTGGTCCGCTTCAAGCTGTCGGGGTAGGGCGGATTCGGCCCGAGATCCCGTTGACGCCTCGGCCCGATTTCCCTGTCTTTTCCCGCAGCGCATCTGCGATAAGGATCCATTGAAGAATGAGCCCGTCACGAAGCTCCTCAGCCCGCCGCCTCGAGCCCCTCGAGCTCGGTGTCGTCATCGTCGCGGCCCTCGTCGTGCTTCTTGCCCTCGGGGCGTTCCTCTTCTTTCGGACGACCCGGCCTCCTGCCGGCGAGTACCTGCACCGGCCGGCAATGGACTTCTCCCTTCTCGACCAGCAAGGCAGCCGGTTCGATCTGGCGAGCGCGGACGGCAAGGTCGTCGTGCTCACCTTCATGTTCACCCACTGCGGCGATGAGTGTCCCTTCACTGCGGAGAAGCTGAAAGCAGTCTATGGACTTCTCTCGCCAACCGAGCGCAAAGGGGTCGAGCTCGTCGTGGTCTCAAGCGATCCTGTGGGCGACACCCTCGATCGAGTCGCCGCCTACAGCCGGGCGCTCGGGATGTACGACCGGTGGCGCTACCTCGTGGGAGATCGCGAGCAGCTTTCACCCATCTGGCGCTACTACGACGGGCTCGCCTTGGGCGTTGGTGGAAGCAGGGGCCGGATGGGCGGGGGCGGGATAGCGCGCGGTCTCGACGCTTCGGCTCTTCGAGAGGCCGGGACGATCGCGGAGCGCTTCGCCGGCGGGCCGGACGTGGATCATCCGACGACCATCTGGCTGATCGGTCGAAGCCACACCGTCGACATCGCGACGGACGCCGACGCGACGCCGGAAGCCCTGGCAGCCGACGTGGCGCAGCTCGAGGGAAACCCGCGTGGGGTCGATTCCTCCGAGTAGATAGCCGCTACGGGAAGCCGGGCTGCCGAACAGTTAATCCGCATTAACTCTTGACCAAATCGGATAATTTTGGTCATATATCCCCCGAGTGTGCGCCGGCGCGGCCAAAGGCGTCGCGGCGCAGTGGGGGAGGAATGGCCCGCGATCGCGAAGTGCTGTTCAGCAGACCGAGACTCACCGAGCTTCTCCGCACGTGGGGACCGGCGTGGCTCGTGATGATCGCCGACGTCGACGCCGCAAGCGTCATCACGGCTGCCGAGAGCGGGGCGACCTACGGAACCCGGCTGATCTGGTTCCTGCTCGCTCTTTTCGTGCCCCTGTTCGTCATCCAGGAGGTGGCCGGACGCGTCGGGGCGGTCACGCAGCGGGGGCTCGGCGAGCTCATCCGCGAGAACTTCAGCAGGCCCGTGGCGGCCGCCGCGGCGGTGCCGATGGCGGTGGTCGATGTCATCAGCTACGTCGTCGAGTACACGGGAATCGCAATCGGATTCCAGATCCTCGGGGTCTCGCCGCTCCTCTCGGTGCCGATCGTCTTCCTCGTCCATCTCGCGCTGGTCTACCGGCGCAAGTACGTTCAGGCAGAAAAGCCGCTCCTGGTCGTCACCGCGCTCTTCGCGCTCTCCTGGATAGTCTCTGCGGTGCTGAACGCAAGGAAGGGGATCGAGGTCACCCCCTTCTATTTCTCGACCTCGCCCGACTTCACCTTTCTCCTCGCCGCGAACGTCGGGGCGGTCATTATGCCCTTCATGCTGTTCTATCAGGCCTCGGCGACCGCCGAGAAGAGCGTTGCCTCCAAGAGCCTCTGGGCGGTTCGCCTCGAGACCCTCGTGGGCGCGATCGCCTCGGAGGTGATCATGGCGGCCATCGCCGTGTCGACGGTCGGGATGGGCTCGAAGAGCCTCGACTTTGCCTCCCCGAGCTCACTCGCGCGGGGGCTGTCCGGCCTTGCCGGCGGCTTTGCTCCCTACGCCTTCGCGATCGGGCTCATCACGGCATCCTTCATCGCCCTGATCGTCGTCTCGCTCGGAAGCAGCTGGGGCCTCACGGAGGCGCTCGGATGGGGTCGAAGGAACTGGTTCAAGGTCTACCTCGCCGAGTCGGCTCCCGCCGTCGTGATACCCCTCGTCTCCCTCAACTTGGTCAACCTTGCCCTCGGCCTCATGGTGCTTCAGATCCTGGTCCTCGCCGCTCCGGCGGCCATCCTCGGCCTGCTCGCCTCCAAGAAGCGCCTGATGGGCGCGCACGCCCTGAAGGGCGTCAATCGCATCGCCTACTGGGGCTTCCTCGCGCTGGTCTGCGCGACCGGAGCGGCAACCGTGGTGAGGTTCGGATAGGCGGGCGCGCTCGCCCTCTC
Organism: Spirochaetales bacterium; assembly: GCA_027314665.1. Classification (GTDB taxonomy): domain Bacteria; phylum Spirochaetota; class Spirochaetia; order DAHUYW01; family DAHUYW01; genus DAHUYW01. The sequence continues at coordinate 16,123 of DAHVAK010000165.1, forward strand.
AGCTGGAGGCGATCGCGCGTCTTTGAGCCGGGCTCGGGTTGTAGAGGGTGTTCCCCTTCAGGAGCACCGGCGCCCGCTCTACGATGACCGTAGCTCGGTAGGGCACGTGCTCGTAGAACCACTTCGCGTCCGCGATCGTGAGATGGAAGCAGCCGTGCGAGGCCTCATGGAGCAGCTCGGCGGCAATGCCCGGAATCACCTCGCGGTTGCGATTCATCGGAACGCTGTGGAACAGATAGATCCCATTGCCCAGCCAGGAGACCCAGTACTCCGCGCCCTCGCCATACTGCGGCACGTAGAACCAGCGCCCGCGCTTTGCCTGGATGTGGTAGACCCCGAGGGGCGAGGCGTCGCCCGCCACGGATTCGAGTCCCGATGAGGTCGCCATCGTGTAGATCCGAGTGGCCCCGTGAAAGAGGTAGACGAGCTGCTGATCGATGCTGACGTCGATCCAGATCTTCTCGCCGGGTTTCAGGACGGGATAGGGGCCGTCGGAGGGCTTGAAGGGATCGTAGGTCATCCTGACCCCGTCGAGGACTCCCGGGACCGGCGGGGGCGCATTCTGCGAGGTCACGACCGCGGAATGCGCGCGCGCTCCCTCGGCATCGACGCGAGAGAGGCCGATCCCTCCCGCCATGACGAGCATGGCCAGAGCGCCGTAGATCATTCGTCGCTTCACCTTGTGTATCACTCCCTGGTCTTTCGTTTGGGGCGTGATGCGCCTTTCGTGGCGCCCCGCCCCCTCCCATAGCTCATCGGCGCGATGTCGATCCGCGTTGAGGGGCCCCCCATGCGCTCGCGCCTACACGGCGACGGTAAAGCGCGCCCGGAGGTGCTTGGGCTGCTCGATCTCGTCGAGGAGGGCCACCGCGAAGTCCTCCGCGCTGATGTAGCTCTTGCCCGCAGGGTCGGTGACGAGCTGATCCCCTCCGGTCCGGTAGGCGCCTGTGCGCTTGCCCGGCTCGATGAAGGCCGCCGGCGAGAGGTAGCTCCAGTCGAGATCCGACATGGCGCGGTAGGCCTTGAGGGCTTCATAGGCGGCGGCGGCGAGGGGCCGCCAGGCCGCGGGGAACTCCGGGGTGTCCATCAACAGCTTCCCCGGCGCGATTTCCAGGCTTCCCGCCCCGCCGACGACCACGAGCCGCTTCACCCCTGCTTCCTTCAGCCCCTCGTGGAGGCTGCGCGCGGCCTCCACGAGCATCAGCGGATCGTCTCCGGGAAGCTTCGGACCGATCGCGCTTACCACTGCGTCGTGGCCCGCGACCGCTTTCGCTACCTCGTCCGCTTTCAGGGCGTCTCCTGCCTGCGCGCTCAGCCTCGGATGCGTGAGGCTCACCCCGGCGGGGTTGCGAGCGATCGCGGTAACCGTGTGTCCGCGCTCGAGGGCCTCAGCAAGAATACGGGCGCCGAGGGTACCGGTCGCTCCGAAGAGTGCAATCTTCATGGCTCTTGTCTTCCTCCGACTTTTTGTGCTTGCCTGAAGGTACCGGGATTTCGCGCAGGTGGCAAGAGAAACGTGCGGACAGCCGGGAGAGGGAGCGCTACATGGAAGGGGTCGCGGCCTGGGCAGGGCGAATCAAGACCAACGTCGAGGGGGCGATCTACGGCAAAGAGGAGATCATCGAGCTTCTGCTCGTGGCGCTTCTGTGCCGGGGGCACGTGCTCCTCGAGGACGTGCCGGGGGTCGGAAAGACGATCCTCGCGCGGGCGATGGCCTCCTCCCTAGGCTGTGCGATGCAGCGCATTCAGTGTACGCCGGATCTCATGCCGGGCGATATCATCGGAGTCTCCCTCTACAACCAGCGAACCGGCGAGTTCGCTTTTCGCGACGGTCCGGTCGTGACGAACCTTCTCCTCGTCGACGAGATCAATCGGGCGACCCCGCGCACCCAATCGGCGCTCCTCGAGGCGATGGAGGAGCGCTCGATTACGATCGAAGGGGTTCGCCGTCCCCTGCCCGATCCCTTCTTCGTGCTTGCGACCGAGAATCCGGTCGAGTTCGAGGGGACCTTCCCGCTCCCTGAGGCTCAGAAGGATCGCTTCCTTCTCGCCGCCCGGATGGGCTATCCCGCCGAGGAGGCGGAGATCGCCATCATGGAGTCGCACCGCCGGCTCTCTCATCCGGTTTCGGATCTTCATGCCGTCACCGACGCCGTCGCGGTTCGACAGATGCAGCAGGCCGTCTCGCGGGTTGAGGTCAGCGAGGAGGCGATCGACTTCATCCTGCGCTTGGCGGCGGCCACCCGAGGGGATGCTCGCCTCGCGATGGGAGCCTCTCCCCGCGCCTCGCGCGCCCTCTACCGGGGGGCGCAGGCCCGGGCGGCCCTGGCGGGGAGGACGAGCGCCGACAGCGCCGATGTCGCGGCCCTTGCCCCCGCGATCCTCTGGAAGCGGATTGCGATCCGGCCCGAGCAGGCCTTTCGGGGGTTGACCGAGGAGCAGGCGATCGCCTCTCTCCTCGCCGCGGCGGCGGCAGGGCGAAGCGCCGCCGGCGAGGAGGCAGTCAGGCGATGATCCGCGACGCCTCGTCCCGCAGCCGCGCGCCGGGGGCGCTCGCAGCGGCGGGCGCCGCCTTCATCGCGCTCTTTGCTCCCCCCTCCCTCCTTCGCTATCTCGCCGCGATCATCCTGCTCCTTCTCCTCGCCGGCTACCTCTACAGTCGAATCGTCCCCTCCCTCCTTTCCGTGGAGCGCGAGAGCGCGACTGTGCGCGGAGTGCGCTTCCAGCAGACCCTGCTGCGGTGTGCGGTCGTCAGCCGCTTTCCCCTGCCTCTCCCCGCGGTTCGCGTGGCCGACGGGGTCGGAAGGCTGCGCTGCGAGCAGCCGGTCCATCGCGTCACCCTCCCGGCCCGCGGAAGCGTGACGGTAGAGGTGGGCGTCCTCCCCCAGGAGCGAGGGGAGTTCCCCGTCGGTCCGATCCGACTCGCGGGCAGCGACCCCTTCGGTCTTTTCGCCTGGCAGCGGAGCTTTCCCGCTCCCGCGACGGTGGTGGTCTACCCGACAATCTACCGCATCGAGCTCGCAAACGACCGGGGCCTCCCTGCAGGGGAGATCCCGAGCCGCTTTCCGTTCCACGAGGATCTGACCCGCTACCGTGGCCTTCGGGAGTACGTGGTCGGCGACGAGCCGAAGCGGATCAACTGGCGCGCCTCGGCCAAGACCGGCCGGCTCTACACCACCGAGTATGACCGAACCCTCTATTTCCCGGTCCGCCTCCTGTTGAACTGCTGCAGGGAGGACTATCCCGATCGGCGGCGCGATTTTCTCATCGAGCGGGCGATCGAGAGCGCCGCCTCCCTTGCCGTGAGCTACCTGCGGCTCGGTCAGAGGGTCGGCTTGACGGTCACCTCCGATCCCGATCGGCCCGCTGTCCCGATCCCCGAGCGGGGCGGTTGGGCGCACGCCGAAGAGATCCTCGAGAGGCTCGCCCGCCTGAGTCCGGCCGCGGGGCACGCCGATCTGCGTGCGCTCCTTGCGGGAGGGGCGGCAGGGGCGAGGCTCCTCCTCGTGGGGCCGGATCTCAGCGAGGAGCAGGTCGCCGTCGTGCTCGCCGC
>DAHVAK010000177.1 GCA_027314665.1 Spirochaetales bacterium
AGGCCATCACCAGTCTTCCGCGGGTGTCGTTCTCGTCCTTGAAGACCTTGACCGCGCATTGGCGGCAGGCCCCGACCGAGTTCAGCGCAGGATGCCAGCAGAAATAGGGGAGCTCGAAGCCGAGGGATAGACAGGTCGCGAGTACGTTGGCGCTTTCGTTGGTGTAGTGGTGCGGAACCCCGTCGACGAAAAACTCTGGCATGGCAATCTCTCCTGACGCGCGAGCCGGCGCGAATGCTCCTTATTGATGATAGGGGCAGCGCTTCTGCGAGACGTGCCGCGCAAAATCGTCCTTGAAAAACTTGAGCCCGCTTTCAAGCGGCTCAATCGCCCCGGGAGCAAGAGCGCAGAAGGTGTTGCCGGGGCGAATCGCCTTGGTGTGAAACTCGAGCATCTCGATATCACGCTCTTCGCCCCTCCCCTCCTCGATGGCGATCAAGAGGCGGGTAACCCAGGGGAGCCCTTCGCGGCAGGGAGTACACCAGCCGCAGGACTCTCGCGCGAAGAAACGCTCGAGGCTCACGAGCATCCCGATCGGACAGGTTCGATCGTCGAGAACGATGATCGTCCCGGTTCCCAGACGGCTGCCCGCCTTCTGCACCGAGCCGTAGTCCATCGGGGTATCGAGGTGCTGCTCGACGAGAAAATCGGTCGAGCCTCCGCCGGGCAGGAGCCCTTTCAGGCGATAGCCATCCTGCATCCCGCCGGAGTGCTCCTCGAGGATCTCGCGAAGGGGCGTGCCCATCGGCAGCTCCCACAGCCCCGGATGCTTGACGCGCCCGCTGACCCCGAAGATCTTCGTTCCCCCGTCCTCGCTGCGCGCGAGCGCCTTGAACCACTCGGGGCCGTTCGCGAGGATGTGCGGGACGTTGCAGACGGTCTCGGCGTTGTTCACGATCGTGGGGTGGCCCCAGAGCCCCGACTGCTGCGGGAAGGGAGGCTTGTTCCGCGGGGTGATGCGCTTGCCCTCCAGGGCGTTCATCAGCCCGGTCTCCTCGCCGGCCATATACCTTCCGGTGGAGATGTGGACGTAGAGCTCGAGATTGAAGGAGCTTCCGAGGATCTTTGCACCGAGGTAGCCGCGCTCGCGCGCCTCCGCGATGGCCCGGGAAAGGCGCTTGGCGGCAAGGCGGTAATCCCAGCGAAGGTAGATGTAGGCGACCTCGGCCTGCACGGCATAGGCGCCGATGACAATCCCCTCCACGAGCTCGTGAGGATCCCCCTCGAGGAGAAGGCGGTCCTTCATCGTGCCGGGCTCCATCTCGTCGGCGTTCACCACGAAGTACTTGGGGCGGCGGGCCTTCTCGTCCATCGGGACGACGCTCCACTTGACCCCCGTCGGGAAGCCGGCGCCGCCCCGCCCGCGAAGCCCGGACTTCTTCACGATCTCCTGGACCTCGAGGGGCGTCATCTTCAGCGCTGCGCGAAGCCCCTGGTAGCCTCCCGCCCGTTCGTAGCCGGCGATATCGAGCGGCTCTTGTCCCGGACGGATATTCTTGGTAAGGGGTCGCTTCTCATCGGCAACGGTCATGGGTGGCGCTCCAGGATCTCGTCGATTCGCTCGGGGGTAAGCTCGCCGTACATCTCTCCATCGATCATCATCGACGGGGCATGGTGGCAGTCGCCGATGCAGGCCGAAGGCAGCAGGGTGAAGCGATTGTCCGGAGTCGTCTGCCCCGGGGCGATGCGCAGCCGCTCGGTAATGCGGCTCTGCAGCTTGTCCGAGCCCATGATCCAGCAGCTCACATTGTCGCAGAGCAGGATGACGTGCCGCCCCACCGGCTTGCGGAAGATCATGTTGTAGGCAGTGGCGATCGTCTCGATCTCGTCGACCGACATCGCGAGGATCTCCGCCACGTCTCTCACCCCTTCGTCATTCACCCAGCCGCGGTGCTCCTGGACGATCCGCAGAGCCTCGGGAACCATCGCCCGCTTGTGGGCGTAGCGCGGCAGCTCCTTTTGAATCTCCTCCCGTTCCGTATCGCTCAGCATTTGCTCGCTCCATTCATCGATCGATGTCCGCGAGAACATAGTCGAGGCTCCCGATGATGGCCGACAGGTCGGCGATCGTGAGCCCGCGACTGATCATCGGCAGCATCTGCACGTGCGCGAAGGAGGGGGTGCGAATACGGGTGCGATAGGACATCGTCCCCCCGTCGCTCACGAGGTAGTAGGTGGTGTTTCCCTTCGTGGTCTCGGCTCCGAAGGAAACCTCACCCGCAGGAATGACCGGTCCCCAGCTCACGTTAAGGAAGTGGTTGATAAGGGTTTCGATGTCGTGCATCGTCCGCTCTTTCGCCGGCGGCGAGGTCGCAGGGTGGGAGGACTTGTAGGGACCGGAGGGCATGTTCTTCACGCACTGCTCGATAATTCGCAGCGACTGCCACATCTCCTGAACGTGGACGTAGGCGCGGTCGTAGACGTCTCCACACTTCCCGATCGGGATGTCGAACTCGAAGTTCTCGTAGCCCCCGTAGGGGCGCTTCTTGCGGAAATCCCACTCGAGGCCTGCGGCGCGCATCATCGGTCCGGTCGCGCTCCACTCCTTCGCCTCATCGATCGTGAAATCGCCGACCCCCTTGGTGCGCATCTTGAAGATGCGATTCTTCATCACGAGCTTTTCGTACTCGCGCAGCCGCTTGGGCAGATAGGCGATGAACTCCTTCACCATCGTGTCCCAGCCCTTTGGGAGATCCTGGGCGACCCCGCCGATGCGGAACCACATCGGATGCATGCGTCCCCCCGCGATCGTCTCCACGATGTCGAAGGCGCGCTCGCGATCGACGAAGGTGAAGAAGACCGGCGAAAGCGCGCCGACGTCCTGGGCAAGGGTGCCGTAGTAGACGAGGTGGCTGATGATGCGAAAGAGCTCCGCGAGCATGATGCGGATCACCTTCGCGCGGTCCGGCGCCTCGATCCCGGCGAGGGTCTCCACGGCGAGGACGTAGGGCACCTCGTTCATGAGGCCGCCCAGGTAGTCGATGCGGTCGGTATAGGGGATGTAGGTGTGCCAGGTCTGCCGCTCGCCCATCTTCTCCGCGCCGCGGTGGTGGAAGCCGATCTCGGGTGCGAGATCGACCACCTCCTGGCCGTCGAGCTGGCAAACGAGGCGAATGACTCCGTGCGCCGAAGGGTGCTGGGGGCCGAAGTTGAGGACCATATAGTCGAAGTCCTCGCCCTCCTTCTTCCACCCGTACTCGGAGGGGTCGAAGAGGTAGTCAGCGTCCTCCTCGGCCGCCACCGCCTCGGAGAGCTGAAAGACCCCAATCTCCGTGGCGCGCGCAGGGTGCTCCTTGCGCAAGGGGTGCCCCTTCCACCAGGGAGGCATGAGGATGCGCCGCTGGCGGGGGTGCCCGTCGAAGGAGATCCCGAACATGTCGTAGACCTCGCGCTCGTACCAGTCGGCCGATTGCCAGATGTTGCTGACGGAAGGAATCGAGGGGAACTCGCCGCGCAGGGCCACCTTCACCCGCAGATCGATCGGACGGTCATAGGAGAGGAGATGGTAGACGACGCTGAAGTCCGACGGCGGCTGCCCCTCGCGATGGGTGCGCTGCCGCTCGTCGATCGCCGTGAGGTCGTAGAGGGTCTTGTACGGGCGATCGACCGAGTCCTTGAGATAGCGCATCACCTCGCGCAGCTTCGCCGACCCCGTCCAGAAGGTGGGCATCTTGTCGGCCGTAGCCTGCGGTAGGATCTCTCCCTCGCCGAACCGCTCTTGCAGGTCCCGAATGATCTGGGGAGTCTCGCCCATCCTCTGCTATACCTCGTCCGGCGATCGATACGTGCCTTGGTTGATGCGAGCCGCACGGGTGAGGTCGCGCTGGACCGGCATCTCGGGACGGTACACCCCGCCCGGCCCTATGTTCCAACCGAGCGGGCGCCGCTCGGTTCCGATCAGGTCCATCAGAAGGGTAAGCCCGTGCATGAAGGCGTCCGGGCTCGGAGGGCAGCCCTGGACGTAGACATCCACTGGCAGGAAGGTGTCCACGCCCTGCACGACGCTGTAAATGTCGTACATCCCACCCGAATTGGCGCAGGAGCCCATACAGATAACGTAGCGCGGCTCCATCATCTGCTGGTACAGCCTCCGAATGATCGGCGCCATCTTGATGAAGACCGTCCCCGCGACGATCATCATGTCAGCCTCGCGGGGGGTTCCCCGGATGACCTCGGCCCCGAAGCGAGCGAGATCGTAGCGGCTCGTGAGGCTCGTCGCCATCTCCACGTAGCAGCAGGAGAGCCCGAAGTTGAAGGGCCAGATCGAGTATTTGCGCCCCCAGGAAACGAGACTCTCGAGAGAAGTGAGGAGGATGCTCTGGTTGACACCGGCATCCGAGAGATCACGCTGATTCTTGAGAAGATTCATCCTCCGGCTCTCCTTCGTCGCGCAAGCGCTCCCTTCTGCCGCTCCGTCCGCCAGTCAAGCCCGCCGACTCGCCACAGGTAGTAGAGCGTCGCAATGAGAACGACGACAAAGACCAGAAGCTCGAAGTATCCCACCCACGAAAGCTCCCGGACTGCCACTGCCCACGCGAAAATGAAGACCGACTCCAAGTCGAAGATGACGAAGAACATCGCGACGAGATAGAACTCCGCGGCAAGGCGGAGCCGCGCCGTTCCGGTCGGCATGACCCCCGACTCGTAGGGGTCATGGGTCGAGCGCTCGTCGTGATGCCTGCCCAGACGATGCGTCAGGACAAGAACGGATGAGGTGAGAACTACAGCGAACAAAAAATACACAAGCAGAAGCCACAACATGTTGACAGGGCTCCCATGCGGCTCCGCGCGCACTACCGAGTTGCTGGCACATGCATCGGAGCGAAGACTGGATTGACAACTTCCGCTTCACGGAGGGCAGGAGCTCCGGCACATGGGGGACCGTCTCTGGCAACCCTCCTCGCCGGATGAACCGTGCTCCCGATCGGCAGGTTCATTATCAATTCCGTAATAGTCGCTGATTCAGTATAGAGGCACCCCCTTCAAAAACGCAAGGCCCGAAATAAAATATCTTGTCGTGAAGCATGGTGCATCACCGCACAAAAACTTCGGAGGCCGCCTTCACCGCGAAGCGGACCCTCGGAATGCGTCGACCGGTGCCTCGTCGATAGGCCACGCGTCGGCGAGGACGCCCCCCGCGACCGCATTGCGCTTCTGCGCTCCCCTTCGCCGATCGCCTCTCGCGCTCTTGCCCGCACCCTCGATTTCCTCTATCGTGTCACCCATGGGGATTCCGCTTCGTTCCGGCGTCGAGGCGGGGGCTTCCGCGCCCTCCCTCGACCCTGTCGCCATCGAGGCCCGTCATCTCTACAAGCACTACGGGGAGGTCGAAGCCGTCCACGACCTGAGCTTCGCGGTGCAAACCGGGCGCTGCACAGCCTTCCTCGGACCCAACGGCGCCGGCAAGACGACCACGATCAAGACGCTCTACGGCAAGGCCCGCGCCGATTTCCGCCCCGAGACGAGCATCACCGTGCTCGGCTTCTCCCTTCCCCGGCAGGAGCTCGAGGTGAAGACGCTCACGGGGCTCGTTCCTCAAGACAACAGCCTGGACGAGGAGCTCAACGTCGAGCAGAACCTCGCCATCTATGCCCGCCTGAACGCGATGCCGCGAGCGAGGGCCCGCGCGCGCATCGCCGAGCTCCTGGAGTTCATGGAGCTCACCGAGAAGGCCCGCAGCAGGGTCAAGGAGCTTTCGGGCGGGATGCAGCGTCGGCTCGTCATCGCGCGCTCGCTCCTGAACAGCCCCCGACTCCTGATCCTCGACGAGCCCACCACCGGACTCGATCCCCAGGTCCGCCACCTCATCTGGGATCGCCTGCGAAGCCTCATGCGCGGCGGGGTCACCATTCTCCTCACTACCCACTACATGGACGAAGCCTTTCAGCTCGCCCATGAGATCATCATCATGGACAAGGGGCAGAAGGTGCTCCAGGGTGAGCCGCGCTCGCTGCTCGCGGAGCACATCGAGCGCTACGTCCTCGAGATCCACGATCCGCAGGCGAGTAGCAGTGTCGTGACGCGCGCTGTCTCACGGCTTGATCCCCCGAGGCAGGTGCGCAGGGAGGATTCCAGCGAGCGCATCCTCCTCTATGCGAGCGACGCGGACGCCCTGGAGGCCGTGGCCCGGGCGCTTCCCTCCGGCTCCTATCTTCTTCGCCAAACCAATCTCGAGGATCTCTTTCTCAAGACCACGGGGAGGGCCCTGCATGAGTGAGCTTTCCCGCGAAGCCGCCGGAGGTTCGGTCGCGGCGGTCCTGGGCTACGGCCCGACTGTCCGGCCGCCCGGATTCACCACCCGCGTCGGGGCCGTGTGGTACCGGCACATGCGGGTCTACACCAAGAACATCTTCTCGAATGCCTTGCCCCCCTTCATTGAGCCGCTCATCTTCCTCGCGGGGATCGGCCTCGGCCTCGGCGCCTTCATCACCCGGATGCAGGGCATGCCCTACATCGAGTTCCTCGCCACGGGCCTCCTCGCCACGGCCGCGATGTTCACCAGCGCCTTCGAGATGACCTTCGGCACCTATATCCGCCTGGAGTTCGATAAGATCTACGACGGAATGCTCGGCACTCCCCTCACGGCGGCGGACCTGATGCTCGGGGAGATTCTCTGGTGCGGCACCAAGGGGGCCTTCTTCACCGCCTGCGTCATGGTGGTGACCACCGCCTTCGGCGCCCTTCCCTTCGGATGGGTCTGGCTCGCGCCGCTCGTCGGTTTCGGCACCGGGGTCATGTTCGCGGCGCTCGCCCTCCTTGTTACGACTATCGTCGACAACATCAACAACTTCAACTTCTTCTTCTCCGGGCTGATCTCGCCGATGTTCTTCTTCTGCGGGGTGGTATTTCCTCTCTCGAAGCTTCCGGACTGGCTGAAGCCGGTCGCAGAGATTCTCCCCCTCACCCATCCGGTTCGCCTCATCCGCGGGATCAACAGCGGGCTCGAGTGGATCAACCTTTGGGACTTCGCCTACATGCTGCTCTTTAGCGGACTGGTCGGCTGGTGGGCGGTGGCGCGCATCCGCCGCAGGCTCATCGACTGACGCACGCTCTTGACCTCGGACGCAAGGTCCGATAGCTTCACGCCCGGCGCGACGCCCTGAACGGGGCGCAAAGGAGTCATAAGCCGTATGAGCATGAACCCGTATGGAAACTCGGACGACATCGCGAAGCTGGTTCTTCGGATTACGCTTGGCGGTCTGCTCCTCGTTCATGGTGTCACGAAGATTCTCCACGGAATCGACAGGATTGCGGGGGCCGTCACCGCGGCGCATCTTCCTGCCTTCCTCGCCTACGGAGTCTATGCCGGAGAGGTTCTCGCTCCGCTCATGATCGTCATCGGGCTCTGGACTCGCCCCGCCGCCCTCATCGTCGCGGTCGATCTGATCTTCGCGGTGGCGCTCGTCGCGTGGCCTCGCGGGGCGCTCTTGAGCCCCGGAGGAGGATGGGGGCTCGAGCTTGAGGCATTCTATTTTCTCGTCGCGATCGTGCTGCTCATCGCCGGCGGCGGCAAGTACAGCCTCACCCGCAAGAAGATACCCTGGGAGTAACTCACATCGCGCGCAAGGTGCAGCGGTAGGCGGCGAAGTCCCCCGCCGCAAGGGGGAGGCGCAGGCCGCGCCCCATGAGCTCCGCGCCGGTGTGCTCGTCCTCGCTCCCCTCCACCCGGTAGCGGCCCTGCGGATCGAGGGCCACGAGGCGCAGGAAGCGCGGCGCTCGATTCGCGACATTGAGGATCTGGAAGGCGAAGACCAACGCCTTCTTCCCGCCCTCCTCGGTGAACATCCACGCCGCGGCGCTTCCGTCGCCTTCGAAGGGGCTTTCCAGCCGCCAGAAGGCGCCCTGCTGAATGAGATCGCGGTGCTCTTTGTAGAATGCGACCATCTCCGCTGCCTGGCGCCGCTCGCTCTCGCCGAGCCGAGCGAGATCAAGCTCGAAGCCGAAGTTCGCCGAAATCGCCACCTCTCCGCGGGTCGCGAAGGGAGTCACCCGACCGACCTGATGGTTGGGAACGTCGGTGACATGCGCCTCGATCGAGGAGATGGGATATACGAGGCTTAGGCCGTACTGGATCCGAAGGCGCGCGACGGCGTCGGTGTCGTCGCTCGCCCAAATCTGCGGCATGTAGGCGAGGATCCCGGCGTCGAAGCGGCCTCCTCCCCCCGAGCAGCCCGCGAAGAGGATCTCCGGATGGCGCGAAGTGAGCTCGTCCATCACCCGGTAGAGCCCGAGGACGTAGCGGTGAGCGGTCTCTTGGCGCCGCTCGGCCGGAAGCGAGGGCGAGGCGACGTGGGTGAGGTAGCGATTCATGTCCCACTTCACGTAGGAGACCGGGGCGCTGTCGAGCACCGCGCGAAGGCGGCGAATGATCTCGTCGCAGACCTCCGCTCGGCTGAAGTCGAGCACCAGCTGGTTTCTTCCGGTCGGCCTTCCGCGCCCCGGGACGTGTAGGCACCAATCGGGATGGGCGCGGAAGAGCTCGCTCTCCGGGCTGACCATCTCAGGCTCGAACCACAGCCCGAAGCGAAGACCGCGCCGGGTGACCTCCTCCGCAAGCCCTTCAAGACCTCGCGGGATCTTGCGGCGGTTCACGCTCCAGTCCCCCAGGCTTGTGCGATCGTCGTCGCGGTTGCCGAACCAGCCGTCGTCGAGCACGAAGAGCTCGATGCCCATCCCAGCGGCGGCATCCACGATCGGCAGCAGGCTGTCGTGCGTGAAGGAGAAGTGCGTCGCTTCCCAGTTGTTCACGAGGATGGGTCGCGGGCGGTCGCGAAAGCGGCTGCGCATGAGACGCTCGCGAATGATCGCGTGGAAGCGCTGGCTCATCCCGTTGAAGCCGCTCTCGGTGTAGACGAGAATCGCCTCGGGGGTGGTGAAGCGCTCGCCGGGGGCGAGGAGCCAGGAAAAGGTCTCGGGGTTTATGCCGAGCAGAAGGCGCAGCTGGTCGTCCGAGGAGCGCTCGACCTGAGCGAGGAAATCTCCTGAGTAGACTAGGGCTGCCGCGCGGATCTCGCCGTGATGCTCGGTCGCCGAGGACTCGGCGATCGCGAGGAAGGGGTTCGCGTGATGGCTGCTTATGCCCCGGCGCGATCCGATCGAGTGGGCGCCGACCGCGAGCGGGTGGCGGATGAGATCGGCCTCCCGGCCCCAGGCTCCGCAGAGGGAGACCATCTCGTAGCCTCGGTTGGGCATGTCCACGCAGAGGCTTGCCGCTCGCGAGAGCCGGATCGGCTCGCGGCCAGAGTTCACGAAGGTGGCGCTGCGGGTGATCACGTCGAATTCGGGAAGCACCGTGTAGAAGAGATGAATCTCCAGGCTGCTCGGCCCGTCACGAAGGACCAGCTCGAGGGTCTCAGCCCCGTCGCCGCTTGCGGTCCGCACGGAGGGCAGCCCCGCGAGATCCGGCTTGCCCGCGTGCACGGTGTGGCTTTCGTGCCAGGCCTCGAGAATCGGATAGCTCATGGAGTCGATCGCCGCCCACGCCGGGGTCCGAAAATCCCCCGAGCCGGCGAAGCCGTATTCGGCGGGGCAGCCGTCGAGGTTCGCTTCGCCGCTGCCAACCGGGGTCTGCACGCTGAAGGGACGGCGCGGTGAGTCCGGCAGGGTGAGTCCGGCTGGGGAGCTCAGACGGGCCCCCCAGTGGAGATGAACGGGGAGCGCCCCCTCCACAAGGCCGAGCGCGTAGGATGTCTCGGTCGTCGAAAGCACGAAGATTCCGCGAGTCTCATCTCGGATGATCATGATGGTGTTCCTCGAAGACGGCGCTCCGCGGCGCCGCGCGGCGACCCTCGTAGGTCGCCGCTCCGCTCGGCAGGCGCTGTCGGTTGTTCGGTCGCCGGGAAGACTATCCGATCCTCTCTTGGATGGCAACCCGCCGGCGACCCCCTAACCGTACCGCTGGAGGAGGGAGCGCAGCTTCTCTACCGCGCCGTAGGCGTCTCCGACATGGGCGATCATGGCGAGGAGCTCCCTGATCGTAAGGATCTCGAGCCTCTCTTGCCACCCCGGCTCGAGGGCAATAACCTCCCCGTAGGCATCGAAGAGCTCCTCGGGGACGCCCGGATACTGGCGAACCATGCTGAGCTCCGCCTCGGGCCATCCGAAATAGACGGCCGGATCGATGACCGCCGGCTCCCCCCGCGGCCCAACCATCATGTTTGCGCTCCACAGGTCTCCATGGAGGAGGGCCGGGGGCTGAGCCGGGATGAGCTCCTTGAGGCGCTCGGCGAAGCGCGCGGTCCGCTCGAGCTCGCGCGTGCTGAGGAGCTCTCGACACCGGGGCTCCTCGAGGTAGCGCAGGATGCGATGGCGCGCGAAGAACTCGTGGCCGTCGTCGGTCCATGGGTTTCGCTGAGGAGGCCGCCCGAGGTAGTTGTCGCAGGAGAAGCCGTAGCGGGGGCTGCCATGCCGATGCTGCAGCGCGAGCCTCCGACCGAACTCCTCCCAGTAGCCCTTCTGCGGCGGGCGGGAGCCGAGATCCTCGAGGAGAAGGAGCCCGTCGCCGGCAAGGTAGACCCGTGGCACCATGAGCTCCCCGGCCGTGCGCAGGGTCGAAAGCCCCTCCCTTTCCCGCTCGAACATGCCCGCCGGCGCGGAGGGCTCCTCCTTGAGGATGAGGGTGACCCCGCTGGCGGTCGTGAGACGGGAGACCGTGCTGATCAGGCCGCCGCGAAGCGGCTCCGTGCGGGTCGGAGCGCCGAGTCCTGCCTCCTGAAGGAAGGCGGCGACGAGATCGGGCAGGCGATAGGCTCCCTCTGCTGCTTCCATGGGCTTTGTGCCGAGAATCCTGGGAAGTGTCGCCCGATTCGAGCCCTCATGGCAAGAACCCCTCGGGATGGGAGTCCAGGCGAGCCCGCGCGGCGCCTTCAGACGGCTCAGTACCAGGTTGCGTGCTAAGGCCGCTCGAGAACGAGGGAGGTTTATACTGGTCATGAGTCTCGCGCAGGTGGCGAGGCGCGCGTCGCGGTAGCAGGGAATGCAGTCGAACCGGACTGCAGAGGAGCTGCCATGATTGAGCCGGTCGTGATTCAACCTTTCGTCACTCGACGCAATCGAAGGAGCTTCGTCGGATTCCCGTGGCGCCTCTACCGAGACGGCTCAAACGGGGCGCCTGCTTTGATGCGCGAGCGCCACGAATATCTCGATCCGGCGAAGGGCTTTTTCTCCGAGCAGGCCGGCTCCGCTCAGCGCGGGCAGGGAGTGCGATGAATCCCTTCTTGAGCAAGGTGGCCGTCGTCACCGGAGGCGCTTCGGGAATTGGAAGGTCGATCGGCCAGTATCTTGCGAGAAACGGGGCTGTGGTCGTCCTTGCCGATCGGAACCTCCAAGGGGTGCGAAGCCTTCAGGCCGCGATCGTTTCGAACGGCGGGCGCGCTGAAGCGGTGGGCGTGGATGTCTCGGACGAGGAGGCGGTCAAGTCCCTGATCGAGACCACTCGGAAGGAACATGGACGGATCGACTACCTCTTCAACAACGCCGGGGTCTCCGTCAACGGGGAGTTCAAGGACATCACCGCCGAGCATTGGCGCCGGGTCATGGACGTGAACCTTTGGGGGGTGGTGTATGGGTGCCGGCACGCGTATCCCATCATGATGAAGCAGGGCTTCGGGCACATCGTGAACACCGCTTCCTTGGCGGGGCTCATTCCCGGCGGGTTGACGACGACCTACTCCGCCAGCAAGCACGCCGTTGTCGGCTTTTCGCTGACCCTGCGGTCGGAGGCGAGACTCTACGGCATCAAGGTAAGCGTCCTCTGTCCCGGCTACCTGCGCACCGACATCCAGAGGACGACCCCGAACGTGTCGGAGTTCATGAGCTCGAAAGAGAACAGAGCAATGAACGAGCGGATGAAATTCCTGACGCCCGAGGATTGCATCAGGCAGATCATGAGGGGCGTCAAGCGAAACAGGGGGATCATCGTTGCGCCCAACCGCCACCGGATCTACTGGTGGCTGAATCGGCTCTTCCCCGAGTTCATCCCGAGCATGTTCACCAGGATCATCCTCCGCATGAAGCGCAACGCCTGAGCGTCGGGTTGCGACGGGGGCCTCTCCCGCGCCTCCTTCGCAAGCAGGACGGGGTACCCGAAGCCGCTGCTCCTCCCCCCGACACCTTCCCGAAGGCCGCGAGGCGCGCCCCGCACGCAAGGAGCGGCGAACGGGGCGGCGCTCTCGCCTGCGGTCAACTTTTCCTTGTGAACCCGGGAAAGGGGGAGTAAGATAGTAAGACTATCATCAGGCGCATCCCGCCTGCGGAGGATCAGGTATGCACAAGGGAAAGCGGCTGCTCCACGATCATGAGGTTTCCGTCATGCAGGTCATCTGGGAGCAGGGCGAATCGACCGATGCTCAGGTCCAAAAGATGCTCGGAAGCACCGAGGATCTCGACCGAAGCAAAATCACCAAAATCATCAGCGATCTCGTTCAGCGGGGAGTCCTCACCCAGCGTGAGGAGGAGAACACCTACGTCTACACCCCGCTCGTCAGCCGACGGGAGGTCGAGGAGGCACTCCTTCGTGACCTTCACGACTACCTGTTTCAGGGCTCGAACATCCGCATGATTCGCTCGCTCGTTGAGCACCGGCTCATCAGCAAGGGAGACCTCATAACGATCGCGCGGGAGCTGTAGCTCGGAAGCTCCTCGGGCTGCGGCGGACCGCTACAGCACGGGCACCAGCCTCGCGATCAATCCGAGCAGGGGAGAGGGGAAGAGGCCCAGCCCGATGACCCCGATCGTGGCGGCGGCCAGGATGAGTCCCGCGCTCGCGGCGACGCGGGACTCCGCCGCCCGGATCGGAGCGGCTTCCTGCCCCGAGGCCGCCAAGCGCGATGGGTCCTCTCCGACCGGCGTGAACTGGACCGCGACGAGCCGCAGGTAATAGAAGAGCCCGATTGCGCTCGAGGCGACAAGGGAGGCGGCGAGCAGCCATCTCGTCGCGCCCACACCGACGCCGAGCAGGTAGAGCTTGCCCATGAAGCCGGCGGTGAGGGGAATCCCCGCAATCGACAGAAGCATGATAATGAAGACCGCTGCAAGGAGCGGTCTCTTTCGCGCAAGCCCCGCAAAGTCGGTGAGCTGCTCGGCCTCTCGATCAACCCCCGAGAGCGCCGTGATAACCCCGAAAAGCCCGAGCGTTGTCGCCGAATAGGCCACGAGGTAGAAGGCGGAGGCCGACGCGCCCGCCGCCCCGCCGACCAGGAGGGGCAGCATCAGGTAGCCGAGGTGGGCGGTCGAGGAGTAGGCGAGCATCAGCTTCACGTTCGACTGCCGAAGGGCAAGCCAGCTGCCCGCGAGCATCGAAAGAACCGCGACGATCACCAGGACCCAGGCGACGACCGGGTTTTCCGCGAGATCCATCCCCGCGAAGAACCGGAAGAAAAGCGCGAAGACCGCGATCTTGCTCACCGTAGCGATCGAGGCCGTCACGGGCGCGGCCGAGCCTTGATAGACATCGGCAGCCCACATGTGGAAGGGGACCAGCGCGAGCTTGAAGCCGATCGCGACGATCACCATCATGAGGCCGACGGTCATGACTGCCGAGGTCCCTGCGCCCGGGGCGATGACCCCCACCCCCGAGGTAAGGGCGGCCCCGATCCTGCCGAACTCCATCGTGCCGGTCGCTCCGTAGAGAAGGGCCATCCCGAAGAGAAGGAAGGCCGAGGAGACCGCCGCCGGGACGAAGTACTTCAAGCCCGACTCGATCGAGATCCGCCTCGTGCGAACGTAGGCGAGCAGGGCGTACAGGGAAATGCTCAGGAGCTCGAGCCCGAGGAAGAAGCTCGCGAAGTGGGCGCTCTCCACCAGCACCATTGCGCCGAGGCTCTCGAGAAGCAGGAGCACGAAGAACTCCTCGCGGTTTTCCCGATAGCCCCGCAGGTAGCCGTAGGAGAGAAGAAGGACCGCGAAGTTCGCCGCGAGGATCACCCCGACAAAGAAGCGCGCGTAGGAATCCACGACGAGAAGCCCCCCGATGCGGGCGAGGTCGGGAAGGTAGAAAAGGCTTGCAAAGGCGCCCGCGAAGCCGAGCAGGGCCAGGATGAAGCTGGCGAGGTATCCGCGCCGGATGGCGATTCCGATCAGGATGAGGACGACCGCCGCCGCGATGATGATCTGCGGAAGAAGCGCCAAGAGGTCAAGCGCGCTCATCAGATTCCTCCCTGCATGATCTGCAAGAATTGGTGGGCTGCATTGAAGACAGGCTGGGGGTAGAGGCCGAGCCAGAAGACCGCAAGGATCAGCACGAGCGCAGAGGCGGTCTCGACGAGCGAGAGGTCCGCAATGGCGATCCCCGGCGCCGATTTCCCGTGGAGGGCGCGCTGGATCATCCACAGGGCGTAGGCAACGGAGAAGATCAGACCCGCCGACAAGATCACCGCAAAGAGAGCGCTCGCCTGGAAGGTCCCCACGATAATGAGGATCTCGGAGATGAAGTTGCCCGAGCCCGGCAGGCCGAGGGCTACCAAGGCAAGCACCAGGGCCATCCCCCCGAGCCGCGGTACGATCGGGAAGAGCCCGCCCATCTCCTCGAGGGAGCGGCGTCCGAGGCGCTCTTCCAGGAGCCCGACCACGATGAACAGCCCGCCGGTGGCCACCCCGTGGCTCACCATGAGAAGGATCGAGCCCTGAAGGGCGATCGGGGTGAGCGCGAAGAGACCGACGAGCACGAAGCCGAGGTGGCTCACGCTTGAGTAGGCCACTAGGCGTTTCATGTCGCTCTGCGCGAAGGCAAGCACCGCTCCGTAGATCACGCTCACCACCCCAAGAACGAAGGCGACAGGCGCGAAGCTCGCGGCCGCCTGGGGAAAGAGCGGGATGGCGAAGCGGAGGATTCCGTAGGCGGCCGTCTTGGAAAGAAGGGCCGCAAGAATGATGGTGCCTTCGATGGGTGCCTCGGTGTAGGCGTCGGGCAGCCAGGAATGGAAGGGCACCACGGGAAGCTTGACGAGGAAGGCGGCGAGGAAGCCCAGAAGGAGGAGCATCCCGACCGTGGAGCTCAAGGGGGTTCCGATGAGCCGGAAGAGGTCGAAGGTGTAGCTCCCCGACTCGGCGCCGTGGATGAAGTAGAGGGAGAGGATCGCAAGGAGCATCAGGAGACCGGAGAGCTGCGTGAAGACGAAGAACTTGAAGCCGGCCTTCGCCCGCTTCTCGCCGCCCCACCCCACGATGAGAAAGTAGCTCGGCACGAGCATGAGCTCCCAGAACAGGAAGAAGAGAAAGAGATCCACGGCCAGGAAGGTCCCCATCACCCCCGAGAGGACCAGCGAGAGGTTGAAGTAGAAGAAGCGCTCGTTCTCCCGCTCGCGCCTCCAGAAGACTGTGATGACGATGATCCCGATGAAGACCGTGAGCAGGGAGAGAAGGAGACTCAAGCCGTCGAGGGCCAGGTGCACCGATATCCCGAGCTGCGGGATCCAGGGAAGCTCAAGCTGATAGTAGAAGCCGTACGAGCCGAGGCGCACTGCGTTCGGATCGCCGCCGATCCAGATCGCGAGGAGCGCCGCGAAGTCGAGAGCTAGGAAGAAAAGCGGCCAGATGCGGACCCAGCTCCTTCCGGCCCTTCCGAAGAGCCATGCGACGAGACCTCCGAGGACGGGTCCAAGGACGAGAAGCGCAAGGATCATAGCCACACCACCAATCCCACGGCGACCACGGCGCCGAGGGCAAGACCGGCCAGGTACCAGCGCACCTTGCCCGATTGGGCCGAGGCGAGCAGCCTGCCCGCGCCGCTGTTGGCGGCGCCGATCGCGCGGTACAGATAATCGACGAAGTCGCGCTTCAGAAAGCGAGCGAGCGCGATGAAGGGCCTCACGAAAAGCCGCGCATAGAGCCAATCGAAGCCGAGGCCCGAGAACAGGAACGCCTTCAGGCCGCGGAAGCCGGCGGGCTCGGCAAGGCGCGCCTGGACGGGAGCGCCCCGCCGGTAGATGAGGTAGGCGATCCCCACGCCGATGAGGCTCAATGCGGAGGCGATGATCTGGAGAAGCGCCTCGGTAGGACCGCCCGCCGCGGCCCCGCTTGCCGCGCCCGCAGGGCTCATGGCGGCGCCTGCCGCCGCCGCTCCCGCTCCTTCCGGCAAACCGCCGCGGAACACGGGGCCGATGAAGGACTGAAAGAGATCGACCCTCGCGATCGTCGGCGGAAACTGCACGAAGCCGCCCCCGATCGAAAGCACGGCCAGAATCACCAGCGGGAGGGCCATGGCAAGGCCGGGGCGGTGGGTCGTCTGGATCTTCTGCTCCCCGAGAAACACGATGAACAGAGCGCGGAAGGAGTAGATCGAGGTGAGGAGCACCCCCACCCCGCCTGCGAGGAGCCACAGAAGCGGCCCGTCGTGGGGCGACTGCCACACCCCGGAGAGGATCCACTCCTTGCTATAGAAGCCCGCGGTCACCAGGGGCAGCGCGGAGAGGGAGGACACTCCAATGAGGAAGGTTGCGAAGGTGAGGGGCATCGCGCGGCGCAGGCCCCCCATCTGGAACATGTTGGGCTCGGCGCCCTGACCGAGAATGACCGCCCCTGCCGCGAGGACGAGGAGGGCCTTGAAGAAGGCGTGAACCAGGAAGTGGAGCCTCGCCGCGGAGTAGAAGCCCACCCCGAGCCCGAGGACCCTGTAGCCGATCTGGCTCACCGTCGAGTAGGCGAGGACCCGCTTCAG
>DAHVAK010000181.1 GCA_027314665.1 Spirochaetales bacterium
CACTTCGATCTTCACGACCGCAGTGTAACCTCCGTATTCGCAATTGGGGCGGTCACATCATTATGACTAGGATAGTCGGATCACCTCGACCTCGCCGAAAAGGGCGCGCGCCGAGCGCTCGAGAGAAAGCTCCTTGCTGAAGAGGATGAGCTGCCAGCCCATGCGCTCGCGGAAACGGGCGAGAAAGGCAAGGGCGCTCTCCACCCGCCGGGCGTCGAGGGCCGAAAAGGGGTCGTCCAGGACGAGGATGCCCTCGCCCTCGCGCGACTGAGCGGCCAGGGTGAGCCGGGCCGCAAAGAGAAAGGAGTCGCGGGTGCCGTGGGAAAGGAGCTCCACGGAGCGCGGCGTGCCCCCCGCGTCGGCGACCGCAATCCCTCCGAGCTCGAGCCGCTCGAGGGTAACCGGTCGCTGCGAGCGGAGTAGGTCGCCGAAGGAGCGCCCCATCTCGGAGGCGAGGCGATCGAGGAGCACATCCGAGTCGCGAGCAAGCTCTTGAAAGAGATCCCGTGCGAGCGCTGCCGCCCGCCGGGAGAGGGAGAGCGCCTCGATGCGAGCGGTGAGCTCGGCGAGCTCCCGCTCCTTGGCAAGGAGCTGCGCAGGGAGGTTCCCGAGCGATCCCTTCACCTCGCCCAGTCCCCCCGACACCGCCGTGAGCAGCCGCTCCTTTTCCCCGCGCAGGCGCTCGAGCTCCCCAGCGGAGGCGTCGAGCTCCCTTTCTGCCCGGCGAAGCTCCCCCTCCCCCACCGGATCGCTCGCGATGAGGGCGTCGAGCCGCGAGATTCGCGCCAGGCACTCGGCCTTCAGCGCCCCCTCGTCCGACGCGCGCAGGCGCCTCAAGGGCTCAGCAATCCGGACCCGCTCCCCTTCAAGCATCTTGGCAAGCACCGCATGCTCGCGCTGCCGCTCGAAGTAGCCCTGCGAGGTCGCGACCCCCCGCTCCGACAGCCACGAGGCGTGCGCGGCTCGCTCCAGCTTCAGCCCCGTCTCGGCCCGCTCGCTCTCCGCCGCCGCCTGCCGCGCCTCCTCCTCGAGGGCCTGCCGCTCGCGGGCGAGCTCGCTCGCCCGATCCGCGGCCTCATCCGCCTCCCGCTCGCGGGAGGCGAGCTCGGCGATCAGCCCCTCGTAACCCTCGCTCGCAAGGGGCGGTGCGTCGGGCAGGCGGCGGCGCCACTCGTCGCGGGAGGCGACGACCCCCGAGCGCGCGCCTGAGCCGGCTTGCAGGAGGAGCACGACGATGAGCCCAAGGACGAGGAGCGCGACGGCCCCAAAGCCCGCCGCGAGGCCCGGGCTCAGCCCGGCGATGAGGAGGGGCAGGAGGAGGGCCCCCACGAGCGCGCCAAGCGCCATGGCGCCGAGCGGCAGGAGCACTACTGCGAGCGGGGCGAGGCCCCGGCGCCGCTCGAGGGCCCGCCGCAGCTGCGAGGCCACCTCGGCCCGCTTCTGCGCCCCTTCGCGGCGCGAGCGCAGCTCCTGCTCCCGCCGCTCGCTTCCGGCGAGCCGCTCCGCCGCGGCGCGCCGCCGCTCCTGCGCCGCGGTGAGCCGGCTTTGCGCCTCGCTCATCGCCGTCTCGAGGCGGCGCAGCTCCGCGCTGCCGTCGACCCGGAAGGCCGCAAGCTCGCGCTCGCGCCGCTCGCTTTCCTCGATTCGCGTGAGGGCGGCAAGGGTCTCGGCGAGGGCGGAGCGTTCGGCGATCGCGCGCTGCTGCTCGATGAGGCGAACGAGGGCCGCGGCTTCCTTCTCCTTCGCGGCGATTGCCGCCTCGACCCCCGCGAGCCGCCCGCCCGAGGCGTGGACCTGCCTCTCCTGCGCGAGAAGCTCCTCCCTGCGGCGGCGCATCGCCTGCAGCTCGCCCTCGGCAGCTTCCTGGAGAGCCTCGAGCCTGCGGCCCTCCTTCACCTGGGCGTAGTTGCCGGTGCTCTTCGCCTCTCGGTCGAGGAGGCCCGCGAGGTGGGTCGGATCGATCCCCCCCGAGAAGAGCTTGCTTTTCACGCGGTCGAGCCACGCAGTCCCCGGCGCGAGCTCGATCGAAAGGTTGCTCGAGCCGATGGCATAGAGGTTCAGGAACTCGTCCGCCTCGAAGGTGAGCGGCTCGCCGTCGAACTCGATCTGCGCGCTGCGCCGTTCGCCGTAGCGATCCCTCAGGCGCTTGCCGGCCTGAGTCGTTCCCTTCGGCGCGCACAGCTGCTCGAAGAGGGCGTCAAAGAGGGTGGACTTCCCGGTCTCGTTCTCGCCGAGGACGAGCGTCACGGCCTTCAGCGGGAAGGATGCTCCCTTGAACTTGCCGTATTCCTGAAGGGTGAGTCGACTGATCACTGGCGCGCCTCGAGAAGCTCCTTCACCTTCAGGAGCGCAAGCTCGCGCGCCTTGAGCCAGACGGTCCGCTCCTCCCCGCCGGAGGGCTCGCGAGCCTTCCATCGCTCGAGAAAGCGCTTGGCTACCGGCTGGGTGGCGATGCCCTCAAGGGTGAGGACCCCTTCACGGGTGAGCTCGAGACGGCGCACGCGAGCCCCCTGGCGGCGCTTCAGCTCGGCCTCGCTCGCTGCGAGCACCCGCTCGTCCTCGATCACCCCGCTTGCCGCGATCTCCACCCAGTCGGCCTTGCCCCACTCCTCGACGAGCGGGCCCAAGGGAGGAAGGCTCCCGTCGAGATTGAGAGGCAGCTCGACGCGGCGGTATTGCCCGGCCGAGGCGAGCGTCAGCGCCGAAAGGCTCAGGCTTTCGCCCGCCTCGATGAGGTTGACGCGGCGCGCTCCGCTCTCGCCCCGCCGCCAGACCCGCGCGGAGCCGGGATAGCTGAAGGTGACGCCTTCGATGACCTCAGTGCGGGAGGCGTGGATGTGCCCGAGAGCCGCAAGCCGGATCCCGTGCCGCACGAAGAGGTCCGGATCCATCACTCCGGGCTCCTCCTCCTCATCGCCGCCGGTGTAGTGCATTCCGGCAATGGAGCCGTGAGCGACTGCGATGCGAAGGGGAGCCTTGCGCGGAGGGAGGTTCCACTCGAGGTAGTCCGCGTGGGCAGGGGCAAAGGGGATTGCCACGAGCTCGAGGGCCTCGTCCGCGAAGAGCTCGAAGGGGCCGTCGGCGACGAAGGCGGCAGGCTCGAGGTCGACCGCCGAGAGACGCTTGGCGCCCATGCGCAGGCGGTCATGATTCCCCGCAATGACGAGCGCGCGGCACCCTTGCGGAAGCCCCGCCATGCGCTTGCGAAACTCCCCTTTCAGCTTCTCGAGATCGGGGTAGGTATCGAAGAGATCCCCGGCGAACAGCAGCCAGCCGCAGCGATTGGACGCCGCCATCGCCACGATTTCGTCGAGGACCCCCAAGCAGTAGTCGGCCTCTTCGGCCGACAGATGAAGATCGGCGCAGTGTAGGATTCGCATCATCGATCGGCTATCCCGTCCTTGGGCGGCGAGGCAGATGCCTCGCGCGCAGTGTATCAGGTTGCTGACAAACCCAAGCTAGCAGGGTGCTGAAAAACTCAAAGGTACCTGCCAAAACAGCGTTTTCTCGAGCCAAATTGGGGCAAGAGGCCATAAAAAACGCCGTTTTGGCAGCGGGTCAATCACTTTGTCAGCACCCTGCTAGATGAGCGGCTGCGCCACGGCGCTCATGAGCTTCGCGTAGGCGCCCTCATAGCTCTCGCCGAAGGTATAAACGAGAAGGTCCTCTTCGACAAGCTCGCCGCTGGGAGAGCGAAACTGCATGATCGGGTAGCGAATCGCGTCGTGGATGCTGCCGAGGGTGAGCCCCTTGCGCATCAGAAACTCGCAGAAGCTCGTCTGCGCGATCGCGAGGCGCTCGCCCCGCTCGTCGTAGAGGTAGCCGTGGGCGTCGAGCAGTTGCTCGAAGGGCCCCTTCGAGTAATGGAAGGCCCGCGCAAGCGGCACGCTTGCGTCGAGGATACCGTTCGCGACGAGCGCTGCTCCCATGAGCCGGACAAGCTCCTGGAAGTCCGGATAGGAGAGGCTCGATCGAAAGACCATCACCGCGATGTCCGTCTCGCTATTGTTCTTGTGCAGGAGCGCGGGGATGTCGTAGTTGATGATGAAGATGTCGCCGATCCGCTTGATGGTCTGACCGTTCAGCTGGAACAGGTCGCGCGGCTCCACCCAAATCTCGAACAGCTCATCCCGCCGGAAGCGCCCGTCCTCCACGGCATCGAAGGCGCCGAGGAGAGTCGCGGATGCGAAGTCGCGGTGGAAATACTCCGCGAAGCGGCGCTGCATGGAGGGCGTGAAGGCAGCCTTGCCCTTGCGGGTGAAGTACAGGCGGGTGGCATAGTGCTGCTCGATGACGCGGTTGCGCACGATGAAGTCGCCGGGGATGTTGGCGAGATAGACGAGCGAGATGCGCTCGCGGTAGCGGGGATCGCCGCGAATCACCTTGAGAAGGACGCTTTCGACCTTCACCCCGTTGGTCTCGGGCCTGAGGTAGACGAAAAGGTCTTGGAGCCCCTCGCCCAGAGTCGGACCGCCGTAGGGAACCACCACTGTGGGCAACCGAACCCCGGACATCCGTACATCCTCCAGCCGACACGCTATTTTTGACTATTTTCCTCGGTCACGCAAGCGCGCCTATTCCGCCGATCGCGTCGCGACGAGATCGATTCCGCTGCCCTCGAGATCGTGAAGGATCACCTGTCCGCAGCGCACGGGCAGGGGAACGCGCATCCGGTAGAGACCGGAGAGCAGGCCGGGGATGAGCTCCTTGGCGAGAGGCGCGGTCGTCTTCACCGGCAGGCGGCGCATCGTGCTCGAGTCGGTGAGGACCGTGGCGGTCACCACGCGCTTGGGCGAAAGCATCTCTTCGCGCCCATAGACCTCGCCGCGAGCGCACTTGTTCCCGCTTACCGCGATGGTTCCCGGCGGGTCCTCCACGACCGTGAGGCGGCATCCGATCGGACAGGATATGCAGACAAGCGACCTCTCGGTCATGGCTCCTCCTACTCGATGCTCACTTCAAGACGGCTGTCGGCGACTGCTGCGGCGTCCGCGGGGCCAGAGGCGCCCTCCGCTCCGAGCACCTCGGCGAAGGCGTCGGGTCCGAGGGTGAAGCTCACCATCTCAGAGGGCTGAACATGGGCAAGTCTCCGCTCCAGAAGCGTCCGTCCGTTCAGGCTCGCCCGCAGGAGCGCGCGATTCTTCACGATCAGGGAACGTAGATAGAAGACATTCATCTGGGCGGGGGCGTAGCGGTTCGGCAATACGTACTTGACGTTCGCTCCGGCGCCCACGGCCCCCTGCCAGGGCGTTCGACCACCGGAAAGATAGTCGCAGACGTTGCGACCGCAGCGCGAGGACTCCTCGGTAACCCAGTCCACCAGATCGTGGACATGGAGGACGTTGCCGCAGGCAAAGACCCCCGGAACGCTCGTCATGAGGGTGGCATCGACATAGGGACCCCCGGTCTCGGGGTTGAGGGTGGCCCCGAGTCGCCGCGAGAGCTCGTTGTCCGGCACGAGACCGACCGAGAGCAGGAGGGTGTCGCAATCCATGCGGAAGCTCTTCGAGGGCTGCTCGTGATGATCCTCGATCGGGGTGACCGTCACCCCCTCGACCCGCTGGGTGCCGTGGATCTCGCTCACGACGTGCGAGAGATAGAGGGGGATGTTGAAGTCATTCAAGCACTGGGCGATGTTGCGCGTCAGGCCCGAGGGATAGGGCTGAATCTCGACGACTCCGTGCACGCGGGCTCCCACCCAGGTCATCCTGCGGGCCATGATGAGCCCGATGTCGCCGGAGCCGACGATCACGACGTCCTTTCCGGGAATGTAGCCGTCGATGTTGACGAGCCGCTGCGCCAGGCCCGCGGTGAAGACTCCCGAGGGTCGCGTTCCGGGGATGCCGATGTTCCCCCGATTGCGCTCGCGGCAGCCCATCGCGAGCACGATCGACGCCGTGGCGAACTCGGTGATTCCCTCCCGCTTCGAGATGCAGTATACGACGTGTCCCTCCTCCCCGCTGCCCGGTCCCCGCACGTCGAGCACGGCGCTGTCGAGAAAGAAGTCGATTCCCTTCAGGTGGGCGGTCATCCCGATCATCCGCTCGGCGTACTCCGGCCCGGTGAGCTCCTCCCTGAAGTAGTGAAGCCCGAAGCCGTTATGGATGCACTGATTGAGGATCCCTCCGAGGGAGAGCTCGCGCTCGATGACCGCGACGTGGTAGCCCCTTCCGGCGATCTCGGCGGCCGCGGCGAGGCCCGCTGCGCCTCCACCGATGACCACCGTGTCGTAGACGCGCTTCTTCACGATGCGCCCCCGACCGGGAGATCCCCTACCGTCGAGCCGAGCACGAAGCTCCCCTGCCCCCGCTTGGTGATCTCGCCGAGGGAGAGCTTCGCCTCGCGCTCGATGATCTTGAGGGTCTTGTAGGTGCAGAAGCCTCCCTGGCAGCGCCCCATCCCGGCGCGGGTGTAGAACTTCACCCCGTCGAGGGTGGTGTGGCCGCGCTTGATCGCCGCAACGATCTCGGCCTCCGAGACCGTCTCGCAGCGGCAGACTACCTCCCCGTAGTCGGGCTGGGCCTGAACGAGGCGGTCGGCCGCCTCCGGATCCAGCTCGCGCAGGCGCGGCACTTCCTCGATCGACGGCTCGAAGTCCGCCCGCTCCGCCAGGGGGAGCCCGTCCTGCTTCAGGAGGTCCTTCACGTACTCTGCGATAGCCGGAGAGGCGGTGAGGCCGGGCGACTGGATGCCGGCCACCTGGACGAGGTGTGGCTGCGCCTGCGACACGGCGATGTAAAAGTCGTTGCCCGCGAGGGTGGGCCTGAGTCCTGCGAAGGAGGTGATGATGTCGCGCTCCGAAACCGAGGGAACCAGACGCCGGGCGGAGGAGCACACCCTCTCGAAGTTCTCGTGGGTGGTGCTCAGGTCCCGCTTGTCGTCGACCTCGATGGCCGTAGGGCCGATCATCGTGGTGCCCTCCACGGTCGGGATGACGAGCATCCCCTTCGAGTCAGGGCTCGGCACGGGGAACACGACCCGACTCGGGTAGCCGCGGGCATTGCGGTCCATGAGGAACTCCTCGCCCTTGCGCGGAACGATGGTGAGCTGCTCGCCCCCAAAGATGCGCGAAACCTCGTCGGCGAAGAGACCGGCGGCGTTCACCACCCACCGAGCCTTGATCGCCTCGCCCGAGCGGGAGCGAATGGTGAAGTGAGGGCTCCATCGCCCGGAAACCTCCGCCTCGACGACCTCGAACTCCCGCTTCAGCGTCACACCGTTCTTGCAGGCCGATTCGACGAGGCTGAAGACGAAGCGATAGGGCTCGATGATCCCGCCCGAGGGGGCGTGAAGGCCGCCGACGACGTCGGGGTTGAGCTTCGGCTCGAGGGAGAGGAGTCGATCGCGGCTGCAGAGCTCGATCCCGATCACCTTGTTCTCCAGCCCCTGGGCATAGAGCCGCTCGACGGTCTTCATCTCCTCGATCGAGAAGGCCGCAACCACGATCCCGCAGCGTCGGAAGGGGAAGTGAAGCTCGCGCTGGAGCGCGTCGTACATGATGTTGCCGAGCACCTCGAGCCGCGCCTTGAGGGAGGTCGGGCTGTGATGGAATCCGGCGTGAATGATGCCGGAGTTGGCTTTTGACACCCCGAATGAGACATCGCACTCCTTCTCAAGCAGCGCGATGTCGAGCTGATAGGCCGAGAGCCTGCGCGCAATGGCGGCGCCGATCACACCTGCGCCGACAATGGCCACATCGTAGGACTCCATTGTGACCACCTGAACACGAGTTTGGCTTTTTTTTATGAGGTAGCCCGATTATAGCCCTCATCGCCGGGGCGTGTACAGTGCGCTCCGCGCCGGCGCTCGGCAAGCTCGGCAAACCTCGCGCGACGAGCGTGGTATCATGCGACGTGATTGCGCGCAAACCCTACTTCCCGCCCGTTCCCGCGGAGCTCGCCGGGCTCTTTCATGCCGAGGGGATTGAGCTGCTCGGGGTCGCCGACGCACTCCCCGACGAGCGCTCGGAAGGCCTCTACCGGCGATGGCTCGGGCGGGGCTACGCCGGATCGATGGCCTACCTTCACGACCACGCTCCGCTCAAGTTCCATCCCGAGCGCATCCTCCCGCACGCGCGCTCGGTGCTCGTAGCGGGGATCAACTACTTCCAGGAGGCGCGGCAGCGGATCGTGGGCCAAGGCGAGGGGCGGAGCGCCGCCGCCGCTGGGGAAGCCAGGGCGCCCGCGGGAGGAGAGCCCGCGC
>DAHVAK010000183.1 GCA_027314665.1 Spirochaetales bacterium
GACCTGCTGAGGGAGCAGCGGGAGTTTCCACCGCCGCCGAGCTTCGCCGAGAACGCTCACGTGCGCGACCGTTCGATCTATGACCGCGCCGAGCGCAATCCGGAGGAGTACTGGGCGGAGCATGCAGCGCAGCTCCACTGGACGAAGCCCTGGGACAAGGTGCTCGAGTGGGATCCCCCCCATGCCCGCTGGTTCGTGGGCGGCAAGTTCAACATGGCCTACAACTGCCTTGACCGCCACCTCGCCGGAGCGAGGCGCAACAAGGCCGCCATCATCTGGGAAAGCGAGGCGGGCGAGGTCAAGACCCTCACCTACCTTCAGCTCCATCGCGAAGTCTGCAAGTTTGCGAACGTCCTGAAAGAGCTCGGTGTGGAGAAGGGAGACCGGGTCGCCATCTACATGCCCATGGTTCCCGAGGCGGCGGTCGCGATGCTCGCCTGCGCGCGCATCGGCGCGATCCACAATGTCGTCTTCGGCGGCTTTTCCCCCGACGCCCTCGCCGAGCGGATCAACGATTCCCAGGCGAAGGTGCTCATCACCGCGGACGGCGGCTGGCGGCGCGGAAACGTCGTCTCCCTGAAGCACAGCGGGGATCGCGCCCTGGAGCAGTGTACGAGCATCAAGCACGTCGTGATGGTGCGGAACCTCCCCGGCGAGCATCACCTTCTCCACATCATGGAGGGGCGCGATCACTGGTACCATCGCCTCATGGACCATCGCAGCGCCGACTGTCCGCCCGCGGAGGTCGACGCCGAGGACCCGCTCTACATCCTCTACACCTCCGGAACGACCGGCAAGCCAAAGGGGATCGTCCACACGACCGGCGGCTACGCCGTCGGCTGCTACGCCACCACGAAGTACGTCTTCGACTTGAAGGAGGACGACATCTTCTGGTGCACCGCGGACATCGGCTGGGTGACCGGCCACAGCTACGTGGTCTACGGCCCGCTCCTGAACGGGGCCACCATCCTCATGTACGAGGGCGCTCCGGACTACCCCGAGAAGGATCGCCACTGGGAGCTCATCGAGCGCCACCGCGTGACGGTCTACTACACCGCCCCGACGGCGATCCGCACCTTCATGAAGTGGGGAAGCGAGCTACCGGCGAAGCACGATCTGTCGAGCCTGCGCCTGCTCGGGAGCGTCGGGGAGCCGATCAACCCCGAGGCGTGGATGTGGTACCACGAGCACATCGGCGGCGGGCGCTGTCCGATCGTCGACACCTGGTGGCAGACCGAGACCGGCTCGATCATGATCGCCGGCCTTCCTGGGGTTTCTACGATGAAGCCCGGCTTCGCCGGCACCCCCTTGCCCGGGATCCGAGCGACCATCCTCGACGGCGAGGGCGAAGAGGTGAAGGAGGGAAGTGGCTTCCTCGCGCTCACTCATCCCTGGCCCTCCATGCTCCGCACGATTTGGGGCGATGACGAGCGCTACGTGAAGACCTATTTCGCGAAGTGGAGCACCAAGACCTACTTCGCCGGCGACGGCGCGAAGCGCGACGAGAAGGGCAACTACATGCTCCTCGGGCGCATCGACGACGTCCTCAACGTCTCGGGCCACCGCATCGGCACCATGGAGGTAGAGTCCGCCCTGGTGAGCCATCCCTCGGTCGCCGAGGCGGCGGTCGTTGGGCGCTCGCACGACGTCAAAGGGCAGGCGATCGTCGCCTTCGTCTCCCTCAAAGGGGGAATGAGGCTCGATGAGGGGATCAAAGAGGAGCTGAAGCGCCACGTCGTCGGGAAGATCGGCGCACTCGCGCGCCCCGAGGAGATCCTCTTCACCTCCGAGCTTCCGAAGACCCGCTCGGGCAAGATCATGCGCCGGCTCCTTCGCGACATTGCCGAGGGACGCGCCCTTGGTGACGTGACGACCCTTGCCGATCCCGCCGTGGTCCAGGCCCTCCGCGAGGACTACGAGGAGCACTACGCAAGCTAGCGGGTTGCCGACAAACGCAAAGTCACCCTGCCAACGGCGAGCCGAGTCCGCGGCAGCAGCGCGGCCCTGCCCATTCGGGGAGGGCCGCGCCTTTTGGGCTTGCACTCGAGCGGCGAATAATCGTACCTTTCGCCGATGGAAATCACGCAGCAGTCCCGGATGATCACCCTTGGCGGTGTTCTCCTTGCCCTCTTTCTCGGGGCTCTCGATCAGACGATCGTCGCGACCGCACTCCCTCGGATTGCCAAAGACCTCCATGGCCTCGGCCGCTACGCCTGGGTGGCCACCTCCTACCTTCTCACCTCGACCGTTCTCATACCCATCTACGGGAAGCTCGCCGACATCCACAGCCGCAAGGCGATCGAGCTGTGGTCGATCGGGATCTTTCTCGGCGGCTCCTTCCTCTGCGGGCTCTCCGGCGAGTTCGGAAGCCTGCCGATCCTGGGCGATGGGATGAGCCAGCTCATCATCTTCCGGGGCTTGCAGGGGCTCGGAAGCTCGGGGCTCTTCGCGATGGCCTTCATCGTCATTTCGGACCTCTTCCCGCCAGCCGAGCGCGGCAAATACCAAGGGTTCGTCGGGGCGGTGTTCGGAATCTCGAGCGTGCTCGGCCCTCTTTTCGGGGGGCTTCTCACCGACTACGGCAGCGCAATCATCCCGGGGATCTCGGGATGGCGGTGGGTCTTCTACGTCAACCTCCCCTTCGGGATCCTTGCCCTGTGGTTCATCATCTCGCGCATGCCCGCTCTCCATCCGCGCTCGAGCGGTGCCAAGTTCAGCTATCTGTCCGCTCTGCTGCTGGTGCTCGCCGTGGCGCCCCTCGTGCTCGCACTCGAGCTCGATAAGAGCCTCTATCCGTGGGCAGGGGGCGTCACCCTCTCCCTCTTCGCCGCGGCTGCGGTGGCGCTTGGCCTCTTCATCCTGCATTCGCGCCACGACAG
This sequence comes from Spirochaetales bacterium, assembly GCA_027314665.1. GTDB lineage: Bacteria > Spirochaetota > Spirochaetia > DAHUYW01 > DAHUYW01 > DAHUYW01. The sequence continues at coordinate 2,880 of DAHVAK010000183.1, forward strand.
CCACCCTATCCTGGACCTCGGCCTGTTTCGCAACCGGGTCTTCGCGATCGCGAACGGGGCCACCCTCTTCATGGGAGCGGTTTTCCTCGGAATCATCATTTTCCTGCCCCTCTTCATGGTGAACGTCCTCGGCGTCTCGGCGACCAACGCGGGTCTGAGCATCATTCCGCTCTCGGTGGGGCTCTTCATCGGCTCGGTAGGCTCGGGACAGATCGTCTCTCGCATCGGCCACTATCGGATCATTCTCATCCTTTCGGCGGCGATCCTCATCGTCGGCACGATCCTGCTCTCGGCATTCAACGCGCAAACGACCTTCCTTCACGCCAGCCTCGTCATGTTCGTGTGCGGGATCGGCCTCGGCCCGGGGATGCCCCTCTACACCCTCGCGGTTCAGAATGCCGTCGATGTGCGCAAGATCGGACAGGCGACGAGCGCAAGCCAATTCTTCCGTCAGATCGGCGGGACCATCGGGGCGGCTGTCCTCGGGAGCGTGCTCGCGACCTCGCTCTCGAGCGCCTTCGCGCACAACATGCCGACGGGGCTCGCCTCGGACCGTTCCGACAGCACCGCCGCGGTCGAGAGCCAGTTCATGTCCGGCCCCGCAGGCATGACCCCGGCCCAGCAGATCTCCGCAGGCTTCGACGAGGCCTACGGCCTCATCGTGCGCGCCCTGAAGGGGGGCGATCGGGCGGCTCTCGCGCAGCTTCAGGGCAACCCCTACCTTCCGAGCGAGCTTAAGGGGCAGCTCGCCGATCGTTTCGCCGGGCTGCAGCGGGGGACAGGTGGAGGGGCCGCGACTGCCGCAGCGCGGGATAGCGTCCTCCGCTCCGCCGAGACCGACCGCCTCCTGTCCGCAATCAAGACGCAGTTCGCCGCGCAGGCGAAGAGCATCGGGGCCGAGGTCACCCGGGCAATCAAGCTCTCCTTCGCCGAAGCGATCTCGCGCATCTACTTCTGGGTCATCTTCATCGCCGCGGCAGGGTTCCTCGTGACCCTCTTCATCCCCGAGCTTCCCTTGAGGCGCTCCTTCGACCACCACCACCACCCCGCCCCGCCGCCGGCCGCGGAATAGGCAGCGAGCGGCGGGCCGGAGCCGCGCGGGCTCGAAGGTGCCGCGGGCGGAGGACCCTGCGCCCGTTCGGGCGCGCAGCTCACCGCCCCGCAGCCGCGCGCGCTCTTTCCGGCGCCCCCGCGAGAGCACAGCCGTGGCGCGATCGTTCCCACTCGCAAATCCCCCTTTTTCTTGACTTTTGAAATCAGCGGCGGTAGCATCCTCTACAGAGAGTGTATATCGAGGCAAGAGGGGGGTTTCATGGCAGTTCATTACTATCTATCAGTTTTCCCTCTGGAGGCGCTCATAGCCTCGCAGCTCGAGCCGCGGCAATTCGGATCCTACATGGCGACCGGTTCCAAGCGAGGGTTCGAAGAGCAGCTCGTTTTCACCGAGTTGAAGGGTGAGTTCGGAGACCACTTCGACTGGGAGTACGCGCGAAAGCGCTGCGTTCCCCATCCGAACGGCGATCCGAAGCACTCTGTCTATCTGTCGGTCTATCGGGTGCTCGAGCACATCCCGGTCGAGCAGCTCGGCTCGATCTATCTCACCACGCGGGATGGGCGTTCCCTTGAGCTCGCTGCTTCGGACTATACGCCGCCCGATGCCTCGCGAGGCTACTACATCTACCAGGAGCTTTGCCCCATCGACCCGGTGGTCGTGAGCTCTCTGGATCCGGTCGCCTTCGCGAAGAACATCTGCGACGCGAAGAACAAGATCAGCGTGCCCAAGATGATCTATGCCGACCTGAAGGTCATCGACTTCTCCGACGAGGTAAACACCGGCAACATCGGGAAAATGTACGGCAAGGAGCGGGAGCATCTCCTAGAGTGCATCAACTCGGTAAAGAAGGACCCGAGCAAGGTGACGAAGACCTTCACGCGGACGAACGTCGAGTCATTCTCGTTTCAGGTGATCGCGAACGGCATCTATGTCACCGACGGAAAGAAGGTGGTTACCTACAAGATGCCGACGGTGGCCCAGATCAAGGAGAAGGAGTACGAATGGGGTCGATCGGCGCTCATTATTTGACGCGGCTGCATGAGCAATTCGACTGAGCCTGCACGAACCACGAACCCAAGCGCCATGTCGGCGGTGTTGGTGACGCTCCAACGCCCCGGCGTGGCGCCTGCCGTTTCGGAGGCCCACTCAAGCGAGCTCTCCGGCCTGGTGAGAACGATGGGGCTCGAGGTGCGCGACGCCCTCATCGTCCGGCTCGTCGAGCCGCACCCCCGCCTCCTCCTGGGAAAGGGAAAGGCCGAGGAGATCACCCAGCGAGCGAAAGAGCTCGAGGCGGACTGCATCATCTTCGACGACGACCTCGCCCCCTCCCAGCAGCGCAATTGGGAGGAGATGAGCGGGCTCGCCGTCATCGACCGCCACGAGGTCATCCTCGAGATCTTCGCCGCGCGCGCCGCCACCCGCGAGGCGGCTCTCCAGGTCGGGCTCGCGCGCCTTGAGTACTCCCTGCCCCGCCTCACGCGGGCGTGGACCCACCTCTCCCGGCAGCGCGGCGGCGCGCGCGGGACCCGCGGCGAGGGTGAGACCCAGCTCGAGCTCGACCGCCGCCTCGTCGTGCGCAAGATCGCGCGGCTGAAGCGCGAGATTGAGCTGGTGCGCGAGCAGCGCACCACGCGCAGGCGCCGCCGCGAGGGGGGCGAGCTTCCGACCGGCTCGATCGTGGGCTACACGAACGCCGGGAAGTCCTCGCTTCTGAACGTTCTTTCCGGCGCGAACGTCCTGGTGGAGGACAAGCTCTTCGCGACCCTCGACCCGACGACCCGCCGCGTGCGCCTCGGCGACGGGAACGAGGTCCTGCTCACCGACACGGTTGGCTTCATCCGCCGCCTTCCCCACGACCTCATCGTCGCCTTCAAGGCCACACTCGAGGAGACCCTGCTTTCCGACTTCCTCGTCCACGTCCTCGACGCCTCGAGCCCCGAGGTCCAGGAGCACTACGCCACCACCGTCGCGGTCCTCGAAGAGCTTGGGGTCGGGACGAAGCCGATCATCACCGTGTTCAACAAGATCGACGCCGCGGGGGATGGGCTCTCCTTCGCGGCGCTGCGCTCGCGCCTTTCGGACTCCATCGAGCTCTCCGCGCGCACGGGCGAGGGGCTGGAGCAGCTGAAGGGCTCGATCGCCCGCCTTCACGCCGCGGGGCATCCGGTGGTGCGGGTCGCCCTTCCCGACAGCCGCCACGATCTCGTCGCCCTCATTCACCGGACGGGAAAGATTCTCGCCACCGAGTACGAGGACAACCTCATCAGGATCGCGGCTCAGGTTCCCGAGCGCACGCGGAGCCTCCTCGAGCCCTTCCTCGTCGGGTAGGCGCGAGCCGCACCCCCGGCGCAGCGATCCCTGCTTCGCTACCTCGCCTCCCCGCGCGAAGCTCACTGTTGCGATTCTCCCGCTCACGGGCTACACTGCAAATCAAGTACCACATCCTGTGAAAGAACCGGAAACGGACGGAGCGATGACGAAGTACGAGTGCGTGGAGAATTGGATTGTTCAAGGCATGGAAAGCGGCCGCCTGCAGCCGGGAGATCTGCTTCCGTCCGAGGCCGACCTGTGCCAGATCCTTTCGGTCGGAAGAAACTCGGTGCGGACCGCGCTCAACAACCTCTCGCACAGAGGGATCGTCGAAACCAAGAAGGGCATCGGGACCTTCTGCCTCAGCCCGCGCCAGTCCGCCACAATGGACATCGGCTTCGTTACTCTCTACTCGCAACAGTACATCTTCCCCGAGATCGCCCAAGGATGCAACCAGGTCCTCGCGCACAACGGCTACCACCTCGTCCTGGCGGAGTCGCGGCGTGATCCTGCGATCGAACGCGACGTCTTGGAGAGGCTTTGGAAGCGCAGAGTCGACGGGATCATCCTCCAGCCCTCCTACGACGGGAAAAACCCGGCGAATGTCGGCCTCTTGCAGGAGATCGAGCGCTCGGGGATCCCGGTCGTGCTCATCGACAACTACTATCCGGAGGCACGCTTTAGCGCGGTAGTAATGAATGACCGCGAAGGCGGCAGGCTCGCTGCCTCCCACCTGTGGGAGCACGGCCATCGAAGGATCGGAATCATCTATCATCGAACCTACTACCCGAAAATCCTTCGAATGCAGGGAGTCGTCGAGTACCTCCGCGAGGTAGGCCACGAAGTGCGCGAGAACTGGCTCATCGGCTTCGACCATATGGGAAAGCTCGAAGAGGTTAGGAGTCGTCTCACCGAGAGTTACGCGCGGGAGGCGAAGAACGGCGGCCAATTTCCGACCGCCTTCGTGTGCACCAACGATCAAGAGGCGATCGAGCTCATCCGGGTCGCCCGGGAGCAGGGTCACGCGTTTTATCAAGATCTGTCCATCGTGAGCTTCGACAACTCCTCGCTTGCCGATCTACCGGGCCTTGCGCTCACGTCGATAAATCACCCAAGCAAGCACATGGGAGAGATTGCGACGGAGATTCTCCTCGAGAAAATGAGACACCGAGAGCTGCGCGGCAACACGTTCACGATGATTGAACCTGAGCTGATCGTTCGAAGCTCGGTTGTCGACCTTAGGCCCAAGGTGTCAAGCTGAGGCAGGTCGGAGGAGGCGGCGGATCGCTTCCTTCTCTGCGGGCGGACGCCCCCGACGGCAACACGACCGCCGCCCTCCGATGTCAGCGCTCCTCGACGACGGCGACCTGCAGCCCCTCGAGCTCAATGTCCCCCTGAACCTCTTTGCCCGAGAGAAGCTCACGCCCCCCCTTAAGGAGAGGCACCGTCGCCCGATCGCGGTCGTGATTGATGTAGAATCGAAAAGCGACACCATCCCGTTCTCGAGCGCAAACCTCAATCGCGGGGGCAAGACCGTCGAGAATCGCGATCTGCGCCTCGACCAAGGGGATGCGAAGGAAGGCGGCGAGCCCCTTCTCCTGTAGGAAGGTCCCGAGGTAGTAGCTCGTCCCCCGACCGCACCGATTACGCACGCCCGCGGCTTGGCCTGAATAGTATCGCCCTCGATAGGAGAGCAGGGTCTCGGCCTCCTTCGCCGGACGCAGAAGCTCCGCGAGGTGGACTGCCGGATAAGCGGCCCCGTCGTCTGCGACCACCTGGACCGGATCGCCCGGAAGAGTGGAGAAGGAATCGTAGTCGGCGACGGCACACCCCGTCACGTCGGTCAAACCTGCCGGAAGCTCCTCCTCTCGCACCGCGTTCTCAGGGTCCTTGACGGCGCTTCGCGCGCCGATGACAATGCGGCCTCCCGCGTGGACGAACTCCCTGATCTTCCGGAGGAGAGAATCCCCCACCACGTAGAGCGCCGGCACGATGAGGAGCTTGTAGGGAGCAAAGTCCCGATCACTCGAGATGACATCGACGGCGACCCCCAATTGGGCCAAAGCGCTCGCATAGGCGCCGACGACCGCATGATAGACGATCCCGGGAGCGCTGTGCGGCTGAATCTCGAGCCCCCAGAGGCTGTCAAAATCGTAGAGGAGGGCTACCTTGGAGGCTACCCTGCTGCCGGCGAGCCTGGGAGAGAGGCGCGCCACCTCCCCGGCGAGCTGCCGCACCTCCTCGTACCGCGGGCCGGGCACGCCGTGGTGAGGGAGAATGCCGTGCCAGTACTGCTCGGTCCCGAAGCGCGCGCTTCGCCACCGGAAGAAGCTCACGAAATCGGCGCCGCGCGCTACCGCCTGGAGGGCCCAGAGCCGTATGCGCCCCGGTTCCGGCGTCGGGAAGAAGCGATCCCATCCGCCCGGTCCGGCGGCCTGCTCCATCACCCAGACATTCGCCCCTTTCAGCCCCCGCATCCGATCATGGGAAAGCGGCGCGGGCGGAAGGTGGCTCGACTGAGGTTGGAAGAAGGGGTAGTTGTCCCACGAAACAACGTCGAGGTCGCGGGCAAGGTCGAAGTAATTGATGTCCGTGAAGTCGCCCATGAGGTTATGAGTGACGATCCGTTGGGGAGCGTTGGCGCGAATAACGCGCGCGAGCTCCCGGTTGAAGGCCACCTGCACGTCCGAGGAGAAACGGAAGAAGTCGAGCGAGAGCCCCGGATTCTGTCCACTGCTTCCCGCCCGGTCCGCCGTGTCGCGGGGCGGAGAGATCTCTGAGAAGTCGTTGTACTGCTGGCTCCAGAAGGCCGTGCCCCACGCCTCGTTGAGCCGCGCGATGTCACCGCCGAAGCGGCGGGAAAGCCACCCCTGGAACTCTCGCTCGCAGTGAGGGCAGTAGCAGCGCGCGGTGCCGTGGCACCCCAGCTCGTTGTCGGTCTGCCAGGCGACGACGGCGGGATGATTTCCGAATCGTTTCGTCACTACCTCCGTGATCGCGAGGGCATGCTCCCGGTAGCCGGGATGGTTCTTGCACGCGTCTTGCCGCTGCCCGAACTCCTTGATCTGGCCGTTGCTCTTGATCTGGTGGATGTCAGGGTACTTCCTGTGGAGCCATGCGGGATAGGTAGGGGTCGGCGTGCAGAGAATCGCCTTGATTCCGCGGGCCGAGAGCACATCGAGCGCCCGCTCGAGCCAAGAGAGCTCGTAGCGGCCCTCCTCAGGCTCGAACCTGTGCCATGCAAACTCCGCAAGCCGCACGGTCGTGATTCCCGCCTCCTGCATCAGCTTCGCGTCCTCCGCCCAGCGGCTTTCCGGCCATTGTTCGGGATAGTAGACCACGCCAATGTGAAGGCGGTCATTCATGCCATTCGTTGTCATTCGAGACATACTCCTTTCGCCTGGTGTACTGAAGTGACAGAGTGAAATCGTGCCACCCCTCGCGGGTTCACATCTTCACGCTTCCCGTTGCAATTCCCGCGGCGATGAATCTCCTAAGAAACGGGAAGAGAACGACCATTGGAAGCACGGAGAGAAGCGATCCGATCAGGATGAGCGGATAGGGAGGAACTCCCGTGGAAGGCGAGGTCAGGGTGGATACCCAGATGTCCAGACCGAGGGTAACGGGAAACAGCTTCGAAGTGCTCAATACGAGAAGCGGCAGGAAGAAGTTGTTCCACGAGAATATGAACGTAATGAGAAACAGCGTGACAAATCCTGGACGAATAATGGGAAGCGAGATTCGTCCGAAGATCTGGTAGTCATTTGCGCCGTCTATGCGACCCGAATCTATGAGCTCGTTCGGCATGGACTGCCCTATGTACACGTTCATGAAGTAGACCCCGAACGGGCTCGCGAGCATTGGCAGGATTACCGCGAAGTAGGTGTCCATGAGGCCGAGCCGTTTCAGAAGTAGGAAGACCGGAATGGTCAGTGTGGCACCGGGCAGAAGAAGGGCAATGAGCACCAGCGAATTGACCGGGGCCTGCAACCGGAAGCGGTACTTGGTAAGCGCGTAGCCGGCAAGCGCGCTGATCAGCGTGCTCAGTGTTGCGGTAATGGTCGAGTAGAAGATGGAGTTCAGGTACCAGCGCCAGTACAAACCGTGATCGGTCTTCCCAAGGTCGTCCAGGTTCTGAAAGAAGCCTATGTGGTGCGGAAGCCCGAACATGGGTGTATTGAAGAGGTCCCGCGTCGACTTTGTGGTGGAGATTAGCAGCCACACAAGCGGAAGCAGGAAGTA
>DAHVAK010000186.1 GCA_027314665.1 Spirochaetales bacterium
CGAGCCAGAAGTTCGCGAGCATGGTCTGGAGCACCCCGAAGGAGACGCCGTAGAACACCCCCCGCCGGTAGCCTGTCCGGTAGAAAACCAGCAGGAGAGGGACCAGACACACATAGGCAAGCGGGCTGAATCCCGTAAGGCTCACGAAGGAGGGTAGCGCGATCGTGTAGAGGAACGCGGACAGTAGCGTGAGAGGCAGCGCCCAGACGCGGATCGGGTCCGAACCGCCAAGGGCTCGCGCGTTCCATGCCTTCCACGCGATCCGGAAGTAGGCAATAACGAACCCGTCGAGAAGGATGAGAGGCGCATACTGGGAAGCGGAGTTGAGCCGCTGGATGGTGGAGTCAGGCGCCAAATGGAGGTTTCCGTTCGTCAGCGCAAAGCGCTGGGCGTAGCTCATGTCGGCCGTTGAGGCAAAGAGATAGGCCAGGAGGAAAAGCACGAGAGAAACGACCAAGAGCGTTTCCGGGCTGCGATAGAGTGCCTTGAGATAGCTGTTTTCTGCCTTTGCGCGGATCGCGAAGCCCCAACCGGCGTGAACGATGACTAGCAGAAGAAAAAGAAAGTCGGTAGGGGTCTTCCCCTTGGGCATTCCAAACGGCCCGACAATGAAGTTGATCAGCTCGAGGAGGACGACGCCGAAGACCGCAAGGGAGACCGAGCGCCGCTGCCGCAGCTCTTTCTCCTCGATCTCGCGCTCTTCGGGCGAGGGTGCCCGCTTGACGAGAGTGCCGTAGTTCTTACGCGTGTTCATCAGAGATGTGCCCTAACCCCCGGAATACCCGGGCGATAGTCTTACCGAATCGGTTGCGTTCGTCAAGCAAGGGGGCTATTCCCGCGGGCATCCGCCCTGCGGGCGAAGCCACGCTTCCCGACCCGCGCGCCCCGGCCGGGCGCCCCGGGGCTCAGGCTCCGCGGCGGCGGCTTGAACGCTCATCCCCTCGGTCAAGCCCGAAGCGTCCGTAGCGCGGGGCGCGCGGATTGGAGGCGGGCCGACCGCCGCCCGGTCGTCCCGGCTTGGGGCTGCCGGCTCCGCCGTTGGGCTTTGCGCCGTCGGGTCAGGCGCCAAAGCCTGAGCCGACGCGCTCAGCGCTCGGCGCGCCGTCGCGCCGACCGTAGCGCGCGCCTCCTCCCGGCTGCCTCGGGAAGCCCCCCATGGGTCTGCCGCCCCGATTCGCCCGCTCGCCGCCGCGGGCGTTTCCTCGCGCGTCCTCGAGCTCCCCCGGCCGCACGTCGAGGGCGTAGGGGTGGTCGAGCTCAACGGGCACTCGCTGTCCGATCAACCGCTCGATCGCCCGAAGCAGGGGTCGCTCATCCGCATCGCAGAGGGTAACCGCTATTCCGGCCGCCCCTGCTCGCGCCGTGCGACCGATCCGGTGGATGTAGGTCTCCGGCTCGTGCGGAAGGTCGAAGTTGAAGACATGGGTGATCGCCTCGACGTCGATGCCGCGCGCCGCGAGGTCGGTCGCGACCAGAACGCGCAGCCTTCCCTCGCGGAAGGCATCCATCGTCCGGGTGCGCTGGCTCTGGCTCTTGTTCGCATGGATGGCGTCGGAGTGAATTCCCTCCTTGGTCAGCGACTCGGCGAGGCGGTTCGCCCCGTGTTTCGTCCGCGCGAAGACGATCGCCCTTGCGACGGATTCCGCTTTCAGAAGCCAGACCAAGAGCGACCGCTTGTTGACCTTCTCGACGTGCATCACCTTCTGCTCGATGAGATCCACGGTGAGCTGCTCGGGGGCCACCGCAACGCGGACCGGTTCGGCGAGGATCGTATCGGCAAGCGCCTTGATCCCGTCCGCCATCGTCGCGGAGAAGAGCACCGTCTGCCGCTGCGTCGGAATGAGGGCGATGATCCGCTTCACGTCGTGGATGAAGCCCATGTCGAGCATCCGGTCGGCCTCGTCAAGGACGATGATCTCCACCCTATCGAGCCTCACCGCCCCATCGCCGTGGAGGTCGAGCAGCCGCCCCGGCGTCGCTACGAGGATGTCGACCCCGCGCGCGATCGCCCGTACCTGCGGCACCTTGCCCACCCCCCCGTAGACGCAGGCGCGGGTCAGGTTGGATCGCCTGCCGTAGGCGGCCACGCTTGCGTCGATCTGCGCCGCAAGCTCTCGCGTCGGGGCGACGATGAGCGCCCGCACCGCGCGCGGCTCTCGTTTGGCTGCTTTGAGCGACAAGCGCTGCAGGATCGGAAGAGCGAAGGCGGCGGTCTTGCCGGTTCCCGTCTGGGCGCAGCCCAAGAGATCCCTTCCCTCCAGGAGGCTGGGAATGGTTTCGGCCTGGATGGGGGTGGGCTCGAGGTAGCCCTCCGTGCGCAGGCTTGACAACAGCGTCTCGTTCAAGCCGAGAGACTCAAAAGTGATTTCGTTCATGCATTTCCTTTAAAGCAGGCGATAGGATAGGGCGGAACAAACGGAACGGCGCGATATCGTATCAGCTGTGTTTTGCGATTCTGTCAAATCGGGCTCATCTTAGCGGAAAAGAGCGAAAGTGTACAGCGGGAAGCCTATCGTGGGAGGGGGGGGCGATTTGGGCGCATCCCGCCTACCCCTTCGGCGCGTAGCGCAGCACCTCGTGCGAGTCGCGCACCAGCCGCCTCCCCTCCGCAATCGAGGCGATCTCGCCGAGCGCGATCTGCTGGAGCATGATGTTGCCGATGGCCGTGGCCTCGACGGGTCCGGCGGTTACCGGGATGCCGAGGGCCTCGGCTGCAAGCCGGCAGAGAAGCCCGTTTTGGCTCCCGCCGCCGATGATCGCGAGCTCGGACACCCTTCGGCCCGAGATCTCCTCGATCATTCCCACGGTTTGCCTGTAGGCTGCGGCGAGGCTCTCGAGCACCCCGCGCACGATTGCCCCCTGCCCGCTCGGCAGGGGCTGTCCGCCCTCGCGGCAGTGGCCGAGGAGGCGCTCGGGCATCGTATCGCCGACCGATCCGGGCTTGAGATAGCGCGGATCGTCGGGGTCGATGGAGAAGCCCGCCGGACCGTGTTCTTCGGCCATGCGGGTGAGCTCGGCGTAGGTCGACTCCCGCCCCTCGGCGTTCCAGGCGCGCTTGCACTCCTGCACGATCCAGAGCCCCATGATGTTCTTGAGAAAGCGAATGCCCCCGTCGGCCGCCCCCTCGTTCGTGAAGTTGTAGGAGAAGCTCTTGTCGGTGATGATCGGTGTGGGCGACTCGATCCCGAGGAGCGACCAGGTTCCCGAGCTTAGGTAGGCGAAGTCCCCGCCCGTGGTGGGGATCGCCGCAACGGCCGAGGCGGTGTCGTGGCAGCCGGGAGCGACGACAACCACCCCGCTCTGCGCCCCCACCTCTTGGGCCACCGAGGAGGAGAGCGGCCCGATCACCGTGCCGGGCATCACGATCTCCCCGAAGTGGGAAGGCTCGAGCCCTATCCGGCGGATGAGATCGATCGCCCAGTTTCGCCGTGTGGGATCAAAGAGCTGCGAGGTCGTCGCGATGGAGTACTCGTTGCGCATCACCCCGGTGAGCCAGTAGGTGAAAAGGTCGGGGATGTGCAGGAAGTGCGCCGCAGCCCGGTACAGCTCGGGGTGGCGCCGCGAGAAGGCGTAGAGCTGGTAGATCGTGTTGATCTGCATGATCTGCGCGCCGGTAATCGCGTACAGCTCGCGCTTCGGAACGAGACGAAAGAGCTCCTCGGGAACCCCGTCGGTTCGCCCGTCGCGATAATGGTAGGGGTTTCCAATCAGCTCGCCGGACCGGTCGAGGAGGGCAAAGTCGACCCCCCAGGTGTCGAGCCCAAGGCTTGCGATCTGCCCCGGATAGCGGGCGAAGGCCTCTTTCAGACCCCGCTTTATCTCGGCGAAGGCCCCGAGGAGATCCCAGTGCAGGGAGCCTCCGACGCGGACCGGGAGGTTTGGAAAACGGTGGACGACCTCGATTTTCCCGACGTCGCCCACGATGACTCGCCCGCTCTCGGCCCCGAGGTCGATGGCAATGTGCTTCTTCATATCGGCCCCGCTAGCTCGCGCCCTGGGCGTTCACTTTCGCGCGATACTGCTCGACCTCCCAGCCTCGAATGAAGTCGCGTTTGTCGTCGGGCATGTGGCGGGGGCCCCCGAAGCTCTCGCTGTAGATGGCGACCCTCACGGCGTCCAGGAGCATCGCCCGGGCGGAGGCGAGCTTCGCAGGGCTCTCCCCCCAGACGAAGAGCCCCACTCCCTCCACGGCGACCACCCGGGGAGGATGGCCGTTGCGAGCGCGGTAGGCCTCGATCGCGCGCGCAGCCTCGGCCGAGAGTGAGGCGCTCTCGGCCGCGCGGAGCTCGGCAGGGCTCGCCCCCTTCGCGACCCGAGGCCGTCCATGTCGCACCCATGCCGGCTCGTGGCCGCAGTAGACGATGTGATCGGGGGTATAGGAGAGCGAGCGCAGGGGAGCAAAGCTCCGGCGCGAGGCGACGAGGTGCGCGATCGCTCGGTTGAGCACAAAGGCGCACGCCGGCCCCCCGGGGGCGCCCTGCGCGGCCTCCTTGGGGCCAAGGAGACGATCAATCACCTTGGACAGCGTCTCGACGAGCTCGGAATCGACGGGCGCAAGCGCGGTCATGTCGGGACGCCGCGTGAGGCGCGACTCGAGGTTCGCCATGAGTCTCCCGTAGATCGCGCGAACCTCCTCGGGGCTGTCTGCGGCGACGAAGACCCCGTGATTCTGCAGGAAGAGAATGCTCGGATAGGCTCCGTGGGTGAGATTGCGCTCGATGGCCTCCTTCACGGTCCTCGCGAGGATGTAGCCGGGGTTCACCACGGGAATCCAGAGCATCCGCTCGGGGAAGAGCTCGGCGGCGATCTTCTCTCCCCGCCTGCCGCAGGTGAGCCCGTTCACGAGCGAGGGGTGGGTATGCACGACGTAGGGCTGGCGAAGCAGGTCGTGGAGAAGGGTCTCGACGCTCGGTCGCTTCGTCTCGCCCTCGACGCGAGCCTCCAGGAGGTCGGAGAGGGCCTGCGCCTCGCGCTTGTCAGGATTGCGGTCGTAGCTGCGGCTCCAGATCGCCTTGAGACGGTCGCGGCGCATCCTTACCATCCCCGCCTCGGAGAGCTCGGCGAGGGAGGTCCCGGAGGCCTTGATGAAGAGATCGGCCTCGTCCTTGTAGGAGGTATTGCCCCCTCCGGCGATGACAAACTCCTCCCGCCGCCCGTAGAAGCGCGAGAGCTCGATCAGTTCCCTCAGTGCCACATTCCCTCCCTCTATCTCCGCTTGCTCAAGACGCTGCGCTCATAGCCGTGCACGCGGTCGATAATCTCCCGCTCGAGGGGAGCGTCGTGGGCGGCGCAATAGTAGTCCCACACCGCCCCGAGCGGCAAGCTCTTGGACTGCTCGAAGAGCTGGAGCCGAGCGAACCAGTCCCCCTCCTCCTCCGCCGCCAGGAGCCGCTCCCGCGGCTGCAGAAGCGCCGCAAGCAGCCCTTTGAGCATCGAGCGCGCTCCGATGGTCCATGCGCCCAGGCGGTTTATGGTCGCGTCGAAGAAATCGAGCCCGACGTGGATCTGCGGCAGACGCCCGCTTGCCACGATCTCCTCGGCGAGGAGGCGCAGCTCGTCGCTTGAGGTGACGACGTGATCGCTGTCCCAGCGCATCGGTCGAGAGACATGGAGGAGCGCCTCGTCGCAGTACAGGAGGATGGCCGACAGCTTGTCGGCCACGCTTTCGGTGGGATGGAAGTGGCCCATGTCGAGGGTGAGGAGCTTCCGTCGCGTGATGGCGTAGCCGAGGTAGAACTCGTGCGAGCCGACCACGTAGGCCTCGCTGCCGAGCCCGAAAAGCTTCGACTCCACCGCGTCCTTCAGCTGGCTCAAGGGGTACTCCTTCTCGAAGATCTCGTCGAGGGAGTGCTCCAGGTTCCTGCGGTAGCCGATCCGGTCGGCGGGATAGTCCTTCATCCCGTCCGGAATCCACACGTTGTGGATGCAGGGGCTGCCGAGCTCCTTGCCAATGACCGACGAGACCTCGCGGGTGCGCTTGCCGTGCTCGATCCAGAAGTCGCGCACCCCCTTGTCCTTGCTGCTCAGGGTGAAGCCGCTTGAGGCCTTGGGATGGGAGAAGAAGGTGGAGTTCATGTCGAGCTTCAGGCCCTTCGCCTTGGCCCAGTCGATCCAGCCCCGATAGTGAGAGGGCTCGACCTGGTCGCGGTCGACCGGCTTGCCTCCGAACTCGCCGTAGCTCATGTGGAGGGCGAGGCGGTGCGCTCCCGGCAGCAGGGCATACATCGCCTCGAGATCCGCGCGCAGCTCCTCCACCGAGCGGGCCCTGCCGGGGTAGTTTCCGGTGACCTCGATGCCCCCGCCCTCGAGCTTCGCCCCCGCGCGCTCGAAGCCCCCCACGTCATCGCCCTGCCAGCAGTGGATCGACAGGGGGATGGTAGCGAGGGTGGCGAGCGCCTTTTCGACGTCGACCCCCAGGGCGCCGTACTGCTCCTTCGCGGCCTCGAACAGCGTCTTCGTTATGCTCATCTTCCTCCTCCTGGAGCTCATTCTACACGCGGGAGGGCGGTCCTTCCTTGACAATAGCGGCGGGAATTAGCACAATTCCTTCATGATGGCGGCGCCGCGGCTGACCAAGGCGGAGTTCTTCGGGGATCTTTCCCTGCCGATCGAGCTCATCCGGCGGAATCCCCAGGAGCCCTTTCCCCTCCACACCCACGAGTTTTCCGAGCTGGTGATCGTCTTTGCGGGGCGGGGAACCCACGTCACCGAGAGCGAAGAATGGTCGATCCAGGCGGGGGACGTCTTCGTCATCCAGGGCGAGCGCGCCCACGGCTACTGCACGATCGAGGCCCTGAGGCTCGTGAACATCCTCTTCGATCCGACTCACCTGGGAGTTCCCGAGACCGACCTTCTCGCCATTCCCGGCTACCACGCCCTGGTCACCGTCGAGCCGCGCTACCGCAGGGAGCACCGCTTCGGGAGCCGCCTGCGCCTGTCGCTCGAGCAGCTTGGCCAGGTCGCCCTCCTCGTCGACGCCCTGGAAAGGGAAACTGCAGCCAAGGAGCCCGGCTACCAATCGATGGCCGCAGCCTACTTCATGCAGATCGTCGGCTACCTTTCGCGCTGCTTCACTGCGGCCGGATCGCCCCGACGCCTGAGCCTCCTGCGGCTCGCCGCCGCAATCGGCCACCTGGAGCAGAACATCGACCGCCGGGTTGGGATCGCCGAGCTGCGCGCGATCACCCACATGTCGGAGAGCAGCCTCCTGCGCGCCTTCAAGAAGACGGTGGGCCTCTCGCCGATCGGCTATCACCTCCGTCTGAGGTTGCGGCGGGCCTGCCGCCTGCTCGAAAGCCGCGAGCTTCCCATCACCGAGGTGGCCTACCGCGCCGGCTTCTGCGACTCCAACTACTTCTCCCGCGCCTTTCGCAGGGTGATGGGAGTCAGCCCCCGCGCCTATCGCGACTCGCATGGATGAGGGCTATCCCCTCACGCTGCGCTTTCGCGACGCAGTCGCGGACTTCCGCTACCTTCTCGAGCGCCGCTACTCCCACGCCTCCGCCCTGCGCGTCGTCGGGGACCGCTATCAACTCGACAGCGTGCAGCGATCGATGCTCTACCGGGGGATATCGGCCCGCGAGACGGCGCGCCTGCGCAGCAGGCGCCGGGTGGAGAGCGCCGTCGGGCAGAGCGTGGCGGTCGACTGCTACAACGTCCTCTACACCGTCACCAACTACCTCTTCGGGCGCCCCCTCTTCATCTGCGACGACGGCTTCCTGCGAGACTCCGGAGAGCTTCACGAGAACAAGCCGGAGATCCTCGAGCGGGCCGTGACCCTATTGTTCCGCTTCCTGCGCTCCGAGCCGCCGAGGGAGGTCGCCCTCTTCCTCGACCGTCCGATCTCGCACAGCGGCGAGCTTGCCCTCGAGCTTCGCAGCCTCCTCGCGCAGGCGCGGATCGCGGGCACTGCGGAGACCGTCCGTTCCCCGGACCATCTTCTCAAGGAGCGCCGCGAAGGGCTCATCGCGACCTCCGACTCGAGCGTGATCGACCGCGCCCAAGTGGGGGTGGTCGATCTCGCCCGCAAGGTGATCGAGGGCTCCTTCAGCGCCCGCTTCATCGCGCTTGACGCGATCGGGTAGAATGACGCCATGAGCAACCATCTCCAGGGGCGGGCGAGCCGCTATCTCGCCCAGCATGCCGAAAACCCCGTCGACTGGTATCCGTGGTCGGAGCTGCCCTTCCGGCGCGCGGCCTCCGAGGGGAAGCCCCTGCTCGTGAGCATCGGCTACTCCTCCTGCCACTGGTGCCACGTCATGGCGCACGAGTCCTTTGAGGATGCGGAGGTGGCTCGGATTCTCAACGAGAGCTTCGTTGCGATCAAGGTCGACAAGGAGGAGCTTCCCGACGTCGACGGCTTCTACATGGAGTTTCTCACCCAGCTTACCGGGCGGGGCGGCTGGCCGCTCAACGTCTTCGTCAACCCCAATCGGGCTCCCTTCTACGGCATTACCTACCTCCCGCGCGGAGAGCTCGCGGAGCTCCTGCCCTACGTCGCGCAGGAATATGCCCGCCACGAGGAGATCCGCACCCAGCGAATCGACCGTCTCTTCGCGGTCGGGCGGATGACCGAAGAGCAGATCCGCGCGCGCCTGGACGGGATCGCCCTTCCGGCGGCCTCACACGCCGCCGGGCCCCAGTTTCCCCAGGGGCTCTACCTCACCTTCGCCCTGCGTCGCGGCGAGCGGACGATGGTCCAAAACGAGCTCGTCAATCTCGTCACCAAGGGGCTCTTCGATCACGTGGAGGGGGGATGGTTTCGCTATGCCGTCGACCCGGACTTCCAGATCCCCCATTTCGAGAAGATGCTCTACGACCAGGCGGCGCTCCTCCTGCTGTGCGCCGAAGCCCGACCGATTGCTCCCCGGATGTGCGACTACGCCGTCCACAAGACCGTGGGCTGGCTCGAAGAGCGCATGCGGCTTCCGAGCGGGCTCTACGGGAGCGCGACCGACGCGGACACCGCCGAGGGCGAAGGCGCGTACTACACGATGGAGGAGTGCGCCGACGCCGAAGAGCAGGTCCTCTTCCGGCGCGAGGAGTGCGGTCTCCACGAGGGGCGCTTCCAGCCCTGGATCGATCTCGATCTCTGGGCGAGGATGGGCGAACGAGCGGAGGAGATCGTCCGCCGTCACCGCGCCCTGCGGGCGCAGCGGCTGCTCCCGGGGCTCGACACCAAGGCGGTCGTGAGCTGGAACTGCTTCCTGGGCTATGACCTCCTGCGCTGTGCGGAGGCCGCCGCCGACCCCTCCCTAGCCGATATGGCCGAGCGGCTCTATCGCAGCATCGAGCGGCTCACCCGCGGCGGCGTCGCCCACGTGGTCTACGGCGAGAAGCCGCTTTCGGGCGAAGCCTACCTCGAGGATTGGGCCTCCCTCCTCCTGTTCACCGCCGCGCGCCCCGATTCCGGCGCCTCCGCGCGCCGCTCGAGCGAGGAGCTCCTTGCCGAGATCCGCAAGCGTTTTTTCTCCGGAGAGCTTCTCTTCCACACCACCGAGCGCCCCTTCGAAAGCCTCTCCCTGTGGCAGGATGCCCCGGTCCCCTCGGGCGGGGCGATGCTCCTCACCGCGCTCCTGGAGCTCGGGCGCCCCGAGGCGGACGGGCTTGCGCGGCTCGCGATTGCCGAGGTGGCGGCCGCCAACCCCGCCTTCTTCGGGCTGTGGTGCGGCGCCCTCGATCGGGCCTACGGAGGCGAGCGGAGGTAGCAGAGCGATTGGGAGGCGGGCTCGGGGCGGAGCGCGAGCGCCGCCCTGCGGCGTAGGCGGGCAGAGGACGCGCCGCCGGGGACGCCTCGGTGCACCGATCTGCCTTTTTGACAACGAGGGAAGCGGTGTGTATGATGCCTCATGCCGAAGCCGCGCTCCTACTACTATCTCGTCGACGGCCTCGACTCGGAGAAAGGGGGGCTCGTCAAGCGCGCGCTGGAGAGCGTCCCGGATCTCCAAGGGGTCGTCGTGAGCGCGATTCATGGGGTCATCAAGGTCCGCTCGCCGCGGGACCCCCTCCTGCAGGTCAGGATGGCCTGCGAAATCACCGGGATCACCCTTCGGACGGAGCTCAAGCGGCGGCATCTCATCTCAAAACCGAGGAAGCGCGATGAATCATAGCCTGCGGATGACAGTCTACTCCTGCGTGCTGGCCGCCCTCACGGTGGTCGGCTCCTATCTCCAGATACCCCTCGGCCCGGTTCCCATCGTCCTCGCAAACCTCTTCGTGCTGCTCGCCGGGCTGCTCCTGGGAAGCCGCTGGGGGGCGGTCAGCATCGCCCTCTATCTCCTCCTCGGGCTCATCGGCCTGCCCGTCTTTGCGGGAGGAGCGGGGGGTCCCGCCGCCCTCGTCGGCCCGACCGGAGGCTATCTCTTCGGCTACCTGGTTGCGGCCTTTCTCACCGGGCTCATCTCCGAGAGCGGCAGGAGCGGTCCGCTTCGCGACGTGCTCGCCCTCATCGTCGGTGCGCTTTCGATCTATCTCCTCGGGATCCCCTGGCTCAAGCTCTCCCTGGGGATGAGCTGGTCGAAGACGCTCGCAGCCGGGCTCCTTCCCTTCCTCGTCGGGGATGCCCTCAAGGTCGCTGCCGCCTTCGCGATCGTGCGCATCCTCCAGGGCACCGCCGCCGAGCTTTTTCCCGCCCTCGCGAGTCGAAGTGCACGGTAGATGAGCCTCATGGAGGTGCAGGGCCTCTCCCACCGCTTCGCGGACGGGACGCTTGCCCTGCGCGGAGTCAACCTTGCTATCGAGGAGGGCGACCTCCTGCTCCTTGCGGGACGAAACGGCTCGGGCAAGACCGTCCTCATGAAGCACCTCAACGGCCTCCTGAAGCCCACCGAGGGACGGATCCTCCTCGAGGGCAGGCCGATCGAGGAGGACCTCCCTGCGGTGCGCAGGAAGGTGGGCCTCGTCTTCCAGGACCCCGACGCCCAGCTCGTCGGCCAAACGGTTCGCGAGGAGGTGGCCTTCGGCCCGGAAAATCTTCGCATGAGCGCCGATGAGATCGAGCGCCGGGTCGAGGAGGCCCTCCGCGCGGTCGGCTTGCGCGAGCTCGCCGGACAGGCCCCGCGGCGCCTCTCCGGCGGCGAGAAGCGGCGCCTCGCGGTCGCGGGGATCCTCGTCATGGAGCCCCGTCTCATCGTCTTCGACGAGCCCTTCTCCGGGCTCGACTACCCCGGCGTGCTCCAACTCCTCCGCGAGATCCTCCGCCTGCACCGCGGCGGCCACACCATCGTCGTCATCACCCACGAGATCGAGAAGATCCTCGGAAACGCCACCCGCCTCGCAGTCATGGACCGAGGCGCCGTGGTCGCCGATGGGCGACCGGTCGAGCTCCTCGATCGCCTCGAGGGCTACGGGATCCGCCGCCCCGAGGTCAACGGCAAGGGGATCGAAGGGGTGACATGGCTGAGGTAGCCCTCTTTCACTACCGGCCCGGCGCAACCGTCATCCACCGCTTCGATCCGCGCTGCAAGCTTCCCCTGCTCCTGCTCCTGGTGACCCT
Organism: Spirochaetales bacterium; assembly: GCA_027314665.1. Taxonomy (GTDB): domain Bacteria; phylum Spirochaetota; class Spirochaetia; order DAHUYW01; family DAHUYW01; genus DAHUYW01. Next base: position 11,495 of record DAHVAK010000186.1, read on the forward strand.
CCTCTTCCACACGGGGCCGCGAGGGCTCCTCGTCCTCTCGGTCGTGCTCCTCCTCGGCGCGGCGGTCGCCCGAATCGCCGCGCGCGGCCTCCTGCGGGGGTTTCTCCCGCTTCTCCTCCTCATCCTGGCGAGCTTCCTCGCCGAGGCGCTCACCGTGCCGGGAGCCCGTCCGCTCGCCTGGCTGCCCGTCACGCGGGAGGGGCTCCTCCGCGGGGGTCTCCTCGCGTGGCGGCTCTCGGCGGTCATCCTCCTGGGGATGCTCTTCACGGCGACAACCTCGATCCGCGAGCTTCGCTCGGCGATCGTCTGGTATCTGAAGCCCTTTCCCGCGCTTCAGGGGGGGAGGATCGCCACCATGATCGGGCTCACCATCTCGCTCATCCCGCTCGTCTTCGACACCAAGGCGGAGATTTCCGACGCCCTGCGCTCCCGTTGCATCGAGGGCTCGGGCCGCTTCGTGCGGCGCGCAGGCGCCCTCGTCGCTCCCCTCATCGTGAAAACCTTCACCCGGGCCGACGAGATCGTGCAGGCCATGGAGTCCCGCTGCTACTCCGACGATCGGACCGTGGCGCGCCTGCGCGCCCGCCCCGCCGACCTGCTTCTCACGCTTTTCCTCGGCCTGACTGCAATCGCCTGCCTGGTTGTCTTTCCCGGGTAGGCGCCTGCCCCGCCCGTCGCCGGCGTTCCGCATCCCACGCAGCGGGACTCCCCTGCCCTGCGGGCGCTCCCTCACAATTGACCTTTCTCCGCGACTCCAGTACTTTTTCGTGGTCACCCTTGAGGAGGGGATCCGATTTGACTCCCGATGAAGCCGCGCTCCGCAAACCCGATTGGTTCAAGGTCCGGCTGAACACCAATAAGAGCTACAAGGACCTTAGGGGCTTGGTCGAAGGACAGCGGCTTCATACCGTCTGCCAGGAAGCCGGCTGCCCGAACATCCACGAGTGCTGGGGCCGCTACGGCACCGCCGCCTTCATGATCCTCGGGGACGTCTGCACCCGGCGCTGCCGATTCTGCGACGTCGCGACCGGCAGGCCGCAGGCGGTCGATTGGCTCGAGCCGCGCCGGGTTGCCGAGTCGGTCCGCGTCATGGGCCTCAAACACGCCTTCATCACCATGGTCAATCGCGACGACCTCAGCGACGGCGGCTCGCGCGTGCTGGCCAACACCGTGCTCGCCATCAAGAAGGCCGTCCCCGACTGCTCGGTGGAGGTGCTCTCCTCCGACCTGATGGGCGAGCGCTCGAGCATCGCCACGCTCGTCGAGGCCGCTCCCGAGATCATCGGCCACAATATCGAGACCGTGCGGAGGATCACCCCCCTCATCCGCTCGCGCAGCACCTACGAGCGCAGCCTCTCCTTCCTTCAGATCGCCAAGGAGTTGAACCCCAAGGCGGTCACCAAGTCGAGCATGATGCTCGGTCTCGGCGAGACGAGGGAGGAGGTCCTCGAGGCAATGGACGATCTGCGCGCCATCGGGGTCGACATGATCAACATCGGACAATACCTCCAACCAAGCAGAACCCATGCCCCAGTTCAG
>DAHVAK010000200.1 GCA_027314665.1 Spirochaetales bacterium
AGGCGCTCACCTGGCCGGGAATCATCGGGCTGGGAGAGGTGATGAACTTCCCCGGGGTCGCAGGCGGGAACGACAAGCTCCATGCCGAGCTTACCGCGACCCGCCTGGCCGACAAGGTCATCGGAGGGCACTATGCCTCGAGCGATCTCGGGCTCCTCTTCCACGGCTACCTCGCCGGGGGGGCACAGGACGATCACGAGGGAACCTGTCTCGAGGATGCCATCGCGCGGGCGCGGGCCGGGATGCGGGTCATGCTCCGCTACGGCTCGGCCTGGCACGATGTGGCCGCACAGCTTCCGGCGGTCACGCGCGCGGGGCTCGACTCCCGCAACTTCATCCTCTGCACCGACGACTCCCATTCCGAGACCCTCGTCTCCGAGGGCCACATGGACCGAGTCCTGCGCCACGCCATCGGGGAGGGGCTCGACCCGATGCGGGCCATCCAAATGGCGACGCTCAACACCGCAGAGCACTTCGGAGTGAGCCGGGACATAGGGATGATCGCCCCGGGGCGCTACGCGGACCTTCTCCTCATCGCCGATCTGCACGACTTCCGCGCCGAGAGCGTCATCGCGCGCGGCAGGTTGGCTGCCGAAGGCGGGCGGCTTCTCCTCGAGATGCCGGGAGTCGCCTACCCGGATTGGGCTCGGAGCACCGTGCACCTCCTTCGGCCCCTTACGCGGGAGGACTTCCGGCTTCCCGCGCCCCCCGATGCTCCCGAGGCCACCGCTCACGTTATCGGGGTGATCGAAAACCAGGCCCCGACGCGCCACCTCATCGTGAAGGTCCCCGTGACCGCGGGAGAGGTGCGTCCGGATCCCCGCAGGGATCTCGCGAAGGTCGCGGTCGTCGATCGCCACCACGCCTCGGGAAAGGTGCAGGTCGCTCTCGTGCAGGGCTTCGGCTTCGGCGAGGGGTGCGCCATCGCAACCACGGTCGCTCACGACTGCCACCAGCTCCTCGTCGTCGGAACCGACGAGGGGGAGATGGCCCTAGCGGCGAACGAGCTCGCCGCTAGCGGCGGCGGGCAGCTTGTGGTGAAGAGGGGTGAAGTGATCGGGCGGGTGGCGCTACCCATCGCCGGCCTCATGTCGGACAGGCCCGCGAGCGAGGTCGCGAAGGCCGCCGCTTCAGTGCTCGCGGGCTTCCGCGCCTGCGGCTGTCGGCTCAACAACCCCAACATGCAGCTCAGCCTGCTCGCGCTCACGGTGATCCCCGAGCTCCGCCTCTCGGACCTCGGGCTCGTGGACGTCAGCCGCTTCGACATCATTCGCGTGGTGGAGTAGGGAGAGGGCCGCGCTCGCATCCCTCGCGTACCGCCGGGCGGGTGGTGGCTCCCGTGAGCAGCATCGGACCTCCCTGTCAACGGCTCTCCTGCCCCCGCCGTAGTGGGGGCGGGCGGCCTACTCCGTATCGAAGGGCACGCCGAGGCTCGCGGGCGGGGTTGCGTGAAGGGCGCGTAGGAGGCGAGCGACGGGGCGTCGGACCGACTCGGGAAGGCGCGACAGGCTGCGAGCCACCCACTCGGCGTCGCCGAAGTTCACCAGGAGCAGGGTGAGGATCATGAGCGGGAAGGGGGCGACCTGAAGCACCTGCGCGGGAACACCCGGAAGCGCGGGCTGGAGCACCAGACCGAGCCACTGGAGAAGGGCGAAGAGGTAGGCTCCGAAGGCCGCCCTTAGGGGCTTCCATCCGCCGAAGATGGTGATCGCAAGCACGATCCAGCCGAGCCCGTCCAAGCCCGAGATCGTTCCCTTCCATCCGGCCTTGACCGAAAGGGAGTACATCGGGCCGGCAAGCCCGGCGATGGCCCCGCCGAGGGCCGTGTAGAGGTAGCGCAGACGATTCACGTTGGCCCCGCGCACGTAGGCGGCCGCCGGGCGCTCGCCGATGCCCCGCAGCATCATGCCGGGACGGGTGTGGAAGACGAAGATCCAGGCCGCGAGGATCAGCACAAAGCTCAGGTAGGTCATCACGTCCTGGCGGAAGAAGAGGGTTCCGAGAACCGGAATGTCGGAAAGGAAGGGAAGGGGTGCGATGGTCAGGCGCGGTCCGGTCTTTCCCATGATGGGGCTTCCGAGGAAATAGGAGAGGTCGCGGCACAAAAGCGCGAGGACGAAGCCCACGGCCACCTGGGACTGTTTCAAGGTGATGCTTGCGAAGGCGACGATGAGAGCGACCGCGGCCCCGATGGCCGCGCCGGCGATGAAACCGATGGCGAGATTCTTGGTGACGAGGGCGGCGGCGAAGCCGCCCATCGCGGTGAGGAGGATCATCCCGTTCATCGAGAGGTTGATGACCCCCGCGCGCTCGGAGATGGTCTCCCCCGTGGCGGCGAAGACGATTGGCCCGGCGGAGGTGAGCACGCCTCCGAGGTTAATCAGCAGGGCTTGCGTGGTCATTCCTCGCTTCCTCCCCTCTTCAGGAATCGCTGGCGCACCCCCTGCGCAAGCACGACAAAGAGCACAAGGGTGTCCTGCAGGACCCCTCCGAGCGAGGAGTCGAGCCGTAGGACGATGGGCAGCTGGATGCTTCCGACGTTCAGCGCGGCGAAAAAGAGAGCGACCGGGGCGGCCCAGGCCGCCTGATAGTTCACGAGCATCGCCACCATCAGGCCAAGGTAGCCGTAGCCGCTCGAGATTGCCGGGATGAGGCGGTGATAGACCGCGGTCACCTGGACCGCGCCCGCGAGTCCCGCGAAGATCCCGCAGAGGGCAAAGGAGCCCATCAGGTACTGCCAGGTCGGGATGCCGAGGAGGTGGGCCGCCCGGGGATTTCGCCCGACCGCCTTCATGCGAAGCCCGAAGTAGGTCCCCTGGATGAGGATGAAGACGATGACGATCGAAGCCACCGCGATGGCGACCGCCGCGAGGCTCAAGGAGGATTGAGGGTCGACCGTCGGAAGCCACAGGGACTGGCGGAAGGGCACGGTTCCCGACATGGAGGCGATCCCAGGGCGCTTCCACGGACCGAAGATCAGCCAGATGTTGATGGCCATGGCGACGAAGTTGAGGCCCAGCCCGCCGAAGATCTCGTTCACCCCGCCGAAGGTCTTCAAGGCCCCGGCAAGCAGGGCCCACAGGACCCCCCCGAGGACCCCCGCGGCGATCCCGATCGCGATGATGAGCGCCGGGTTCCAGCCGCTCGTTTGCAGGAGGCGGAGCGCCCAGGTGGTGAAGATTCCCCCGAGGGTGATCTGACCCTCGATGCCGATGTTCCACAGCCCGACGGTGAAGGTGACGAGCAACCCCGCGGTCGACAGCAGGAGGGGAACCCAGGAGACGAGCACCTGCGAGAAGTTGTTCCAGCTCCCGACCGATCCCCAGATGATGTTTGCGAAGGCCGCGAAGGGCGGAGCCTTCGAGGCGAGGAGGACGACAGTCGTGAGGAGAAGAGCCGAAAGGATTCCGCCGAGCTGGAAGAGCGCCGAAGACCACCCCGACCTACGCATGGACCGCCTCCGCGCCGAAGCGCTCCCATCCCTTTCCCCCGATGAGCCGCCCAAGCCCTTCCACCGTTACCTGCTCGGTGGCGAGCGGAGGCGAAACGCGCCCAGCGAAGAAGACAAGCAGGCGGTCGCTGTAGCGAAGGATCTCGTCGAGGTCCGAGGAGATGAACAGGATGGCCGTGCCCTGGGCGCATCGCTCCTTCAGGCGGCTCCAGACGTACATCGTCGACTCGATGTCCAGCCCGCGGGTCGGATGCTCGAGCAGGATCAGCGAGAGCGGCGAGCGAAGGAGCGCGAGGAGCATGCGCTGCTGGTTTCCCCCCGAGAGGGACTCAACGGTGCTCTCGGGCCTGCCCTTGATGTCGAAGAGCTCGATGCGCTCCTCGGCGAGGCGCGATGCCCGGCGATTGTCGATGAACAGCCCCCCGAAGCCCTCCGAAAGGATGAAGTGATCGGTGAGGCTCAAGCCGGGGACGAGCCCCTCCTCGAGCCGCGCCGCAGGGAGATAGGCGACTCCGCATCTCTTGAAGGCGTGGTGGGAGCGACCGGTGAGGTCGCGCCCCTCGAAGTCAATCGCTCCCCCGGCGGGCTTCAGGAGCCCCGCGCAGGCCCCGAGGAGGATGGACTGTCCCGAGCCCTCCATCCCCGCGAGCACGATGACCTCGCCGCAGCGCACCTCGAGATTCACGTCGCGGATGGTGAGCCGCGAACGGCTCAGGGCGAGTCCGTTCAGGGAGAGCACCATCTTCCCCGGCGCCGCCGGGACGCGCGCCCCGGGGGAAACCTCCCTTCCGAACATCATCTCCACGAGGCGACGCGTCTCGTAGGGAGGCTCGGCGCGCCCGACGAGCTCGCCCTGGCGGAGAACGGCGACCCGATTGCAGAGGAACTCCACGTCCTCGAGCTTGTGGGAGACGAAGATGACGGTCTTTCCCTCCGCGGCAAGCTTCGAAAGGGTCGCGAAGAGCTTCTCCTTCTGCGGGAGGCTGATGCCGGTTGTCGGCTCGTCCAGGATGAGTACACGGGCGCCGAGCCACAGGAGGCGAAGGATCTCGAGCTGCTGACGCTCGCCGACTGTGAGGGTGTCGACATAGGTATTGGGCTCCAGGAAGAAGTCGAACTGCGCGGCAAGCTCCTTGAGGCTCCGAGAGGCCTTTCGCCGCTGCGACGACAGACCGCCCTCGCGCCCGAGGATGAAGTTGTCGAGCACCTTCATAGGAGGGAAGTCGAGCGGGTCCTGATGGAGCATCCCGACGCCGTGCTTGATGGCGTCCGCCGGGGCGTGGATCGAGACGGGTTTTCCGTCCAGAAGGATCGAGCCGCTGTCGGGGTGGAGGAAGCCTGAGAGAATCTTCATGAGGGTGCTTTTCCCGGCGCCGTTCTCCCCGAGAATCCCCTGGATGGTGCCGGCGGGGATACTCAATGAGATGCCGGCATTCGCATGGACCTTTCCAAACCTCTTGTGAATCTCGCGCAAATCCACCTGCATGGGAGACCCCCTACCGAGCTGCGGCGCCCCTGTTCGCCGGAAATACAAGGGGCGAGAGCCGCGGAGTCTCGCCCCGAAGTGCGTGTCTTTCGTCAGGAATGGCGGAGGCCGCCTACTTGGAAGTGCTCTGTCCTTCCATCCCTTGGAGCAGCTCCGGAAGATACCAGATCTGCTGATCGGTCGCGGCCTGTCCGGGGGCGAGGTACTGCGTGCCGTCCTGGAGGTTGAGCGGTCCCTTCCAGAGGTTCAGACCACCTGCCAGCTCCTTGATGAAGCGATCCACCCCTGCGGAGGCCGCCGGCGAGATCACGTTGCCCTTGTTGAACCCGACCGCCGAGGTGTCGGGGTTGTTGATGTTCGACCAGTCCGGACCGTCCCACTCGAAGTGCGACTTCCAGGTGCCGTTCATCGCCGACTGGATGGCCCTCGCATAGGCGGGACCCCAGTTGAAGTAGGGAACCCCGAGGCTCACCGTGTCGCCGGGCTGGATGGCGTTCGCGTAGTCGTAGGGAATCGCCCACACCTTCATTCCTTGGGCTGCGTACTTCGTGGCCTCGGCCACCGCCTCGGTGGTGTCGATCCCCGAGACCACCACGTCGTAGCCGTTGTTGAAGAAGTCGTCGGCGACCTGCGAGGGATCGGAGGTGACGCCGGGGATGTTGAACCAATAGCCGATCCAGGTGACCTTGAACTTCAGGGTCGAGGGATCCTTGTGCAGGAAATGGGTCCAGGCGTAGCGAGCCCCGAGATAGACCGAGGAGGCGAGGCGCCGGGTCTCATCGTTGACGAGCGGTCCGAGGTAGGCGATCTTTCCCGTTTGTGTGGTGAGAGCCGCCGCGACCCCGGCGACCATTTTCATGTCCTCCATGCGCCCCATGATGTTCACCATGTTTGGGATGTTCTGGTAATTCTTGCCTTCTTTCCACACCTGGCTGCCCGAGGTCATGATGACGTAGATATCGGGATTGGCCCGGGCGAACTTGACCGCCTCGTCGCTCATATCGTCGGAGCTGAAGATGACGAGCTTCGCGCCCTTAGCGACCAGGCTCTCGGCGAGCTGCGAAGCGGTCGTCCCGGGACGATCCGAAGGATTGACCTTGTCGAGGTAAATCATCTGCGTTCCCGGCACGTGATTGACGACATACTGCGCGCCGTCATAATTCGCCTCGCTCCAGCCATGGTCGTTGTAGGGACCGACCATCAGGAGGCCGAAGGTGAAGTTGCCCGCGTTTTGTCCATAGGCGGAAAGGGCCGCGGTTAGCATACCCACCACTAGAACAGACCTGAGCCACCTTTTCATTGTGAGCTCTCCTTTGTGAAACGTGAAAGGTCCCCCGCTGCGAGGCATGCGCCCCAATCAACGACGGATGCGGAGTGCGACCGCACGGTTAGGTTATACTACTCCGCCGCCCTCGCAACAAGCGTCCGGAGGGTTTTTGGCGCCGCGCATCCCATTGCACGACGATAACCCTTCGTATATACTACTTGCATACTCAACTGTCTCTCTAAAAAGTCACATCTCAAAAAGCTGCTTCGTGTGTGCTGGCGCCCTGATGACAGGGAGCGTTCCCTGTTCTCCGCGACCGCGCCTGTGGCTCGCAGGAACGAGGGTTTTCGAGGTAGGCAATGGTTATTCGCGGTGGCGTCGCGGCTCTGCCTGGCGAGGCGGACCTCGTGCGCGTCGACCTGAGGGTGATAGAGGGACGGATCGCGGGGCTGGGCAAGGGCATCGCGCCGGCGGTGGATGAGCCGGTCGTCGAGGCCAAGGGTCTTGCCGTCTTTCCCGGGGCCATCGACCCCCACGTTCACTTCGATACTCCCGGATTCGAGCAGCGCGAGGATTTCCGCCACGGTTCGATGGCCGCCGCTCGCGGAGGGGTCACCACCGTCATCGACATGCCCTGCACCTCGCTTCCGCCGGCAACGACCGTGGAAAACCTCAAGGAGAAGCTTCGCGCGATCGAGGGACAGAGCGTCGTGGACTTCGCTCTCTTCGGCGGGATCTCGGGCTCCCTTGCCGAGGAGAGCCTCGCTCGCCACATGGCGGAGCTCGCCCCCTTCGTCGTGGGCTTCAAGTGCTACTTTCTCTCGGGGATGGAGAGCTTCACCCGGGTGGATCACCGCACCTTCGCCCGGGCCGTTGCGAAGGCGGCGGAGCTCGGTCGCCCGCTCCTGCTCCACGCCGAGGACTACGATTACGTGACCGCGGCCACGCGCGCGATCCGCGGGGAGGCGGGCGTGCCCGGCGGCTCGAAGCCCGGCGCCGCGGGGGCAGCCTCTGCGGGGGATGCGGCGGGCGGCGAAAGCTGGGCCGATTACGTGGCGAGCCGCCCCGAGGCCGCTGAGCTCACCGCCGCCGCGAGCGCGCTCGCCCTGGCGCGCGGGTGCGAGGCAAGCCTTCACGTCGTCCACGTCGGAACCGCCGCCGCCGCCGAGCTCCTCGCGGCAGGGGGGGCGACCTGTGAGACCTGCCCGCACTACCTCGCCTTCTCCTCGGCGGACTTCGAGCGGCTCGGCTCGGCGCTCAAGACCGCCCCCCCGGTCAAGTCGCCCGGCGAGGCGGAGCGCCTGTGGCGCCTCCTGCAGGAGGGCCGGATCGCCTTTGTAGCAAGCGATCACGCTCCGGCCCCCTTCGAGGAGAAGCACACCGGCTCGGTCTGGACCGACTACGGGGGCATCCCGGGCACGGGAACCCTCTTCCCCTACCTCTACTCGGAGGGCCTGCGCGCGGGGCGGCTCGACCTCCCCCGATTCCTCGAGGTGATTGCTTCGGGCGCGGCGGCTCGCTACGGGCTCGCGGCCCGCAAGGGCTCGATCGAGATCGGCAAGGATGCCGATCTTGCCCTCGTCGATCCGCAGGCGAGCCGCATCGTCCGCGGGGAGGAGCTCCTGTCGAAGGGAAGGATCACCCCCTTTGAGGGGATGCGTCTGCGGGGAGAGGTCGTGAAGACCTTCGTGCGCGGCGCTCTCGTGTGGGACGCGCCGGCTCAGCCCGAGCGGCGCGGAGGCTCGAGCGGAATCGTGGCGCCCCCGGGTCACGGACGACACCTCGCGTGGGGGTATCGATGAGCAAGGTGATGAAGGCTACATCCACGGGCGAGCTGCTTGCCCGGATGGTCGGCGAGTATCGCTCGAAAGGCTCGATCTTCGAGATAGGCGAGAGCGTCATGCAGCGGGCCTTCGCCCTCGAGGCGCGCTCGCCGGGCTTCCGGCTCCTCGGCGCGACCGTCTCCCTTCCGGTCGGGCCGGCCGCAGGGCCGCACACCCAGATCGCACCGAACATCATCGCCGCCTATCTCGCGGGGGCGCGGGTCTTCGAGCTGAAGACCGTCCAGGAGAACGACCGCCTCGACATCGACAAGCCCTGCATCGACGCCCTCGACGAGGGCTACAACGTCGAGTGGTCCACCGAGCTATCACTCGAGGATGCCCGCGCAGAGTACCTTCGCGCATGGGGCGCCATCCACCTGCTCGAGGCGCTGTTCTCGCGCGGGGCTTCAGGTCGCTTCCTCTTCAATCTTTCCGTCGGCTACACCTTGGAAGGGATCAAGGGAGAGCGGGTCGACGCTTTCATCGAGGGGATGCGCTCCCCCGAAGGGAGCGAGGTGTGGCGGGAGATCACCGAGGGCTTGAGCCGCGCGGCCGCAGGGCCTGAGCTTGCCCGCGCCTTCGGAGGCGAGGCGGCCCGCCGCGCCCGGCAAGCGGCGGAGAGCCTTCCGGCCTCGCCGGTGCACTCGGTGACCCTGTCGACGATGCACGGCTGTCCTCCCGACGAGATCGAGCGCATCGGGCGCTACCTCATCGGCGAGAAAGGGCTCTCGACCTTCGTGAAGCTCAACCCGACCCTCCTCGGCTTCGACCACGCCCGCGCCATTCTCGACGAGACCGGCTGGAGCGCGGTCCGCGTCGAGCCGGAGATCTTCGCGAAGGACCTGCAGTTCGTCGACGCCCTCGCCCTCATCGCCTCCTTGAGCGCCGCGGCCGTCGAGCGCGGAGTCGGTTTCGGGATCAAGCTTTCGAACACCCTCGCGGCGGTAAACGAGAAGGGTCGCCTTCCGGGAAAGGAGATGTACCTCTCGGGGCGCGCCCTCTTCCCCCTCACGACCGCGCTCGCCGCGGAGCTCTCGGCGGCCGTCCCTTCGCCGCTTCCCTTCTCCTTCTGCGCGGGGGTGAACGAACGGAACGCAGCCGACTGTCTTTTCGCCGGGCTCGGGCCCCTCACCGCGGCGACGGAGCTGCTGAAGCCGGGCGGCTACGCGCGCCTGCTCTCCATGGCCGAGGCGGCGCTCGGCGCGCTGGAAGCGGGGATCCCGCCGCAGCCTGACACCGGGGCGCTCGTTGCCCTCGCAGGCTCGGCGCTCGAGCGAAGCGAGTATCGAGGGGACTGGAAGGAGGGAACCACGGCGATCGCGAAGAGCCTTCCCCTCTTCGACTGCTTCGCCGCCCCCTGCATCGAGGCCTGCCCGGTCAATCAGAAGGCCCCCGCCTACATCCGAACCCTCGCCGCGGGGCGCCCCGCCGAGGCATTGGAAATCGTGCTCGCCGACAATCCCCTTCCGACCGTCACCGGGCTTCTCTGCGATCATGCCTGCATGAGCGCCTGCGCGCGCGTCGACTACGAGGGCCCGATTGCGATCCGGGCGGTCAAGCTCGCCTGCGCGCAAGGGGCCGAGATCCCCGCCGAAGGCCGGGCGGCGGTCGCCGGAAAGGGTAGGACCGCGGTCTTTGGGGCCGGACCGGCCGGGCTCGCCTGCGCCCACTATCTCGCCCTCGCGGGCTATCCCGTCGCGCTCTTCGATCCCGCCGCCCAAGCGGGAGGCGTGGTGGCGAACATCATCCCGAGGTTCCGGATCTCCCCCGAGCAGATCGCGCACGACGTCGAGCGCATCCGCTCCCTCGGGGTCGAGCTTCGCCTCGGCTGGCGGGGGAGCGTCGACCTCTCCGCCCTGCGGGCCGAAGGGTTCACCTCCTTCGTCATCGCCTCGGGCGCGCCGCTTGCGCGCGCGATGGAGCTCGCCGGCTCGGGGGTGCCCACGGTGGATGCCCTCGCCTTCCTCGCGGAGTGCAGGGGCGATCCGCTCGCCTACGCCGAGGCGGCCGAGGTGATGGTGGCGGGCGGCGGCAACACGGCGATGGACGCAGCGCGGGTGGCGGCGCGCCTCGCTGCTCGCCCTCACGTGAGGCTCCTCTATCGCCGCACCCGCGTGGAGATGCCCGCCGACCGCGAGGAGCTGGAGGCTGCCCTGGCCGAAGGGGTGGAGCTCCGCGAGCTCTCGCTTCCCGTGGGTCTTGCCCCCGGGCGCGTCGAGAGCGAGGTCATGCGCCTCGGCGAGCCGGACCGCGCGGGACGGCGGACGCCGGTCGCGACCGGGCGGCGAGAGAGCTACCGCTGCGATCTCCTGGTCACAGCGGTGGGGGAATCCCCCGACCGAGGGCTTTTCGCGAGGCTGGGCATCGCCGTCGACGGGGCCGGGCGCCCGCTCTTCGACCCCGCCACCCTCGCGACCTCCCTCCCGGGGGTCTACGTCGCGGGGGATGCGGCGCGCGGTCCCTCCTCGATCATCCGGGCTGAGGCCGACGGGCGCGCGGCGGCGCGCGCGATCCTCGCCGCCGCCGGGGTGGTGCAGGGCTCCTCCGACGCGGCTGGCGGCCCGAGCGGGGCCGCGGGCGGCGGGTCGACCGGGAGCCCGATCGGCCCGGTGGGGATTGCCCCGCGCCCGATCGCCTCGATCCTCGCGGATCGAGGACGCCTCCTTGCCTCGAAGCCTGTCGGCGAGACGGAGTTCGTCGCGCGGGAGGCGGAGCGCTGTCTGTCCTGCGACGTGGTGTGCCTGCGCTGCGTCGAGGTCTGCCCGAATCGCGCGAATGTCGCCCTTCCGGTGCGCGGGGGAGGGTGCTTCTCGCAGAGCCTGCAGATCCTCCACATCGACGACCTGTGCAACGAGTGCGGAAACTGCGGCTTCTTCTGCCCCTACGAGGGCGAGCCCTACCGCGGCAAGCCGACCCTCTTCTCGTCGGCGGAGAGCCTCGAGAAGTCCCGAAACGACGGATTCGTCTTCCTCGATTCGCAGCGCGGGCGGGAGATCCTGCTGCGCTCGGGAGGGATCTCGCTTCGGGTTGCGGCGAGCGCGGAGGCCCTCTCGGCGGCCGAGCGGAACGCGAGCAGCGGGGAGATGGCCTCGCTCCTCGCCCTCGCACGCGACCTACTTGCCGAGCACGCCTACCTGATTCCGGGAGGGAAGCATGCTGCTCTTTGAGGGGGTTCGCATCATCTCCTTCGCGCCGCAAGCGGTATCGGAGCCGGTCGACGTTGCGGTCGACGGGGCGCGGATCCTCGAGGTCGGCTCGGCCCTTGCCGCTCGCTATCCGAAGGCCCTGCGGGAGCGCGCCCCCGCGTACGTGAGCCCGGGGCTGGTCTGCGCGCACAATCATTTCTATTCGGCCCTGGCTCGCGGGCTCACGGTGGAAATCCTGCCGAGTCGGGATTTCGCTCAGCAGCTTGCGCACCTCTGGTGGCGGCTCGACCGCTCCCTCGATGAGTCGATCACCCGCTCGAGCGCCCTCGCCGGGGCCGCCGACGCGGTGATGAGCGGGGTCACCGCGGTCGTTGACCATCACGCGAGCCCCGAGCTCATCGACGGAAGCCTCTCGGTCCTGCGGGAGGGCTTCGAGACCGTGGGGCTGCGCGGGGTGCTCTGCTACGAGACGACCGACCGCAACGGAAAGGAGGGGGCCGGCCGGGGAGTGCGCGAGAACATCCGCTTCGCGCGGGAGGTGGACGGCCTGCGGTCGGAGGGCAGAGAGCCGCTCGTCGAGGCGGCGATCGGCGCCCATGCCGGCTTCACCCTCGAGGAGGACACCCTCTCTGCCCTCGGCGAGGCGGTTCGCTCGACCGGTCGCGGGCTTCACACCCACGCCGCCGAGGACCGCTACGACGCGAGCGACTCCCGCCATCGCTTCGGGGCAGACCTCGCCGTCCGCCTCGATCGAGCGGGCTGCCTGAACCCGAAGTCCATCGTGGCGCACGGGCTCTACCTCACCCGCGAGGAGATGGAGCTCCTCAACGAGCGGGAGGTCTTTCTCGCCCACAATGCCCGCTCGAACATGAACAATGGGGTGGGCTACAACACCCTGCTGCCCGGCTACCGGTATTCGGTGCTCGGCACCGACGGGATCGGCTCCGACATGCTCGAGGAGGCGGCCTTCGCCTTCTTCAAGCATCGCGACGCGGGAGGCCTCCTCTGGCCGCCGGACTTCCTCGCGATGCTCGATCGGGGCAATCGAATTCTCGACCGCTACTTCGGGCGCGCGGAAGGATCGAAGGGGGATGCTGGCGGAGGAGCCCTTCGCTTCGGACGCGTGGAGGCGGGCTACGCCGCCGATCTCGTCTTTTGGGACTACGATCCGCCGACCCCCCTCCTCGGCGACAACCTCGGCGGGCACATCATGTTCGGGATGACCTCGCGCTCGGTTCGCTCGGTGATGGTGAACGGGCGCTTCGTCGTGCGCGACCGAATACCGCAGTTCGACGCGCAGGGGATCTATGCCGAGGCGCGCGTGCAGACCCGCCGGCTGTGGCGAAGAATGGAGGAAAGGAAATAGCATGACCATGGACAGCAGAAAGATCCTCGAGAAGGCGAAGGGCTACCGGGACGCGACTGCGCAAGCCCTCGCGCGCCTCATCCGAGTGCCGGCCTACAGCGGGAGCGAGGGCGAGCGCATCAAGCTCCTCGCGCAGATGTGCGCGGATGCGGGCTTCGAGGAGGTTCGCGTCGACGGCCTGGGAAGCCTTCTTGCGCGCATCGGGAACGGAAAGAGAATCCTCGCGATCGATGCCCATATCGACACCGTGGAGGTCGGTGATCGCTCCCAATGGAGCGCGGATCCCTTCTCCGGGACCGTGCGAAACGGGCTCGTCTACGGTCGAGGCTCCTCCGACCAGACCGGAGGGGCGGCGTCGATGATCACGGCCGGGAGAATCCTCCGCGAGATCGGTTACGCGGGCGACTACACGATCTGGTTCACCTTCACGGTGATGGAGGAGGACTGCGACGGCCTGCCCTGGAAGTACCTCATCGAGAGGGAGAGGCTCGTTCCCGACTTCGCGGTCTCCACCGAGCCCACGAGCCTCAGGCTCTACCGCGGCCACCGCGGACGCATGGAGATCGAGTGCACCTTCCGCGGGGTCTCGGCCCACGGCTCGGCCCCGGAGCGGGGGATGAGCGCGGCCTACAAGGCGGCGCGCGCCGCGCTCGCGATGGAGCGCCTGAACGCCTCGCTTCCGCCCGATGACGACGGCTTTCTCGGCAAGGGAACGGTCACGGTCTCCAAGATGGAGGCCCACGGCCCCTCCCAGTGCGCGGTGCCCGATCAGGCGATGCTCTACCTCGATCGGCGCCTCACCTGGGGCGAGACGATGGAGATGGCTGTCGAGCAGGTGCGCGAGGCGATCGGAGCCGACCTCGCGGAGGTGCGGGTCCCGCGCTACACCAAGCCGAGCTGGAAGGGAACGGTCTACGAGCAGGAGCTCTACTTCCCGACCTGGAAGATTCAGGCGGACCATCCCCTCGTTTCCGGCGGGGTGGCGGCGCATCGTGCCCTCTTCGGGAGCGATCCGATCGTCGACAAATGGACCTTCTCGACCAACTGCGTCGCCATCGCCGGACGGCACGGCATTCCCTGCATCGGCTTCGGCCCCGGCGACGAGAGTCAGGCCCACGCCCCCAACGAGATCACCCGCGTGGACGACCTCGAGAAGGCGAGCGCCTTCTACGCCGCTCTTCCCTACGCCCTTGTCGGCATCGATCTCGGCAAGGCCGGGAGCGGGACTGTCGGCGGCGGACGCCCATGAGATGGTTCTACCGCTGTCCGACCTGCGGGGAGAGCTACGGGATCGAGCCCGGGCGCTACCTCTGCGATCGGTGCGCGCGAGGCCAGGAGCGCGAAAGGCCCCTCGCCGGGGTCCTCGAGTGCGATTGGGAGGGCGACTGGAGCCCCGATGATGGGGAGATCCCCTTTCCGGTCGAGCGCGCCTGGTTTCCGCCGATTCCGGTGGGCGGAACGCCCCTCTGGGCGCCGCAGCGGCTGCGCGAGGAGCTCGGCTTTCCGGGCCTCTTCCTCAAGGACGAAACCGGAAACCCGACCGGCTCCCTGAAGGACCGGGCCTCCCTGCTCGTGGCCGCCTTCGCGCGCAAGTTCGCTCTGCCGGAGGTGGCGCTCGCGAGCACCGGGAACGCCGCCTCCTCCATGGCGGGGATCGGGGCCGCGGCGGGGCTCGCGGTCACGGTCTTTCTCCCGGCGGCTGCTCCCCCGGCCAAGCGGATCCAGATCCTCCAGTACGGGGCGGCCCTGCGGCAGGTGGAGGGGACCTATGACCTCGCCTATGAGCAAAGCCTCGAGTACACCGCGAAGGGCTCCGCCCTTTCGCGGAACACCGCCTACAACCCCCTCACTATCGAGGGGAAGAAGTCCGCCGCCTTCGAGATCGCCCGGCAGCTCGGCTCGGCGCTCGGCGCCGCCCCCTCCCGCTCTGCGGACGGCGGCCTGCCGCGCCAAGCGGGCGGCGAAGGGCGCGACGGGAGGGAGGAGCCCGCCACCGCCTGGGCTGCCCCGGACCACCTCTTCGTCCCGACCGGCGACGGGGTGATCCTCGCTGGG
>DAHVAK010000203.1 GCA_027314665.1 Spirochaetales bacterium
TACTGCCTCCCGGCGGAGGTGATCTCCGCCATAGGCAGGCAGGAGCACTTCGCGATCGAGGATCATTCCCTCACGCTCTTCGGACGCTGCGAGGCCTGCAAGAGATAGGGAAGCGCCCGCCCGCGGCGCATTGGCGCCGGGGCGGCCGGAGACAGCAGCCCGTCGCCTACGCTCGCCGCCGAAACCGACGAACGGGTGCGTTGCGGCTGCTCGCGCCGGCAAGCCGTTACCTCCCGTCCTCCGGCACCAGGGTCACGAGCTCCCCGGCGTGCACCCCGGCGGTCCGGTAGACCGCGGCATCCAGCTTCTTCGCAGTGTCCAGGAAGATTCGCGGGTGCTCGGCCATCATGCGTCGCAACAGCGGCGCCTCGCCGGAAAAGTGCCTCTCCACGTATCCGACCGCCCAATCGCGGTAGCGGGCATCCACGGCGGAAAGGGGTTGCTGCATCAGGTAGGCCTGAAACTCGTTGATCACCAGATAGCGATCCGTCGGGTCGTATTCCTGCGAGCCAAACAGGAGCCGCCAGAAGAGCCTCTCGTCGGGATTAAGGCTATCCCAGATGGCGCGCACCTCGGCGCGATAGGCGGGATGGGTGAAGTAGATCCCGTGGAAGGCCTCGTGCGTGAGGAGAAGATAGCGCAGGCCATACCACGAGCTCTGGGCAACGGAGATGAGGGCTCCCTTGCCCGGCTCCCACCGCCCGTCAACCTGTTTGATGACCCCGTTCTCGACGAGGATGTCCCGCAGGCGGTACTCCTGGGGTCGAAGCGAAACGTGCTCCTCCTCGGCGGTTTGGTAGAGCCGCGCGATGTCCTCAGGTCGGTAGTCATGGGCGTTCCATCCGCGCAGCCCCGCGAGCTCCGCGGTGGTCATGAGGTGCCCCCGGAAGCCCTTCTTCTCGATGAAGTAGGCGAAGCGGCTCAGGTAGTCGCCCTCCACATCGTAGCTGCGGAAATCGAAGACGAGCACGTCCGGTACCATGCTCCAGGAGAAGAGCTCGAAGTCCTTCGTGCGCCAGTCGAGTGGATCGTAGGTGAGAATCGTCCCGAGATCGGCGGGGATGGGGGCGCCGGGGGCAAGGTGCTCGGGGGAGAAGGGATTGACCTCGAGAGAGACGAAGCGAAAGGCGGGATCGCTTGAGTCGATGCGCAGCGACTCGGGGGAGAAGCGGCAGCTTGCGCTGTAGACGTAGACCGTGTGCTTCCCCGGATTGGGGGTGAGGAGATAGGAGCGCTCCTGCCGTCCGCGGGCGAAGGTGAGCGCGACCCGTCCCGCCGGGGCCGCACCCGCCGCACTTGCCGCCGCGGCTGCGCTCGCCGCCGATCCCGCTGCCGGAACCGTGTCGACTTTCGCCTTCTCCCCGCCGGCACGCGTCGTGAGGGAGACGCCCTCCGCCCCCTCCGCGCCGCTTGAGCCAAAGGCGTAGGTAAGCACTACCTGGATCTGGCTCGCGTGCTCCTCATCGAGGATCTGTCGGGTGACCGGCGCGAAGGAGAAGCTCTCCACCCTTGTCGCGGTCTGCGAAGGGGCGGAGACGGGCCCGTCGGACACCGAGTAGCCGAACCCGGGACGGAGGCTCACGAGCTTCGGCCCGAGCGCAACCCCCGGCCCGAGCGGAGCGATCCCGGCCGCCCGGATCGCGATCTCGCCCGCCTCGCTCGCTCCCTCTACCCGAAAGCCCGTGACGTCGGCTCCCTGCGGGAGGGGCACCGTGAGCTCGACCGTCCGGGCGGCGTCGTTCCCCCGAGCCGCGGGGGCTCCGCCCACGACCGGCAGCTCGGCGCTCACCATCCGCTCGACGGAGGCGCCGGCGCTCTGCTCGCGGGTGGAAACCACGAGCGAGAGGCCGCTGCGGACTGTCGCGTACCTCAGGTAGAAGGCCCGGCCCGCGCCAACGACTCGCGCCGCCCGGGCAAGCGAGTAGAGGGGCGCACCCTCCCCCGCGCCTGCCCCCCTTGCGGGAGCCTCATAGAGGACTGCCCGCGCGCCCTCGACCGTGAAGGGAAAGCTCGCCTGCGGGCGCGCGCAGCCTGTAAGCAGGAGGGAGGCGGGGACGACCAGGATCAGCCCAAGGAGGGGATGGAATCCGGCACGACGAAAAAGGCCCAGCGCGCTTGAGCGCTTGCGGTCGAATGAACGAGCAATGAAGTGCGAAACCATGGTATTTCCAACTGAGACAACGTATCATTCCGCGGCGCCTTAGGCAAGCGCCGACCGCGCCGAGCGACGCGAGAGCACTCCACAGCGGCGCCCCCGCCCGCACGGCGATCGCCGCAGCGACGGCGTCCCCTTGCGCACCTCATCCGCCTCAGGGTATAAGACTTTCGCATGGCTACTCGCACCGTCTTTCAACCTCCGATCCGAGCCTTTCTCGTCATCATCGAGCTCGCGGCCCTGTTCGTCGTCTCGCGCGATCTGAGCGCGCTGTCGATCTCCCCCCCTGCGCCGGCGCTCACCGCCAAGTCGGCAATTCTCATCGATGAGGATACCGGCAAGGTCCTCTACACCTACCACGCCGATGAGCCCTATCCTCCGGCGAGCCTCACGAAGATGGTGACGCTCCAGATCGTGCTCGATCAGATCGATGAGGGCCTCATCAACCGCGAGCGGACGGTCGTACCGAAGGAGAACTCCTGGTGGGTCAATCAGCCGAAAGGCTCCTCGCTCATGTTCCTCGGCCCCCACCAGAAGCTCACCGTTCAGCAGCTGCTCGAGGGGCTCACGATCGCCTCGGGCAACGACGCGGCGGTCGAGCTTGCCGACCTCGTCGCAGGCTCGGTTCCGGATTTCGTCGAGCTCATGAATCAGGAGACCCAGCGCCTCGGCTTTCGAGCGATGCATTTCGTCGATCCGGCGGGGATCCACTCGGCCAATCGCATCACCGCGCGGGAATACGCCGAGTTCTGCCGCCATTTCATCCGCACCCATCCCGATGCCCTTCCCAGCCTGCTGTCAGTGAAAAAGATCGTCTACCCGCTCCCGGAGAATCTGACCGGCGGCAACCACGAGCAGCCGATCGTCCAATACAACCGCAACCTCCTGCTCTGGAAGAACGACGGCGTCGACGGCCTGAAGACCGGCTATATCGATCAGTCCGGCTACAACAGCGCGGTGACCGCCGAGCGCGACGGAATGCGTCTGATTGCGGTCATCCTCGGAATCCCAGGGAAGATCGGAGACCCGGCGGCCGAGCGCGAGCGCGAGCGCGAAAGCGAGGCCCTCCTCAATTGGGGCTACGAGAACTTCTCCCTCGTGCGCCCCGCCTACGCGTCACCCCATCTCGTGCGAGTCTGGAAGGGACGCGCCGGATGGGTCAATCTCGCTCCGCCGCGCGAGCCTGCCGCAGTGGTTCCGCGCGCCGAGGCCTCGCTCGTCACCTGCGTGGTCCGCCAGGAGCGGGAGGCCGTCGCCCCGATCCGCGAAGGCCAGATCCTGGGACACATCGAGGTGATGGCCGACGGCCAGGCGGTCGGAAGCTTCCCGCTCGAGGCAACCCACTCGGTCGAGCAGGGCGGTCTCCTGCGCCGGGCCGTCGACTCGGTGTGGCTCGCCGTGCGCGGGCTCTTCGCCTCGCACCCGGCGGCTCGGTAGGTCGAAAGCCCAAGATTCCTACCAAACCGTTGCCGGATACGGCAAAAACGACCTCTTAGTAGGTTCCTTGCCGCGCCGCGCGGCGAGGGCATCCCCGTCGCGCGGCCGGCGCCCGGCGAGGGAGGGGCGCCCTTCTTGCCATCGGGAGAGCTCGCGGGAGGGACCACGCCCCTTGGCGCGCGGCAGCCGCGCGCAACTCCTCATCCCACAAAACAATAGCACTCCGCATCTCTTCCGGTGGCCCGCCCGCACGCTCCGGGAGAGCGCGCCCCTGCCGGAAGCCACATCAGGCGGGCGCCTGCGGCGATTCCCCTCGGCTCTGGCACGCTAATTGCATTATAGGGGTGGTACACGGAGGTTCCTATGAATGGTATGGCTAGCGGAGCAGCACTGCTCCCGAGAATACGAGAGAGCATCGAGCTCGAGGCGAATGACTTCGATTTGGCTTCCCAGGTCGACAGCCTCGTCGACGTTCTGCTGTCGGTCCTCGTTTTTCGCGATCCCGCCGAGGAGGGCGTCTCCCTCCTCCTGAAGCGCGAGGGCAAGGCCGCGGAAGGACTTCGCACGGCCTATCTCTTCGAGCTCGCCTGCTACCTGTTCTACACCCTCGATTCCTGGCATACCGAGCGGGGTCTTGAGGGACTGCGCGACTCGGTTTTTCGGGCGGTCGTCTTTCCGCGCTTCTTCTCGGTCTTCGATCTGCCGGGGCGCATCACGAACCTCGAGGAGATCGTCGTAAGCCGCCTTGAGGGCTATCGTCTCCTCGCGGCGAAGGCGCCGGGTGAGATCCCCGGCTACTTCATGCAGGCCGCGATCGGCTCACTCTTGGCGGGCGGCCCGAAGGTAGAGAGCAACCCTCCAAGCTATCCCCTCATCGCCGAGAACATGGTGGCGGCGGTCGCAGCCCTCTCCGACCTCACCGCCTTCGCCTCGACGAGGCTTCCCCTCTGCTACGGAGCGCTCGCCGCCTTCTACGAGCGGCTCTACTCCTCGACCAGGCGGTAGCCCACGCCCACCTCCGTGAGGAGGTAGCGGGGCTGGGTCGGCTCGCGCTCGATCTTGCGCCGCAGGGCGGCCATGTAGACCCGCAGGTACTGGGTCTGGTCGGCGCTCATCGGCCCCCACACCTCCTGGAGCAGGAAGTTGTGCGTGAGCACCTTTCCGGCATGCCGCACGAGGACCGCGAGGAGGCGGTACTCGATCGGCGTCAGGTGAAGCTCCTCCGCTCCGAGCTGGACGCGCCGGCGCTCGAGGTCGATCTCCAGATCCCCCACCCGGAAGTGGGTTTCTCCCTCCTCCCCGGCCCGCGGGCGAGCGGCGCGGCGCAGGGAGACGCGGATGCGGGCGAGGAGCTCCCCCACCCCGAAGGGCTTGGTGAGGTAGTCGTCGGCGCCGACATCGAGGGCCGCTACCTTGTCCCGCTCCGGCCCGCGGGCCGACAGCACGATGATCGGAACCCGACTCCACTCGCGGATCCTCCTGATGACCTCAAGCCCGTCGATGTCGGGAAGCCCAAGGTCGAGGATCACCACGTCGGGCACGTGAGAGGCTGCGAGGGCAACCCCCTCCTTGCCGAGCCCGGTCTCGACCAGCTTGTAGTCCTGGCTCCCTAGGGAGATTCGCAGGAAGCTCTGGATGTGGCGGTCATCCTCGATCACCAAGACCAGCGGCCTGGGCTGCTCGGTCACCGCGCGGAGCCCTCCTCCTCGTTCGGATCGGTGGCGCCCAGGGTTGCGAGGGGATTCTCGCCGGTGAGCGGCAGGGAGAAGGCGAAGATGGCGCCCCCGCCCGGGCGGTTCTCGGCGTGAATCTCGCCTCCATGCGCCTCGACGATCGCCTTGCAGATCGAAAGCCCGAGCCCGGCCCCCCGCCGGAAGGCCTCCCGCTGGGGCTTGCCGCGGTAGAACTTGACGAAGAGGTTCCCCAAATCCTGCGGGGCGATTCCCGGACCCCGGTCCGCGAAGAGGAAGGTTGCCTGCTCGCGCTCGACCTGGACGCGGATCTCGATCGGGCTGCCCTCGGGGGTGTACTTTATCGCGTTGTCCAGGATGTTCGCAATGACCTGTTCGATCAGGCTTCCATCCATCGGCACCATGGTAAGCTGCGGCGGGATCGCAACCGACACCTTTCGCTCGGCGAGGCGCGCCTTGAGATGCAGGAGCACCGAAGCGAGGATGTCGTCGACCGCCTCCCACTGCTTCCCGATCGCCACCCCCTCGCTTTCGAGGCGGGTCATCGAGAGGAGATTCTCCACGAGCTGGGTAAGCCAGTTCGCATCGTCGTAGATGTTCTTGAGGAGGCGCGTGCGCACCTCGGGGCCGAGCTCGCCCTCCTTGTCGAGGAGGGTGCTGCTCGCGCCGGCGATTCCGGCGAGGGGAGATCGAATGTCATGGGAGATCGAGCGCAACAGCGAGTTGCGCAGCCGCTCGCTCTCCGCCTGGACGAGGATCCGCTGCGCCTCCTCGGCGAGCTGGTCGCGCTCCAGGGCAAGGGCAATCTGGGCCGCGAAGGTCTCGAGGAGGTAGCGCTGCTCGGAGCGAAGCTCGCTGCGCTCGGCGGGGCGGATCCCGAGCACCCCGAAGCTGCCCTGGGAGCCCGCGAGGGGCAGGTAGAGCGCCTGCGCCCCCGGGAGGGTGTCGGTGCCGAGCCCTGCCATCTGATTGTGCTCCAGGGCCCACCGGGCGACCGCCCGCTCCGCCTCGTCGCGAAGGAGGCTGCTCGTGTCCTGCGCCGGGGAAACGAAGTCGCCAGCCTTGTCTTTCAGGTAGATCACGACCTCGCCCCGAAGCAGCCCGGCGAGCTCGGACTCGGCGATCGCGGCAATCTGGTTAGTGCCGGAGGTTCTCGAGAGATTTCGCGTGAGGCGGTAGAGCGGCTCGATGCGCCGCTCACGCTCGACGGAAAGCCGCCCCTGGCGGCGAATGCGCGAGGTGAAGGTGCTCGTGAAGAGGGTCACGACGAGCATCACGAAGAAGGTGAGAAAGTATTGGGTGTCGCTCACCGCGACGCTCAAGCGGGGAGGAACGAAAAAGAAATCGAAGCAGAAGACACCGGCGACCGCGGCGATGATCCCGAGGATCCGACCGCAAAGAACCGTGATGAGGAAGACCCCGAGGACGAAGACCATCACGATGTTCGCATCCGAAAGCCCCGCGGCGTCGAGCGCGAGCGAGACGAGATTGGTCGCCGCAAACAGTCCGAGGGCGGCAAGGGCTCTTCCGCCACTTACGCGTTCGCGAGCGCCGGCGGCCGCCCCGACGGGCGTCTCTCCCCGCGAGCCGGGAATGACATAGATCGCGATCTCTCCGCTCATGTCGAGGAGCTCGCTCACGATGTTCTTCCGTACCAGCCGAATCAGCGAGCGGCGATCGGGGTGCTTGCCGATGACGATCTTCGTCGCGTTTCGCAGGCGGGCGTAGGCGAGGATCTCGGCGGGAACGTTCTCCCCGCGGATGGTCGCCACCTCGGCCCCGAGCTCCTCGGCGAGGCGAAGGTTTTCATAGAGCCGCTTGCGCGTCTCGGCGTCCCAATCGACGGTCCGAGAGGTCTCGACGTGGAGGGCGATCCACTTTGCGTGGAACACCAGGGCCATCCGGCGTGCCTGGCGAATGACGTCGGCCGAGGTGGAGGAGGGCCCCACGCAGACGAGAAGATGCTCGGCGGTCGGTATCACCTTCAGCTCGGCGTGGGCGAGGCGGGCGCTCTCCACCTCGAGGTTGATGCGATCGGCCGCGCGCCTCAAGGAGATCTCCCGCAGGGCCACCAAATTCGCCTTCTGGAAGAACTTCGCCATCGCGCTCCGCGCCTGGCTCGGGAGGTAGACCTTGCCCTCGGCGAGCCTGCGCAGAAGCTCCTCGGGCGGCAGGTCGATGATCTCGATCTGTCCCGCCCGGTCAAAGACCTCATCCGGGACGGTCTCCCGCACCACGACCCCGGTTGCCTTCGACACGACGTCGTTCAGGCTGTCGATGTGCTGGACGTTGAGGGTCGTGTAGACGTCGATCCCCGCGTCCAGTAGATCGAGGACATCCTGCCAGCGCTTTCGGTGGCGCATCCCGGGGGCGTTGGTGTGGGCGAACTCATCGACGATGATGAGCTTCGGCCGCCGCGCGAGGGCGGCCACAAGGTCGAGCTCCCGCAGGCCTACGCCACGATACGCGATCGCGACCGGGGGAAGCTGCTCGAGCCCGGAAAGCAGGGCCTCGGTCTCGACCCGCCCGTGGGGCTCCACGTACCCCACCACGACGTCGACCCCGGCAGCCTTCTGGGCGTGGGCAGACCTGAGCATCGCGTAGGTCTTGCCGACGCCGGCTGCGTACCCGAAGAAGATCTTCAGTACGCCGCCCCTCTCCTTGCCCTGCTCCGCCTGAACTTGCGAGAGAAGGCGGTCGGGATCAGGACGTTGCTCGTCGCCGCTATCCATCGAATCTCATCTCCGGACTCATTGTAGTCGATCCAGGGCAAGATTCAACTCAAGCACGTTCACCCGGGGCTCTCCGAGGATGCCCAGGGTCCGGCCCTCGATGTGGCGGGCAACGAGCTTCCGCACCGCCGCTGGCGGGAGCCCTCGCGCCCCCGCGACACGGTCTACCTGGTAGTAGGCCGCCGCAGGGCTTATGTCGGGATCCAGACCGCTGCCCGAAGCGGTCACCAGGTCGGCCGGCAAGGGACCCCTTTCGCCCGGGTCGGCCGCCCGAAGGGCCTCAACGCGCGCTTCGATCTGCTTCTCGAGCACGCTTCCGGCAGGAGTGAGATTCGAAGCAAGCGAAAGCGATCCGTCGTAGGGATTCGGCGAGGTCGCCGAGGGGCGCCCCCAAAAGGAGCCCGGCTCGTCGAAGTACTGGCCGATGAGCGCCGATCCGATCGTCCTGCCCTTCTCCGCGAGGAGGCTCCCGTTCGCCTGCCAGGGAAAGGCGATCTGGGCGATCCCGGTGATCACGAGCGGATAGAGCCCGCCGACGAGCAGGGTCATGACGATCAGGAAGAGGATGCTCTGCGCGATGGGGCGCCCCCTTTCGGGACTGACGGTCAAGGGCTCCCGCTCCGAAGGCGCGGTGGTCGCCGCCTCACGCCCCGCCTCGGAGCCTTCCATCATCTCTGATTCAACCATAGTTGTCGTCCTCCTACGCCAGCCCGATCGCGTGAACGAGCATGTCGATGAGCTTGATTCCCGGGAACGGGGCGATGAGGCCGCCCAGTCCGTAGATCCAGAGGTTGCGCCGCAGCATCGCCTTCGCGGAGGCAGCCTTCTGGCGCACCCCGCGCAGGGCGAGCGGAATGAGGGCGATGATGATCAGGGCGTTGAAGATCACCGCCGAGAGGATCGCGCTTTCGGGGCTGTGGAGCCGCATGATATTCAGCGCCGAAAGCCTCGGGTAGATCGCCACGAAGATCGACGGGACAATCGCGAAGTACTTGGCGACGTCGTTTGCGATGCTGAAGGTGGTGAGGGCTCCCCGCGTGATGAGGAGCTGCTTTCCGGTCTGTACGATGTCGAGGAGCTTCGTCGGGTTGGAGTCGAGATCCACCATGTTGCCCGCCTCCTTCGCCTCCTGGGTGCCCGTGTTCATGGCGACCGCGACGTCGGCTTGAGCGAGGGCCGGGGCGTCATTGGTCCCGTCGCCGGTCATCGCGACCATGTGCCCCTGTGCCTGGTAGTCGCGAATGAGGGCAAGCTTCTGCTCGGGGGTCGCCTCGGAGAGGAAGTCGTCGGTCCCGGCCTCGGCCGCGATGGCGGCGGCGGTCATCGGGTTGTCGCCCGTGATCATCACCGTGCGGATTCCCATCTTCCGCAGAGAGGCGAAGCGCTCGCGAATCCCGGTCTTCACGATATCCTTTAGGGCGATCACGCCGAGCGTGCGGGCCCCGTCGGCGACCACGAGCGGAGTCTCGCCCTTTGTCGCCACCTCGTTGACGCTTTCGCTGACCTCCCGCGGCATGAGCCCTCCGTTCGTCCCGACGAACCTCTGAATCGCGTCGACCGAGCCCTTGCGAATCTGCCTACCGTCGAGATCGATGCCGCTCATGCGGGTCTGCGCGGTGAAGGGGATGAAGCGCGCACCGAGCTCGGCGATGTTGCGCCCGCGAAGCCCGAAGCGGTTCTTCGCGTAGACGACGATGCTCCGTCCCTCGGGGGTTTCGTCGGCAAGCGAGGAGAGCTGCGCGGCCTCGGCGAACTCCTCCGTCCCCACCCCTTGCGCGGGCAGGAAGCGGTCGGCCTGCCGATTCCCCAGCGTGATCGTCCCCGTCTTGTCGAGGAGGAGAACGTCGACGTCTCCGGCCGCCTCGACCGCACGTCCCGACATCGCGATGACGTTTCGCTGGCTCATGCGGTTCAAGCCCGCGATTCCGATCGCCGAGAGGAGCGCTCCGATCGTCGTCGGGATGAGACAGACGAGGAGCGCGATCAGCGCCGTGATCGACACGGGGCGACCGTGTCCGGCGCTCGCGACGGCGAAGGAGCTGAAGGGCTCGAGCGTCATGCACACGACGAGGAAGATGAGGGTGAAGGCAATGAGGAGGATCGTGAGGGCGATCTCGTTGGGAGTCTTCTTTCGCTTCGCCCCCTCGACCATCGCGATCATCCGGTCGAGGAAGCTCGATCCGGGCTCGGAGGTCACCCGAATGAGGAGCCAGTCCGAGAGGACTCGGGTTCCGCCGGTGACCGCGCTCCGGTCGCCCCCGCTCTCCCGAATGACGGGGGCGCTCTCGCCCGTGACCGCGCTCTCGTCGACCGAGGCGGCACCCTGGACTACCTCGCCGTCGGCGGGGATGAGCTCTCCTGCGCGAACCAGGACGATGTCGCCCTTCACGAGCAGCGGCGATGCGACCATCTCGCTCGGGGCGTCGAGCTCCGGCCGAGCCAGACGCCGGGCAGTCGTCTCCTTGCGGGAGCGGCGCAGGCTCTCGGCGTGCGCCTTGCCGCGGCTTTCGGCGATTGCCTCGGCGAAGTTCGCGAAGAGCACCGTGAACCAGAGCCAGATCGAGATCTGGAGGATGAAAAGGGGGCTCGCGTCGCGGATGCCGAAGAGGGAAAGGATGAAGAGAAGCGTCGTGACGATGCTCCCGACATAGACGACGAACATGACCGGGTTGCGGATCTGCTCGCGCGGGGAGAGCTTCCTCGCGCTCTCGATAAGCGCGGAACGGAAGATCTTGCCGTTCGATATCTTGGTTTCAGCTGTCAACGATTCCATGGAAGAGGTACTCCACTAATGTCCAAAAGCCTTGAGCTGCTCGGCGATGGGTCCCAGGGCCAGGGCGGGGAAATGGTTCAAGCCCGCGACGATGAGGATGACGAAGATGAGGAGCACGATGAAGAGCGCCCCGTGCGTCGGCAGCGTCCCCGCGCTCGCGGCCATCGCCTTCTTGCGCGCGAGCGAGCCTCCGATGGCGATCACGGGGAAGATCACCCCGAAGCGTCCGATGAGCATCGACAGGCCCAGTGAGATGTTCAGGAAGGGGGTGTTCGCGTCAAGACCCGCAAAGGCGCTCCCGTTGTTGTTGACCGCTGAAGTGTAGGCGTAGAGGAGCTCGCTGAAGCCGTGCGGTCCGGGGTTGCCCAGGAGCTTCGTGATCCCCGGAACCATGACCGCGACCGCAGTCCCGATCAAGAGGAAGACCGGGACGATGAGGACCCCGACGACGGTCATCTTCATCTCGTAGGAGCCGATCTTCTTGCCGAGGTATTCGGGCGTACGGCCGACCATGAGCCCCCCGAGGAAGACCGTGAGGATCGCGAGGAGGAGCATGCCGTAGAGCCCCGAGCCGACTCCGCCGTAGATTACCTCTCCGAATTGCATCATGACCATCGGGATCATCCCCCCGAGCGGTGTGAAGGAGTCGAGCATCGAGTTCACCGAGCCGTTGGATGCCGCAGTGGTGGCCGCCGCCCAGATTCCCGAGTCCACAATGCCGAAGCGGACCTCCTTGCCCTCCATATTGCCCCCTGGCTGGAGGGCGGTGGGTTTGAGCTCCACCCCCGCCGCAGCGAGTTGCGGGGTCCCCCGCTGCTCGAAGCTGGTCACGAGGAACAGGGCGACGAGGAAGATCACGCTCATGGCGATGAAGAGCGTCCTTCCCTGGCGCATGTCGCGCACCATCCTCCCGAACATGAAGACGAATCCCGCCGGAATGAGCAGGAGCGCGAGCATTTCGAGGAAGTTCGACAGGGGAGTCGGGTTCTCGTAGGGGTGGGCCGAGTTCTGGTCGAAGAAGCCGCCCCCGTTGGTCCCGAGCTGCTTGATCGCGATCTGCGAGGCGGCAGGCCCCTGGGGCAGCACCTGGGTCGTCACCTCCTTCCCGCCGGCCCCCCTGAAGGGAGCGATCAGCGCCGCCTGCTGGTAGTGGTGGAAGTTCTGGATGACCCCCTGCGAGACGAGGGCCACGGAGAGGATGAGGGAAAGGGGCAGAAGGATGTAGAGCACCCCGCGGGTCATGTCGACCCAGAGGTTGCCGATCGTGTCGCTCTGTCGCCTCGTGAAACCCCGGATGAGCACGAGACAGACGGCCATCCCTGCTGCAGCGGAGAGAAAGTTCTGAACCGCGAGGCCGCCCATCTGGGTGAGGTAGCTCATGGTGTTCTCGCCGCCGTAGGCCTGCCAGTTCGTGTTGGTGATGAAGCTCACGGCGGTGTTGAAGGCGAGGAAGGGGCCCACTCCGGGGAAATGCTCGGGATTGAGAAAAAGCACCCCCTGGAGAAGCTGGATCGCGAAGAGGAGGACGAGGCCGAAAAGGCTGAACCAGAGCACCGCGAGGGCGTAGCGCTTGGCGCTCATCTCGGCCGCGGGGTCGACCCGCAGGACTCGGTAGATCAGCCGCTCGAGGGGCCCCACCACCGGGCTGAGAAAGACCCTCTGCCCTTCATAGACCCGAGCCATGTAGAGCCCGAGGGGATAGGCAAGAAGGACCAACACGACGAAGTAGGTCCCGCCCTGGACGACGGCATCCACGGTCATACATCCCCCGCCTTGAAGAGAGCCACCACGAGATAGATCAGGAGCCCGAGGGCGAGGAGGCCCGAAAGAATCAGGACGATCTGCATAGACAGCGCCTCACTTGTGCCGCAGCGGGCGAGACCCCCTTCCACTTGGGCGCTCGCAGCTTTCGCCGGACCTCGCCGCACCGTGCCACCCCCCCAACATAGCGGATCTCGCATAAAAGGGGTGTAAAAGTGCGGCCTTCGATCGGCAAAAGGGGATAAAGACGGACACTCAAGCCTTCACCCAATTCGGCCGGGAGCGCCTTCCCAACCCGAGGCCACTTCCGGCATCCATCGCGCAGGGTTCGCCCGTCGCCCGCCGGCGGCATCGACGGCGCAGGTTCGCCCGCCGTCGGCCTCCGTGGCAGCCAGCCCTGCCCGTGCGGCAGGCGGGCGCTTTCAAGGTGCTGACGAACTCAGAGGCACCTGCCAAAACGGCGTTTTCTCGAGCCAAATTGGGGCAAGAGGCTCAACCGAAAACGCGTTTTGGCGGCGGGTCAATCACTTTGCCAGCACCCTGCTACAGCAGGTGCAGCAGGGCCCCGCCTGCCGCGGAGATGACCACGACCGACCAGGGCGGGAGCTTCCAGACGACGAGGAGCCCGAAATCGAGGAGCGCGAGGGCGAGGTCGAAGGGCCCGTGAATGGCGCTCGTCCAGATCGGGTGATAGAGGGCGGCCGCCAGGAGCCCGACGACCGCGGCGTTGATCCCGCGGAGGGCGGCATGAAAGGGCTCGAAGAGGCGAAGCCGGCTCCAGAAGGGCAGGATCCCGATGACGAGAAGAAACGAAGGGAGAAAGATCGCCGCGAGCGCGATGAGCGCCCCAAGCCAGCCGTGCGGCGCAGGGGCGCTCATCGCCCCGAGGTAGGCCGAGAAGGTGAAGAGCGGTCCCGGAACGGCTTGGGCCGCGGCGTAGCCCGCGATGAACTGCTCGTTTTTCACCCAACCCGCACTGACCACCGTGCCCTGCAGGAGCGGCAAGACCACGTGCCCTCCGCCGAAGACCAGGGAGCCCACCCGGTAGAAGGAATCGAAGAGGGAGAGGGCCTGCTCTCCCACGACCCCGTTCAGAATCGGCAGCCCGAAGAGGAGAAGTGGAAAGGCGATCAGGCAGCCTATCGCGATCCTCCGCCCGACCGCGACCGGGCGTTGGGGAGCCGGCTGCCCTACCTCTCCCCGCAGGAATCCCCAACCGATGAGGCCGGAGAAAACGATCACGGCGATCTGAACGACCGACTGCGGCCAGAGGAGGAGCGCAATCGAAGAGAGGACTGCCAGGGTGGCGCGGGGCTTGTCCGCGCAGGAGGAGCGCGCCATCCCGAGAACCGCCTGGGCGACGACCGCTACCGCCACGACAAGGAGCCCGTGCAGCCAGACAAAGGCTGCCGCAGCGTCGAAGGCGCCCATGAGGTAGGCAAAGAGGGTCAGGAGCGCCGCCGAGGGCAGGGTGAAGCCGGACCATGCCGCGAGGGCGCCCGGAATCCCGGCCCGGGTGAGCCCGAGCGCGATCCCCATCTGACTGCTCGACGGCCCGGGCAGGGATTGGCATAGGGCGATGAGATCGCCATAGGCTCCCTCGTCGAGCCACTTTCGGCGGACGACGACCTCCTCGCGGAAGTAGCCGAGGTGCGCGATTGGACCGCCGAAGGAAAGGAGACCGAGTCGCGCGAAGACCCGGAAGACCTCGAGCGCGGAGCCCCCGCGCGGGGTGCGATTTCGGGGAGGCATCCCTCCCTGTGCCATCTCGCTGCTCATGTTGCCCATCCAACGTGACCGACTTTACTTAGTTTGCTCGGCATGATACACTATCGGCGAAACCTACCGATAATTCCTTATACAGAGTCGACAAAGTCATCAAGAGAAAAAGTCTGCGTGCGTCCTCATGATACGTGGTCTGCCACGGCGTTCGCTTCGGTCGAGCGTCAGAGAGATATGTCTCGTGGGAGGTGCTCAGATGACTGATTGCGCGGGAATCGCGACCTGTCCCTTTTTCAACGATCGGATGCAGAACATGCCTTTCATCGCGGATATGATGAAGAAGCACTACTGCAGGGATGACTTCGAGCACTGCGCGCGCTACATGGTCAAACAGCGGCTCGGCAAGGATAGGGTGCCGGGCGATCTGTTTCCCAACCAGAGCACGAAGGCAGAAAGGCTCATTTCCGCCGGCGAAATCGTTTAGCTCTCCAATTTCTCTCAAAACTTGACGGATGCGGGAAATCGTGCGACTATTGTTACAGAAGCGAGAATAAAAATACTCTTTGGTGTTCAATCGTCTCGCTTCCCCCGAGTATGGGCGAGAATAAGTTACATATTTCCTAATAAATCCCCATACCGCACGATAGAACGGCCGGAGGTGGCACATGGGCAACACGGTCTACTCCGTCATTAGAAAGTATGGGGGGGATTCGACCCGCCTCATGGACATCCTCATCGACATCCAGTCGGAGCTCGGATATCTCTCCGACTGGACCGTCGAGCAGGTTTCCAAGTCCCTCGACATCCCCCGCGTCGAGGTCGAACAGACCCTTTCCTTCTATCACTTCTTCGCCCGAGAGCCTCGCGGCAAGTACACCGTCTATTTGAACACGAGCGTGGTTGCCGGCTTCTACGGACGCAGGGAGGTGGCCGCGGCTCTCGAGGAGGCGGCCGGCTGCCGCTTCGGCGAGGTCTCCTCCGACGGGCTCATCGGGCTGTTCGACACCGCCTGCATCGGGATGAGCGACCAGGAGCCCGCAGCCCTCATCGGGGACGCGGTCTTCCCGCGCCTCACCCCTGCGCGGGCGCGGGAGCTGATCGCCGGGATGCGGGCCGGAGCCTCCGTCGAGGAGCTGCGCAAGAGCTACGGCGACGGGCAGAACGGCAGCCCGCTCATCCATTCGGCGGTGAAGAATCACATCCGCCGGCGCGGCGAGGTAGTCTTCTCCGAGCACCTTCCCGGCGAGGCCATCAAGCGCATCGTCGCGGAGCGCTTGAGCTCGAGCAACATCATCGAGCTCGTGAAGCGCTCCTCCCTGCGCGGGCGCGGAGGCGCGGGCTTTCCGACTGGGATGAAATGGGACGTCGCCCGCAAGGCGCCCGGGGAGCCAAAGTACATCTTCTGCAACGCCGACGAAGGGGAGCCGGGGACCTTCAAGGACCGGGTCATCCTCACGGAGGTCCCTGAGCTTGCCTTCGAGGGAATGGTCGTCGCGGCCTATGCGGTCGGGGCGCGCTGGGGCATCCTCTACCTTCGCAACGAGTACCGCTACCTTCGGGACTACCTCGAGAGCACGCTCGAGGAGATGCGCTCCGCCGGCCTGCTCGGCATGGCAATCGGAGGGGCGCGGGGCTTCAATTTCGATATCCGCATCCAGTTCGGCGCGGGGGCCTACGTGTGCGGGGAGGAATCCGCCCTCATCGAATCGGCGGAGGGCAAGCGCGGCGAGCCGCGCGACCGTCCCCCCTATCCGGTCGAAAACGGCTACCTCGGGAAGCCCACCGTCGTGAACAACGTGGAAACCTTCTGCTCGGTCGCGAAGATCGTCCTCAAAGGTCCCGATTGGTACAACGCCATCGGAACGCCCCAGTCCCGCGGCACGAAGGTCCTCTCGGTCTCGGGCGACTGCGAGGCGCCCGGAATCTATGAGATACCCTGGGGCTTCACCGTGAACGATGTCCTCGCGATGGCCGGAGCGAAGGATGTTCAGGCGGTCCAGGTCGGGGGCCCCTCCGGATCCTGCATCGGACCCGACGAGTTCGGGCGCACCCTCGCCTACGAGGACCTCGCCACCGGAGGCTCGCTCATCATCATCGGCAAGAGTCGCGATCTTCTCGTGGACGTCGTGCACAACTTCACCGAGTTCTTCCGAGAGGAATCCTGCGGCTCCTGTGTGCCCTGCCGTGCCCTGACGGGAATGTGCGGGGTGCTCCTCGACAAGATCATCGCCGGAAAGGGCAGGCGCGCCGACCTCGACAACCTGCTCTCCTGGGCTCCCATCATGAAGAAGAACCGCTGCGGGCTCGGCCAGACGGCGCTCAACCCGATCATCACCACCATCAAGAACTTTCGTCCGCTCTACGAGAAGCGGCTGCGAGGCGATACTGATCCCGTCAACCCGGGATTTGATCTAGCGGCGGCGGTCGTCGCCTACGATCGCGCGGCGGGGAGCTAAGGGGGAAGAGAAATGGCATTCGTCAAGTTCACTATAGACGGCAAAGAGTGCATCTCAGACGAAGAGAACTACCTGGTCGAGGCGGCGCGAGAGAACGGGGTCTATATCCCCACCCTCTGCAACTACCCAGGGATTCGTCCGCGCGGCTCCTGCCGCATCTGCACGGTGACGATCGGGGCAGGAACCTTCACGGCCTGCACCACGCGCGTCGCCGAGGGCTTGGAGGTGCGCTGCGCGACCGAGGAGCTCGAAGACTTTCGCAGGAAGATGATCGAGATCCTCCTCGCCGAGGGCAACCACTTCTGCCCTACCTGCGAGAAATCGGGCAACTGCGAGCTTCAGGCGCTCGCCTATCGCTACCGCGTCACGGTCCCCTCCTTCCCCTACATGTTTCCGAAGCGTGAGGTGGAGGCCTGGCATCCGAAGCTCCTGAAGGATCACAACCGCTGCATTCTGTGCAAGCGCTGCATCCGCGGGATCAGGAACGCGGAGGGCAAGGTGATCTTCGCCTTCGCGAAGCGCGGCGAGCGGATCGCGATCAACATCGATCCCGAGACCTCCAAGGACATCAGCGATGATCTGGCTCAGGAGGCGATGGACCTCTGTCCGGTCGGAGCGATGATCCACAAGCGCAAGGGCTTCGACACTCCGATCGGACGCCGGCGCTACGACCGGGAGCCGATCGGCAGCGAGTTGGAGGCGTAGGAATCATGCAGAAGAAGGTCATAGCGACCGCGTCGCTTGCGGGTTGCTTCGGCTGCCACATGTCGTTCTTGGACATCGACGAGCGGCTCTTTGATCTCATCGAGCTGGTGGATTTCGACCGCTCCCCCATCGACGACCTGAAGGCCTTCACGAGGGAGTGCGATATCGGGCTCATCGAGGGCGGATGCTGCAACGACGAAAACGTGCACACCCTTATCGACTTCCGCAAGCACTGCAAGGTGCTCGTCTCGGTCGGCGAGTGCGCCATCATGGGCGGTCTTCCCGCGATGCGAAACGGGATCCCCTTGAAGGAGTGTCTTGAGGAGGCCTACCTCCGCGGACCGACCGTCCGCGACGTCAACCACCGGCAGATCATCCCCAATGATCCCGACATTCCGAAGATTCTCGATCGGGTCTATCCGTGTCACGAGGTCGTAAAGATCGACTACTTCTTGCCCGGCTGTCCCCCGCGGGCGGATCTCATCTGGAACGCCCTCGTTGCGCTCGTGACCGGAAAGCCGCTCGATCTGCCCTATGAGACCGTGAAGTACGACTGAAAATCGCGTGTGACTGACAGGAGCCGGCGCCTCGCGGGCCGTTATTTGAGCCCGCGGCGATGGTTTGCCGGCGTGGAGGCACCATGACGACGAAAGTTACGATCGAGCCGGTGACCCGCATCGAAGGCCACGGCAAGGTGACCATTCAGATAAACGACAAGGGGGAGGTGGAGCAGAGCCGCCTCCACATCGTGGAGTTTCGGGGCTTCGAGCGCTTCGTCCAGGGAAGACCCTATTGGGAGGCGCCGGTCCTCGTGCAGCGGCTGTGCGGGATCTGTCCGGTCAGCCACCACCTTGCCGCCGCCAAGGCGATGGATGTCGTCGTCGGAGCGGGAACCGGCGACGGGCTCACCCCGGTCGGCGAAAAGATGCGTCGCCTCATGCACTACGGCCAGATCTTTCAGTCCCACACCCTCCATTTCTTTCACCTTGCCTCGCCCGACCTGCTCTTCGGCTACGACGCAGACCCGGCCAAGCGCAACGTCATCGGGGTCGCGCTTGAAAACCCCGAGCTCGCCCGCCACGCCGTGCTCATGCGCAAGTGGGGCCAGGAGGTCATCGCAGCCACCGCCGGGAAGAAGATCCACGGCACCGGGGCGGTTCCGGGAGGTATCAACAAGAACTTGACGGCAGAGGAGCGCGACTCGCTGCTTGCCGGGCCCGATTCCATGAACGCCGATATCATGGTCGAATGGGCGCTTGCCGCGGTCGCCTTCTTCAAGGACTACTACCGCGCGCATCGGGAGTTCATCGACGGCTTCTCGCACTTCCCCTCCAACCATCTCTCGCTGGTGCGAAAGGACGGGGCGCTCGATCTCTACCACGGGGTCCTGCGCGCGATCGATTCCGAGGGGAAGCGGATCATCGACGACGTGGACTACCAGGACTACCTCGAGTACATCCGCGAGGAAGTCCGCTCCTGGAGCTATATGAAGTTCCCCTTCATCAAGGCCCTCGGTCCCGAACGCGGCTGGTACCGCGTGGGCCCTCTCGCCCGCTTGAACACCGTGGAGTTCATCCCGAGCCCGCTCGCGCAGAAGGAGTTTGAGGAGTACAAGGCCGCAACCGGGCGGGTCAACGACCGCTGCATGCACACCCACTGGGCCCGCCTCATCGAGGCGCTGCACGCCGCGGAGATGATTCGCACCCTCCTGCGTGATCCCGATCTGCAGGGCACGAATCTCTGCGTTGCCGGCAAGCGCGAGAAGCGAGGGGTCGGGGTGATCGAGGCGCCCCGCGGGACGCTTTTTCACGAGTTCGAGGTCGACGACAACGACCAGATCACCCTCTGCAACCTCATCGTCTCGACGACGAACAACAACGAGCCGATGAACCGGGCGGTCAATTTCGTGGCGCGCGCGATGATGACCGGCAGGAAGAAGATAACCGAGCCGATGATGAACGCCGTCGAGGTGGCGATCCGCGCCTACGACCCCTGCCTCTCCTGCGCGACCCATGCGGCGGGCCGGATGCCGCTTGAGATCACCATGGTGGGACCCGAGGGGGAGCTCATCGACCGCCGGGTGACCGATTGAAGATTCTCGTCCTCGGCTACGGTAATCCCGGGCGCGCGGACGATGCCCTCGGGCCGCTCCTCGTCGAGGAGCTCGAGCGGCGGCGCGCCATCTCGCGGGAGCCTGCTCTCGCCGCACGGAGCGCCGGCGCCCTCCGTTCCGAGGCGGAAGGCTTCGGCGCCGAGCCCTCCTTCGCGGCTCCCGCGCTCGTGGCGCAGCGCGACGCCGCCGGCGCTGCGTCCCGCGCCGCCTTGCCTCGGGTCCTTCCGCGGGTAGCGAGAGGCGGGACCGGGGCTCGCGGCGAGCAGTCGGCACCGCAGGGGCCCGCCCACGAGGTCGACCTCGCCTGGAGCTACGAGCTCTCCGCCGACCACGCCTACGATCTTGCTCGCCACGAGCTGATTCTCTTCGTCGACGCCGCACGCAGGCAAGCCGAGCCGGTCCATCTCCGCACCGTCCACCCGAGCCGCTCCATCACCTTCTCGACCCACGCGATGACTCCCGCCTCGGTCCTCGCCCTCGCGGGGGAGCTCTATGGCGCCAAGCCTGAGGTCCATCTCCTCACGATCCGCGGCTTCCGCTGGGGCTTGAGGGAGGGGCTTTCACCCGGCGCGGCGGCCAATCTCGCGGCAGCCGTGAAGCTCGTGGAAGGGATTCTCCTCGGATACCCGAGCTAATCTCGCTGCGGCGAGTGAGCCGGTCGAAGCAATCCTCTTGCGGCAATGCTCCTCCTGCTCGATCGACAGATCGAGGATATGCACTTCGAGCCTCCATTGGGGTCGCTTGCCTCATCTGGAAGGGTCGCAGGCGCAAGGCCCTCCTAGCAGATCCGCGGGAGCTGCTCGCCTGAGAGCATGTCGAGGATGCGCTCGGCCCCGATGCGGCTGCGGAGGTAGACCTTCCCCGGATGATCGGCGACCACCTCTCCGATGACGGCCGCCCCCTTCCCGAGCGGGTGGGACCGCAGGGCCGCGAGGGCGGCGTCGCCCGACTCGCGCGAGACGATCGCGAGGAGCTTGCCCTCGTTGGCGACGTAGAGGGGATCGAAGCCGAGGATCTCG
>DAHVAK010000204.1 GCA_027314665.1 Spirochaetales bacterium
CTCTTTCCCCACCTCAGCGCCCTCGCGAACGTCGCCTATCCCCTCGCGGGGCCCGACCGCTACTCCGAGGCGCGCAGGCTGCTCGACCTTGTAGGGCTCGCCGCGCGCGAGGAAAGCCTCCCGCGCGAGCTTTCCGGCGGCGAGCAACAGCGGGTCGCCCTCGCCCGGGCCCTCGCCCGGCGCCCGGAGCTTCTCCTGCTCGACGAGCCGACGAGCGCCCTCGATCCCGCAACGCGCGACCAGGTCATGGGCGAGGTCATCGAGCTGGTGCGCCGGATCGGCCTTCCCGCGCTGGCCGTCACCCACGATCCCCATCTCGCCCAGATGGCCGACCGCGTTGCCGTGCTTGCCGACGGCGCGATTCTCCAGGAGGGTACCCCTGAAGAGCTCTTCGCCCGTCCGGCAACCCTCGCGGTGGCCCGCCTCGTCGGCTTTCGCAACCTCTTTCGGGGCACGATATCGGCAGTCGACGGGGCATGGTCGGTCGTGGAGGGGGAGCCCGGCAGGCTCACCGTGCCGTCGCAGCCATGGTTTCGCGCCGGACTCGCGGTGAGCTTCGGGATTCGCGCCGAGGAGGTGTCGATCGTGGCTCGAGGCGGGGGGGATGCCGGGATCCCGGCCGCTCGAGCCTCCGCAAGAGCCGACGCGAACGCACGGGACAGCGCCCCTTCCCATACCGAGGAGCTCCTCCCGGGGCGCAATCGCCTCACCGGACACCTCTCGCGCGTCACGAAGCTCGGGCTCTATCTTGTCGTGCGCTTTGAGGGACCGGTAGGCCTCGAGGTTCTGCTTCCCCGCAACGTGCACGAACGACTCGAGCTCAAAGCAGGGGAGTCAGCCACGGTCTGGCTTGACCCTCGCTTCATCCACGTGCTCCCCGGCGGGACCGCGAGCTGAGCGCGGAGCAGGCCCGCCGCAACCGCCTACGGCAGCAGGACATGGAAGATCGTCGACAGCCCAGCGAGTCGGCGCGGATCGGTCTCGAAGTTCTCGGCGACGGCGTAACCCACCACGCGGGAGCTGTCCGCAACGGCGGTGAGGATCTCGGCGAGCCGATCGAGATCGAGCCCTGCCGCAACTGTGCATGTCGGATTGTGGGAGACTTCGGGGTGAAGCACGTCCAGGTCAACGTGAACGTAGACGGCAGGGGGCGGCGCACCCAAGAGAAAACGCTTCATGAAGGCCTCCGGCGGCTCGTCGGGGCCCAAAGTCGCTATTCGACGCCCGGCGATGAGCATAAGCTCACCCGGATCGAGCGCCTTCTGCCCGCCGAGTGCGAGCGACTCGCACGACAGGGAGAGTCCGTCCGAGAAGAACAACCCGTAGGTCGATGGATCCACCAGCATCCCCACGGCCATCCCGTGGAGGTAGCCCGACCTCGATGTCTGCGGCACGTTCAGATCCCCATGGGCGTCGAGCCACAGCACGCGCAGTCGAGGATGGACCGAGCGAAGGTAGGCGATCACCGGCACGCTCGCGGCGCACCCTCCGCCCAGGAGAATCACCCGATCGGGTCGGCGCGCCGCGAGATGGTTTCGAATGGCGCCGAGCTCCTCCCGGTAGCGATCGAAGTCTCGAATGCCGTGGAGGATCGCGGAGCCGGCTCCGTTGTCGACATAGTGGCGACTCACCGCGTAGTAGCGGGCGTAGATCTCCTCGAGGGCAGCCGTGCCGGCGCTGAGCCGCGTGGCATGCTCGCTCCCGAACCAGAGATTGGTGGCAAGCACCTCGGTCCTTCCCGGCTTCGGATCGCTCATGGCCGATTATCGGGTTCGCTGAGGCGCCCGATCAAGTGCCTGCGCAGAGCGGCCATTCCGTGGGAAGGACGCCGCTGCAACCGGGCAAACCGCCGGAGGCTTGACCGAGGCGCCCCTCCCGGCATACTGCATGGGGAGATTGCAGGCAGGCGGCGAAATCCGCCCTGTCTCATGCCTTCAACCCCTGCGAAGAGCGGCAGGGCGCACTCGGGAGGGCGCCCGCAATGACAGCCTTGATACAACAGATCGTCCTCTGGATACACCTTGTGACCGCCGCCTTCCTCGTGGGCGGCTCGCTCTTCGTCTGGCTGGTGCTCATTCCGGCCTCCTACAGGATCGCCGCGAACGAGGCGGAGCGGACCCGGCTCGTCGGTGCCGTCGCCCGCCAGTTCGGGCGGATCGCCGCATTCGACTTCCTCCTGCTCGTCGCTTCGGGGGTCTACAACGCCACCTGGTACCTCGGGAGCTTGGCCGACCTCTTCACTTCCCAAAGGGGGATCCTCCTCCTCGTGAAGATCATCCTCGTCGCGCTCCTCCTCGGGGCAACCCTCGTGCACGACCTCTTCTTCAGCCGGCGGATCTCACGTCTGGCCGCCGAGGGCAAGATCGAGGAGCTCCGGGCCACGCGGCGGAAGAGCCGCGTCGTCTCCTTCTTGAGCCTCCTCTTCATGGTCGGGGTGCTGGTGATGGTAGTCCTCATGCAGGGTGCCGCATAGGGATGCCCGCCCCGCAGGCCTTCCTTGCGCCGGGCGGTCTCGACGCCGGCCTCGCGCGGCGGTCGAGCGCCCGCGTCGCGCCAATCGCCGCCGGGACCGTCTTGGCACAATCGACGCGCATTTGCCTACCCTCTTCCTGCTGGAGCGCCGCTGCCGGACTTCGGGGCCGAGACAGCCGTTTTCGCCTCCGCGCTCGGCCGCACCGTCACGGTACCCACCTCATAGGAGAGTCCGCCGGCGGCGAAGGTCTGTCCGATGAAACAGTGGTCGCGCGCGATCCGCGCCGTTTCGGAATAATCATCCTGTCGGTCGGGCGCGCCTCCAACGATAGCTCTGTCATGATCTTGCTCCTTGAAAGCCCTCGATCTATCGCTCGCGACGTCCTTCTCGGAGGAGGTCGCCGAGCTCGGACCGAAGCTGTGCGTCGCTCTTGAAGACGCCGCGCAGGCTTCGGGTCATCATGCGCATCCCCGACTTTTTCACGCCGCGGATCATCGCGCACAGGTGGGTGCCTTCGACAATCACCGCGACCCCCTTGGGAGCAAGAACTTGCTCGATGGTCGCGGAAATCTCGCGAGTCATTCGTTCCTGGATCTGCAGGCGGCGTGCGAACAGCTCGACGATCCGCGGGATCTTCGAAAGGCCAATCACCTTCCCGTCGGGAAGATAGGCGACGTGAGCCCTGCCGTAGAATGGCAGGAGATGGTGCTCGCAGAGACTCGTGAACTCGATATCCTTGACCACGACCAGGTCGTCGTACTCGCCTTCGAAGATGGCTCCGTTGACGAGGGTGGTGAGATCGGTTCGGTAGCCGGACAGAAGCTCTGCGTACATGCGGCTTACGCGCTCGGGAGTGTGGAGAAGCCCCTCCCGCGAGGGATCCTCCCCGAGCGCTCCAAGCAGATCCGTGATCAGGTGCGATACCGCGCCGTTGTAGCTGAAGGCGGGTTGGGCGACGGGTTGATGCGTCAAGTCGGTGACTTTCATGTATTACCTTCCAAACAGATGACTGCGGCGCGCCCGACGAGCGCGCAGATGCAGGCTACGCGTGAATCATCTCGCGCACCTGCGCAAGCCAATCGTGGTCCCCCTCCGGGGAACCGATCGAGCGGAGGATGGCCAGGGTTTCGCTCGAGAGCACCGCGTGCTCGCGCCTGTGCAGGTCCTTCACGAGCGCGGCGACCGCGATCGTGTGGCGAATGTACCAGGAGGCAAGCGCGACGAGGAGCCGCTGCCGGGTCCGCGCGGCGGTCGCGTCGTCGCCGCTCACCTCGGCGCTGAGCATCTCCGCCCCGTCGGGCACCACCACGAGCCAGCGCGCCTCTCCCTTCGGGCGCACTTTGTAGCGGTGAACCACGCCGTGGCAGTGCCCGCAGCTTTGGCGGCAGCCCGCGAGGCAGAGAGTCGTGATCTTCACGCCCCGGGCCTCGGCCTGCGCTGCCTCAAGATCCAGCCGGGCGGCCTCCTGCGGCCATACCGCGAGAAGCAGCTCCCGCTCGGCGTTCCGCACGAGGTCCTTCGCGAGAAGGATCGCAGGCTCATAGCCTCGCGTATTCTTGACTGGCTCCGGCTGGGGTCCCTCCCCCAGCTCAGCGAGGACGGCCTTTGCTTCGGCCATCGTGCGCTCAAACTCACTTCGAAGGCGCCGGAGCAGCTCCTCGAACGCCACGGGAACGAAGCCGGTCCCCCGCTCATCCTCCACCCGCATCACCGCGCCGCGCGCCTCGAGACGGTCCAGGATCCCATAGATGTTCGGACGAGGCACGCCGGACTCCTTCGCGAGCTCGTAGCCGTTCACCGGGTTT
>DAHVAK010000209.1 GCA_027314665.1 Spirochaetales bacterium
CTCCTGAAGGTTGAGGGGCTCGCGAAGGTGTACGGGGGGGTACACGCCGTCGACGATGTTGACTTCGTCGCGCAGGCCGGCAGGATCTCGGGGATCATCGGTCCGAACGGGGCCGGAAAGACCACCCTCTTCAACGTCATCACCGGGCTGGACGAGCCGACTCGCGGGAGGGTGCTTTTCAAGGGGCGCGACATCACGGGATTTGCAGCGCACCGGATTACGAAGCTTGGGATCGCTCGCACCTTTCAGAACATCCGACTCTTCAAGGAGCTCACCGTCATCGAGAACATCATGGTCGGCAGGCACGTGCGGGCAGGCCATCCGACCCTCGAGAGGATGCGAACCCTGAACGCCCTCCATTCCCTCTGGAGCCGAGACAAGGTCGAGCGATCGATCTACCTGAGCGCTCGGCGCTGGCTCGAGTTCTTTGCGCTGGAGCAGTCCGCGAAGGAGCTCGCGCGCAACCTTCCCTACGGCAAACAGCGGGCCCTGGAGATAGCGCGCGCCCTCGCGACGGACCCGACCCTGCTCTTTCTCGATGAGCCGGCGGCCGGGATGAATCCCGCGGAGACGCGGGAGCTTCTCGGGACGATCAAACGGGTGAACGACCTCGGGATCACGATCGTCCTCATCGAGCACGACATGAAGCTGGTGATGAACGTCTGCGAGCGGATCACGGTCCTCAACTACGGCAAAAAGCTCGCCGAAGGGACGCCGGAGGAAATCAAGAACGATCCCGCAGTCATCGAGGCCTATCTCGGGAGGGAGGAATGAGCTTCCTGCTTGAGGCGAAGGGGATCAGCGTAAGCTACGGCAGCATCCGCGCCCTGCGCGACGTGACGATGAGCGTCGAAGCCGGCGAGATCGCCTGCCTAATCGGCGCGAACGGCGCCGGGAAATCGACCTTGCTCAAGGCGATTACCGGGCTGGTGCCGATCACGAGCGGAAGCATCTCCTTCGCCGAGCGAACCATAGCGGTTGCCGAGCGAGGCGCATCGGAGGGGATGCGCGGACTCCTCGGACGGCGCGCCTCCTGGTCGACCGACAGAATCGTGGCCCTTGGAGTCGCCCTGGTCCCGGAGGGCCGCAGGGTCTTCGCCGAAATGACCGTTCAAGAGAACCTCGATATGGGGGCCTTTCTCGTTCGTGATGAGGAGAAGGTCCGCGCGAAGGCCGAGGAGATGTTCGCGCTCTTTCCGATCTTGAGGGAGCGGCGGCGACAGAAGGCCGGGTCGCTCTCCGGGGGCGAGCAGCAGATGCTCGCCATAGCGCGGGCCCTCATGAGCTCGCCTCGCCTGCTTCTCCTCGACGAGCCGGGGTTGGGGCTCGCCCCCCTCATCATCCGCGATATCTTCGAGATCATCGTTCGGATCAACCGCGAAGAGGGGGTGACCGTTTTCCTCGTCGAGCAGAACGCGCGGATGGCCCTTGCCGTCTCCCAGAAGGGCTACGTCTTGGAGACGGGGGTGGTCGTGCTCGACGACCGCGCGGCGAGCCTGCTCGCAAACGAGCGTGTCAAGGCCGCCTACCTCGGCGAGTAGGATAAGGCGAGCCCGAGCGGGGAGCCCCTCCCGTTTTTGGCGAGCCGATAAGGACGAGAGTCATGGAGATTCGAGAGCAAGCCCTGCGCCTTCATCGTGAATGGCACGGAAAGATCGAGATAGCGAGCACGGTGAGCGTGTCCAACGAGAGCGATCTCGCCATGGCCTACACCCCCGGGGTCGCCGAGCCCTGCAAGGAGATCCATGAAACGCCGAGGCTCGTCTACGACTACACCCGAAAGTGGAACATGGTGGCCATCGTCACGGACGGAAGCGCGGTTCTCGGCCTCGGCGACATCGGGCCCGAGGCGGGGCTCCCCGTCATGGAGGGCAAGGCGGTCCTGTTCA
Organism: Spirochaetales bacterium; assembly: GCA_027314665.1. GTDB lineage: Bacteria > Spirochaetota > Spirochaetia > DAHUYW01 > DAHUYW01 > DAHUYW01. The sequence continues at coordinate 1,890 of DAHVAK010000209.1, forward strand.
AACGCTTCGGCGGGGTCGACGCCTTTCCGATCTGCCTCGCGTCGAAGGACGTCGAGGAGATCATCCGCACGGTGAGGATGATCTCTCCCGGCTTCGGCGGGATCAACCTGGAGGACATCTCCGCCCCCCGCTGCTTCGAAATCGAGAGCCGGCTTCAGGATGCCCTCGACATACCCGTCTTCCACGACGATCAGCATGGGACCGCCATCGTGACCCTCGCGGCAATGATGAACGCCCTGAAGGTGGTGAACAAGGAGTTGCGGCGGGTGTCGGTCGTCGTCAACGGCTCGGGGGCCGCGGGAATCGCAATCACGAAGCTGCTCATGAGCCTCGGGCTTTCGGATGTGGTTCTCTGCGACCGGCAGGGGGCCATCTATCGGGGGCGCGACAACCTGAACCCCGCAAAGGACGAGATCGCCCGCCTCACCAATCGCTACATGCGGACCGGAAGCCTCGAGGAGGCGGTCGCCGCTACCGACGTCTTCATCGGGGTATCGGGACCGAACCTCCTGTCCCCGGAGATGGTGCGCTCCATGAACCGGGAGCCGATCGTCTTTGCGATGGCGAACCCAACCCCCGAGATCGCCCCGGAGGCGGCCAAGAAAGCGGGGGCGCGCGTCGTGGGGACCGGGCGCTCTGACTTTTCCAATCAGATCAACAACGTCCTCGCCTTTCCCGGGCTGTTCCGCGGAGCCCTCGACGTGCGGGCCCGCCTCGTGAATGACCACATGAAGGTGGCCGCCGCGGAGGCGATCGCGGGCCTCGTGAGCCGCGAGGAGCTGCGGGAGGACTACATCATCCCGAAGCCCTTCGATCCCCGGGTGGGACGGGCGGTAGCCGAGGCCGTCGGGAAGGCGGCGCGGGAAAGCGGGGTGGCTCGGCTGTAGGGGAGAATCCTCGCAGAGGCCCCGCCGGGGCGCGGGCGCTTGTCACGCAGGGGCGATTTCTCTATACAGAGACATGCGAAAAGACTCGCAGGAAGGGCCGACAGACGCGCAGGCGCCGCTACGAGGGCACAATGCCCGGGCGTTTCGAGGGCCGGAGCCCTTCCGGCGGCATGGCGAGGACTCGTCGCCCTCTCGCCCGGCGGAGGCGCGGCGCTTTGAGGTGATTCTCTTCGATGCCGATGGAACCCTCTTCGACTTCGAACGGGCCGAGGCCCACGCCCTTCGCGCGGCCTTCGCCGACCTGGGGGAGCCGTGGAGCGAGGAGCTTCTCCCGATCTATCAACGAATCAACAAAAGTCTGTGGCGCGAGCTCGAGAAGGGCAGAATCACCGCGGGCTACCTGCGTACGGAACGCTTCGCGCAATTCTGCCGCGAGGCGGGCGTGAAGGCCGATCCGCTAGCCTTCGCGCGCAGCTACCTCAAGCGGCTTGGCGAGGGCTCCTTCCTCATCGAGGGAGCGGAGGCGGTTGTCCGGCGCCTTTCCGCGCGCCACCGGCTGGCAATCATCACCAACGGGCTGTCGGAGGTTCAACACGCGCGGATCGCGCGCTCGCCGATCGCCGATCTTTTTGAGTCGATCGTGGTCTCCGAAGAGGTCGGGGTGCAGAAACCGGAGGCCGGCATCTTCCGGATAGCCTTCCAGCTGCTCGGGGTCTCCGACCGCTCGCGGGCCCTCATGGTCGGGGACAGCCTCTCCTCCGACATCCAGGGTGGCATCAACTTCGGGATCGCGACCTGCTGGCTCAATCGCCGGCCCTCGGCGGCGGCGCCCTCCGGGCCTCGCCCCGATTGGATGATCTCCGATCTTCGCGAGCTTCCTGCAATCGTTGAAGATTCGTCGGCAGGCGAGTACAATACGCCATGATCTCGATCACCAGAGCAACACCAATCGGCTTCGTCGGGATAGGGGTGATGGGGCGGAGCATGGCAGGCCACCTGCTCGCAGCCGGCCATCCGCTGACCGTCTTCAGCCGCACCAAGGCGAAGGCGGCGGAGCTTCTCTCGCGCGGGGCCCGCTGGGCGGCAACCCCCGGCGAAGTCGCGGCCGCAAGCGACGCCGTGATCTCGATGGTCGGCTTTCCCGCCGACGTAGAGGCGATCTATCTCGGAGCGGGTGGAATCCTCGAGGCAGCGAAACCGGGGACTCTCGTCGTGGACATGACGACCTCCAGCCCCGCCCTCGCCGAGAGAATCTTCGAGGCCGCGCTCGCGCGGGGATGCGCATCCCTCGACGCCCCGGTCTCAGGTGGGGACATCGGGGCGCGGGAGGCGCGTCTTTCGATCATGGTCGGAGGCGAGCGCGATGCCTTTGACGCCGCCAGCCCGCTGTTCGCCCTCATGGGGCAGGCGGCCTACCTCGGAGCGGCCGGATCGGGACAGCACACCAAGATGGCGAACCAGATCGCGATAGCCTCAGGAATGGTCGGGGTGTGCGAGTCGCTCGCCTATGCCAAACGGGCAGGGCTCGACCCGCAGGCGGTGCTTGCCAGCATCGAGCGCGGAGCGGCCGGGAGCTGGTCGCTCTCCAAGCTCGGGCCTCGCATGCTCGCCGGGGATTTCGCCCCCGGGTTCTACGTGAAGCACTTCATCAAGGACATGCGGATTGCCCTCGATTCAGCCCGCTCCATGGGGCTCGATACCCCGGGCCTGCGACTGGCCGAATCGCTCTATGAGCGACTTGCGCGGGAGTGGGGAGAGGAGCTTGGAACCCAAGCCCTGTACAAGCTGTTTGCCGATGAGTAGGATTTCCCGGAGCTAGGGGAGCATGGCAGCATCGGACCTAGTCCTCGCCATGATGCGCGGATATGCCTCGAGGTCGAGGCAGGTGACCTTCAAGTTCTCGCAGTTCTCGCAGTTCGTTCAACGGTACGCCGCGAGCCACCAGGGGCAGCATCCCGCGCTCGAGGCCTTCGTGACCGAGCCCACGCGGCCGCTGCGCGCCGCGCTTGAGGAGCTCGCGCAGAAGCGCGAGTGCGAGCTCGAGCTCGACGGCGATGAGCTTGCGACGATCTCCATGACGAAATACCTCATGGACAAGATCGCTGCGGCCTACAAGGAGATCGACGAAAACTCCGAGATCCCTTTCCCCACCGAAGAGAGCCTGGGTCTTGCCTTTCCGCCGGGAAGGATCACGGTCAATATCAAGTCCGACTTCATCAAGTGGCTCGGCGTGAAGCCGAGGGAGCCGGTAGCCCTGCGGCTGAGCTTCCCGGAGGACATCACGAGCATGCTCGTCTCGAGCGATCTGCTTGAGCGGAAGCTTCTCGAGGAGTCGGTGATGAAGATCCACTCCTACCTTTCGGTGGGGCGCAACGCCGCCTACGCTTTGCAGAAGCTCGCTGAGGTGTTCACGCTCAAGGATCAGATCCTCCACTCGATGATTCACGAGATCGTCACTCGCCCCGGGGCTGTCGTCGACACCTTCAAGAATCCAACCGAGTTCAACTTTGCCTTCTGGGCCCACCTCGTGAGCATCATCCTCAAGGAGTTCAAGGCAAAGACGGAAAAGCTCCCGCAGGAGCACAGCTACTGTCAGGCCTCCTACCTCATCGGGCTCTACAACGTCTACTACAAGGGGTTGGTGCAGCGCGATCAGGAGATCGAGACGGCCCTGAAGGGCATCGAGAGTCACATCGCGGCCGAGCCGTTCTATTTCACGGTCAGCGACGTCTACGCCTTCACCGACGACAAGGGGATCGCCCTGACCAAGCGCTGTCCGCGGGAGAGGATCGACGCCTTCCTCGAGGAAAAGAGCACCCGCTCAAAGGCGGATCTCCTGCCGGAGATCATCCGCCTGAGGACCGCGAACGGACGTGAGTACTTCATTCATCGGACCGTGGTCGCCCGCCTCACCCTCGGCAAGATGTTTGCGGCTGCGCGCGCCTACCGCGAGGGCTACACCCAGGAGTGGTTCCAGCTGCTTGGAGCCTTCAAGAAGACTCCCGTCATGACGCAGGACGACGCCTTTCTGGAGGACCTCGAGCGGAGGGTTTCCGAGGACGATCCGCTCCTCGGCGCGCTCCTCAATTTTAACCTGCTCTATCTCGCCCGGCAGGGGATGATAATCCAGGACGAGGTGACGATGCGCCTGGACAAGATCCTCGATCTGAAGCGCCAGGCGCTCTTTCCCCTGGACGAGATCTTCGGGCTTCGCCGGCGCGATCTCCTCGCCGAGGCCCGCCTCAGGCTGCCCGTGTGGAAGACCATACCCGTGCTTCGTCGCCTGCTTCGGCTCCTCGACCGCCTGTTCACCGGTAGGTCGCAAAGGCCCGCGCGCGACGTCGGGAGGGCTGCGCGGGAGGAAGGGCAGGGGGACGCGACGGTGAATCTCGCCGCGATGGAGGAGTTCGTCGATGTTGACGGCGAGGAGAGCGGCTCCACCACAATGCTTCCCCTCGCCGAGGAGGAACTCCCCGCGGGGCGCCGAGGCGGAAAGGGCGCGGGAGCGAAATCGGGAGGCGGCCTTCGCGCACTCGTCGACGGGTCCGGGCCCTCGGCGATTTCGACGAACAAGCAACGGGTCGCCGCCTACCGAAGGGCGATCGAGGGGCTCAAGGTGAAGCTCATCGGCAAGGATGTCCCGATCGATGTGCGCCTCAAGGAGCTCTCGGACCGGTGGAACCCCCTCTACGCCGACAAGCCGAAGCAGAACCTCATCGAAGACGTCAACTCCTTCGTGCGCGACGAGGTGCGCCGGATTAGGCGCTCGCTCCTCACCAAGCCGCCGGATCTTGCCCGCGTGAAGAATCTCTCCCAGCAGATCTCGGAGAGCAGCGTCTTCGACGAGATCAAGCGCAAGGATGAGTTTCGCGAATACATCCAGCTCTATCTCATCAAGATCCTCGGGAAGGTGTAGGGGCGCCATCCTCTGCTGCGCCCAGAGCCTCCGCCGGTCGATATCACCCTAGAGCGGATCGAGCTCCGGATAGTCCACTCGCTCCCTCACCTCGGGGACGTTCTTGTTCCCTCCGCGGGCGAAAACCAGTCGTGAAACCGGATGGGCGCGGAGCTCGGGAATCTCGCGGGTGGCGAGCAGCTCGCCGGCCGCCGAGGGGGAGAGCCCGCGATCGAGCCAGCGGAGCGCCCGCTCCTCGGACTCGAAGATGACGGGCATGCGCCTCTTTTCATTGTGAACGCGGCTCATGAGCTCGTTGGCGGGCGTTGTCACGACGGAGAAGGTAAGCCCGGGTGCGCCTGACGCCCCGGAAGCGCCCGAAGCGCCGTACCCGCCCGAGGCGGCGGCGACATCGCCGCGCGCGCCGTCGCGCGCGAGCCCAAGGTCGCCTGTCTCCTCTCGCGGCGCGCCCGAAGCGCCGGACCCGCCCACGGCTGCGGCGAAGCGGCTGCGGGCGAGGATCCCGGCAAGGAGAAAGGAGCGGCCGCCCTCGAGATAGCAGTAGAAGGGGTAGGAGCGCCCCGCCTGCTTGTGGGACTCGAAAAAGCCGCTTGTCAGGACCAGACAGCGGCCTGTTCGGGCCGCGTCTCGGAAGGCTGGCTTAGCAAAGAGGGTCTCCGAGCGCGCGTTGAGGGTCTTGTCGCGAATGGCCGTGGCATCCGGCTCGCTTGCGATCCAGTGCGGAACGAGGCCCCAGCCGGCAAGGACGAAGCGTCGGGGATCATCCATCGCGACGACCGGCCACGCGGGGTGGTCAAAGCCGGAGGCCAGGTAGTAGGTGGGGAGAGGTTCGCCCAGGAGAAAAGAGGTCCAGTTCGTCGGGGCGCTCGGCCCGTGCAGTGACATCAAGAGACACACGGCACACTATGAACGGGCTATCCGGGGCTGTCAATTCGCGGGTTGCTTCTCCAATGTGACGCTCGCGGGCGGGGATCCCGGCGGAGGTGCACTCGAGGCGCCGTTGTGGGATTGTGCCGGGGCGTGTACAATCCGAAACGATGAAAGGGTGGGGCTTGCTCCTGGGGATGGCGGCGCTTGCTGCCCTGGCCCTCGGCGGGTGGCTGCTTGTGGTTCAGTTGGGAAGAACGGGCGTGGCGCTGAACGTCCGCGACGCCCTTTCGGGGGCCCCCGTGTGGGGCTCGACCGTCCGCTTCGGGCGCTGGGAAGCCCGGGGTTTTGCCCCGGGGACGATCAGGCTCCTGCCTGTGCTTCCCGGACGGCGCACCCTCGTTGCCGAGGCCCCCGGCTTTCTCCCCGCCTCGGAGCCGGTCGCGGTCGGGCTCGGCAGGGTAACGAAGGCCCCGACGCTCTCGCTCGTCGGCTACTCAATACCGGGGCTTCGCGGTTTTGCCATTTCGGTCAGGCGGGAGGCCCGCGGGCTGCTCGTTCGACTTGCCCCGGTTGACGGTGCGGGGAGGTTCATCCGAGAGTTTCCCTGCCTCGACCTCCGGGTGATCGTGCGCGTCTCCATCCAGGTCGAGCGTGGGGAGGTAGCCACCGGCCCGGCGCCTCACCCTCCGAAACGCGGCGCTCTCCTCTTCGAAGGGGTTGCGGGCTGGAGGTGGAATGCGCAGCCCGAGGCGAGCTATCGCTATCGGGCCGTGGTTCGGTCTGACCAGCTCTCAGCGCTTCCCGCCCCGCTCGTGGTCGTGGACGTCTTGGCCATCGTGCCCGATCCGCGGAGAATCGATGCGCAAGAGCTCGACCGACTGGCCGAGGAGCTTCAGGGGGTGCGCGATGCCCATGAGCTTTCGGCGATTGAGCGCCGCTACGAGGGCCGGGTGGAGATCTACCGGGCGGTTGCATGGAACGTCGCAAACTCCTAGACCAGGCTGAAGGGGGGTCGGAAGGATGGGGCAACGAAAGGCAGGCCGACTCGCGCGAGTCGCGCTGATCGCGGCAGCGCTCGCGGGGAGCGCCGCGCTGTCGGGCTGCTCGCTCTTCGGGGCGTCGAGATTCGAGGTTCTTCAAGCCTTCACTACGGTCACGGACGGCATCGCCGCTGCCATCAACGGGACGCAGACCTCCGCCCCGACCGCAGGGGCCAACCCCAACACCGGACCCGCGGGGACCTACGTCTATTCGGCCTCAGGCGGCGCGGTCGTGTTCTCGATCACGAGCGTCACAGGCGCCTCCGGCGCTCCAGAACCTTCCGGCGGCTCCTTCACCTACTCGGGCTATTCGGTTTCCAACGGGCCCTATTCGGTGAGCGGGACCCTCACCTTCACCGTCAATCCGAGCGCGACAAGCACGAGCAACACGGCGCCCGTCGCCTTGAGCGGAACGCTCGAGCTTTCCGGCGGAGCGCTTACGAGCCTCGACTGCACGCTTTCGGCAACCGGCGGTCCGACGCAGTTCACCTCGAGCCAAGTGCAGATCTATGGCTTCGGCGGGACCCTCGTCGCGCAGGGCAAGTCCTACGATGTCGACAAGCTCTATCAGTAGGGAGGCGATGAAGGCACCGGCGATTCGGGCGCTCCTGTTCGACTTCGACGGCACCCTCACCGTCCCCGGCGCGATCGACTTCGAGGCGATGCGCGCCGCGGTCGGCTGTCCGCCGGGCCGCTCGATCCTCGCCTACGTCGCCTCGATTCCGGATCCTTCCCAACGCCGCGAGGCCGAGCAGGCGATCGACGCGATCGAGCTTGCTGCCGACGAGCGCGCAGGCGAGCAGCCCGGGGCCGCAATCCTCCTCGCCCACCTCCGGCAGGTCGGCATCAAGACCGGGATACTTACGCGCAACAGCCGCGCGAGCATCGAGCGCTCGCTTGCGCACCTGAAGGGATTCAGCGCCGCCGATTTCGATCTCATCATCACCCGAGACGACGACCCCGAGGTCAAGCCGAGCCCGGAGGGGGTCCTTGCCGCTTGCGCGCGCTTCGTCCTCGCCCCCGCCGAGGTGATGGTCGTCGGCGACTACCTCTATGACGTCGAGGCGGGACGGGCCGCCGGTGCGGTCACGGTCTTTTTCGACAGCGCTCCGGAGCGGGAGTTTGCGCGGCCCTCCGCCGACTACGAGATCGGCTCGCTGCTTGACCTTGTCGAGCTCGTCGACCGTCTGCGCGCGCTTTCGATTGGCAAGCTTCCGAACGACCTTCTCGCCGAGCTCCTCGAAAGGGTAGGCAACCGAATGGGGGGCGACCCCTCCCTCCTCCTTCCTCCCGGCGTAGGAGTCGACGCGGCGGTGGTCGATGCCGCCGGGCTCATCGCCCTGAAGAGCGATCCCATCTCCTTCCCGGTGGCCCATCCCGCCCGTTCCCTTCTCGTCGTGAATGCGAACGATATCGCCGCCGCGGGGGGAAACCCGCGCTGGCTTCTCGTCACCGGGCTGCTGCCGCCCGGGACGACGCGCGGCGAGGTGGAGGATCTCTTCGCGGAGCTCACTGCGGAGTGCGCGGGCGCCGGAGTGACGCTCATCGGCGGCCACACCGAGATCACCCCCGCGGTGTCACGCCCGGTGCTCTCGGGAACCCTTGTTGGAACGATAGAGCGGCAGGCGCTCGAGCGCAGGAAGAGGGTGAGTGAGGGCGATCTCGTCGTCATGACCAAATGGGCCGCCATCGAGGGAAGCGCCACCATCGCAGCCTCCCGGGCCGAGAGCCTTCGTGCCTTGGGGCTCTCCGAAGGGGAGATCGCAGCGAGCGCGCGCCTTCAGGAATCTCTCAGCGTCATTCCCGAGGCCCGGATCGCGGCGGCCGATCCCGAGGTGCGCCTCATGCACGACGTCACCGAGGGCGGCGTCGCCGCCGCCCTCCGCGAGGTCGCGGCGGTGTGTGGCCGCCGGTTTCGGGTCGACCTCGACGCGATTCCAGTTCTTTCCTCGACGCGGAGACTGTGCGCCGCCTTCGGTCTGGATCCCCTTGGGCTGATCGGCTCGGGAAGCCTGCTCATCTGCTGCAGCGCGGGCGGCGGCGCGGGGCTCATGGAAAGGCTTCGAGGGGAGGGGATCCCCTGCGCGCTCGTCGGCGAGCTTGGCGAGCCGGGCGGCGGGATCGAGGCCCACCGCTCGGGACGCAGCGCTCCCTTTCCGGAAGAGGGGCCGGACGAGCTGACCCGGCTTACCGGGCTCGAGCCTCCCCTGTGACCGAAGCGCTCCGCCCCGCAATCGCGCCTGCGCGCATCAGAGCAAGCGAGGGAGGCTCCCCTCGAGGTCGAGAAAGTCTCGAATCACCCATCGGGTTCGCTCGTAGGTTCGGCTGCGGGCGGCCTCTACATCCCCTCCGGCGCGCAGCGCCTGCTCGTAGGCCTGGCGGATCTCGGTGCCGATGTTGATCTTCGCGATCCCGCGCTTCACCGCCTCGCGGACGGAGCCCGGCTCGATTCCGGAGCCGCCATGGAGAACGAGGGGCAGGGAGGTGGCCTCGGCGAGCCTCGCAAGATGGGAAAGGTCGAGCCGCGCCGTCGCCTTCTTGGCGTCGCGCAGGGCTCGAGAGACAGCGCCGTGGATGCTGCCGATTGCCACCGAGAGCCAGCTGCAGCCGGACTCCCGCGCGAAGCGGCGCGCCTCCTCTACGTCGGTGAATCCCCGCTTGCTCGCGAAGATCTCCTCGTAGGAGAGGGGAGGGCCCTCCTCGTGGCCGAGGACAGCTCCGAGCTCCGCCTCGACGGGAAGCCCCGCAGCCCGCTGCACCACCGCGCGGGTTGCCGCGATGTTCTCCTCAAAGGGAAGGCGAGAGGCGTCCACCATGACGGAGTCGTAGCCGAGAGCGATCGCTCGCTCGATGATCGGGAGGTAGTCGACGCGAAGGTTGTCCTCGTCGATCACCGGGACGTGGTCGAGATGGAGCCTTACGCAGCGGAGGTCCTTCCAGCGCTCGTACTCTTCGCGGATTTCGTCTACCCCTCGCGCCTCAAACTTCGTCCATTCGAGCCGGGCGACCGCCACGAACCCGAAGCATGCGGCATCCCGGACCGCTTGGATGACGGGCTTCATCATGGGAAGGTAGGGGATGTTGAATGCCGGAATGACGAGTCGGGCCCTGCGGGCGCGGGCGACGATCTCCTTGCTCGGCATTCCCTGCAAGTCTGTTTCTTGGTTCATTGTTCTGAGGTGTTGCGCCGGTCAGGCGCTCCTTTGCGGTGAGTGTAGCGGGAGGTCAACGCGTCGTCAATCAGGATCGTCCCGCAGGTCGACGCCAAGCACCCCGCTTGCCCTTCGCGTTCGCCGCGCCGCACAAAAGCCTAGACTTTTACTCAAGGATCTTGACAGGAGGAGAGCGCCTCCCTATCTTCACACCAGAAGCGGAATAGCGAGGTCCGGCAGAGGGGCCGATACCGCGGAGCGGGAGTCTCTGCCGGGGGAGTCAAAATGGAAAGGAGCGTTCACCGCAACCCAAGCGAGCCTATCCGATTGTTCAAATCCGATCTGCTTGAGTCTTTTTCGCATATCAGTCCAGCCACGGTGCTCGTGATCTGGATCCCGGTCATCCTGGTCTTCATGGCGCTCGCCGTCCTCCATCTCCCGCCTAGTCGGTTTCCCTATCCTCTCCTCGGGGGTCTCCTCGTGGGATGGTTCGTGTGGACCTTCACCGAATACGTGATCCACCGATTCATCTTCCATTTCCACCCCAAGACCGAGCGCTTCAAGCGGATCTTCTTCGTGTTTCATGGGGTTCACCACGCCCAGCCCCTCTGCCGCACCCGCCTGGTGATGCCGCCGGTCATGAGCATCCCGCTCGGGGTGATCTTCTACGCCCTGTTCTATCTCGTGATCGACCGGATCCTCGGCGCCCCCCAGTGGCTCTACCCCTCCTACGCCGGTATTCTGATCGGATATGTAGTCTATGACATGATGCACTACGGCCTTCACCACGCGAAGATCAACGGAGGCTACCTCGCGAACTGCCGATTCCAGCACATGCAGCACCACGGGAGCTGCCCGAACATGCGCTTCGGGGTCACCTCGCCGGTATGGGACTATGTCTTTGGCACCATGCCGGACGCTCCGCGAAAGTTCGCGCCAAAGAAAAGGGCAGACGGCTGACGGGGCGCTGACAAGGTGATTGACCCGCCGCCAAAACGACGTTTTCGGTTGAGCTTCTTGCCCCAGATTGGCTCGAGGAAACGCCGTTGTGGCAGGTACCTTTGGGTTTGTCAGCAACTTGCTAGCAGAGAGCCCGCGCACCTTGGGCGAAGCAGCCTGTTTGATCGCCCCTTGCGGCAAGCGCCGGCGGCCTGCCCTGGACCGCGAGCACGTTTTTCCGTATGCTCATCCGAGGTAGGGTATCAATGCGCGGAGCGCTGGTGCGTGCCTCGGTCGTCTTTCTTGTGCTCGCCGTGACCATTGGCTGCGACCAGGTCACGAAGCTCGACGCGCGGCGCACCCTTCCGGGAGCCGGCGTTCGCTCCGTGGTCGGCAGCTACCTCGTTCTCGTGTATACCGAAAACAGCGGCGCCTTCCTGAGCCTCGGCGCGCGGTGGCCGCTCCCCGTGCGGCAGGCGCTCTTTATCTTCATGAGCCTCGCGGTGCTCGTCGTGCTGGTGGTGTTCGTTCTTCGCTCGCCGCGGCTGCGGCTCTCCACGACCCTGGCCCTCGCCCTCCTCGCAGGCGGCGGCGTGAGCAACGTGATCGACCGCATCTTTCGCGACGGGCGTGTCATCGACTTCATCAACCTCGGCATCGGATCGCTGCGGACCGGGATCTTCAACCTCGCCGACGTCGCGATACTCTCGGGGATCGTCCTCTTGGTCGCCCTACAGCTTGCGCCGAATCGCCGCCGACCTCAGGGACCAGCGTAAATGATGCCCGGAGAAAGGGCCGCGGCCGCCGCCGCCACCCCGATGACAATCACAGTTCCGATGCCGGCGGCGAGAGCGGTCTGGCGGTTCTCGAGATCGATCTGGTGTTTCAGCGCCATCCCCTCGTCGTAGATCGTCTTTGCATTGAAGGGGGGCGGTTGTCCCTTGATCTGCTCATTGGCGAGAAGGATCTGACCTCGGTAGCCCGGCTCCGCTATCCGGTAGTACTGCGGCGGGTTGTAGACCGTGACGGCGCGCTCGTAGAAGCGCGGGCTGAGAAATCCGATCCCGCCGATCCCGTAGTAATCGGGCACCACGTCACGGTACACGTAGGTGCTCGCGGTACCGGGGGTCACGTAGGTGCGAGTGACCGAGGAGTTCTGGAGCTTGAAGACGTAGAATCCGGTGTAGCCCTTCTCGATGGCGATTTGGGCTGCGCGGGTCAGGAAGAACTTGTAGGCCGTGTCCTGGGAGGTATTGGCATTCGCCACGAAGTAGACATAGTACTGGGTCGCCGAGAGCTTGTAGTCGCTGTAGCCGCCTCCGCTGCCGAGAGGCTGGTAGGTCGTTGCGCAGGAGACGAGCAAGAGAACAGCGCCCGCCGCGCCGACGCAGCCTTCCGCCACGAGCCTCCAAAACCGCCCTCTGCCCTGCCGCATAGCCCACCGCCTGGTTAGAATATAACAACACTCTTCCCTTCCTGCTACTCTATCACGTTCGCCCCCCTTCGACGAGTCGCCCCACCTACGCTTTTTTCACCGGACTATCGGTGGAGTCCCCCCATGCGAATCAACTTGCGGTGTGAGAAAGGGTGAGATAAGTTAGCTAGTGAATGAACAGAAGAAGGCTGTTGGCCAGGCGGGCCCTCGATGACTCCGCCCGGTGCACGCCCCCCGAGGTGGCAAGGGTGATGGGCGGGCTCCCCTTCTTTCGCGGGCTCTCCTTCTCCGACCTTCGATTCGTGAGCTCCCGCTTCCGTCAGGTCCGATGCGCCCCCGGCGAGGTGATCTATCTGTGCAGGTCGACCGCGGAGCGCTTCTTCGTCGTGGCCGAAGGGACGGTGAAGCTCCTTCGTCCCACCCCCGCCGGGCGCGACGTGCTGATCGATTTCCTCGACCGCGGCCAGTTCTTTGGGAACCTCACCGGGCGGGCGGAGAGTCTCTATCCCGACACCGCAATCGCCCAAACGGCGTGTTGTCTCCTCGCCGTGAGCGCCGCGGGCCTTCGGTCGATCCTCGGCAGCTACCCCTCGGTGGCGCTCTCGATGCTTGGGATCGCCGCCGAGCAGCTGGATCTTGCCTACGACACGATCCGCCGCCTGAGCGCTCATCCGGTCGAGCAGCGCATCGCCTACATCCTGCGAAAGCTTGCCGGCAAGCTCGGAGAACAGGGGGAGGAGGGAGTGGTCATTCACCTTCCGCTTTCCCGCTCCGATCTCGCACAGATGGCCGGGACGACTCCCGAGACCGTGACCAAGTTCATGCAGCGACTCAAGGAGCGCGCCATCGTGCGCTCCGGGCGAAAGTGGGTATCGATCAAGAACGAGGCCGCTCTCACTGAGATCTCCGAGGGTCGCTCGACGGCCTTCTCGCATTGACCGCCTGCGGGATCCTCGCCGTGGCGTCGCACGCTCCGGTTTCCCCAAGCCCCGGAAAAGTGGCGGCTCCCTGCGCCTGAGCGCTCCTCGCGGCTCCCTTGACCGGGATCGGGTTACCAAGGAAAATGCCGTAAAAGGCGTGGATGGCGAAAGCGCCGCGCGAGGCGCAGAAAACGGGAGGAAAGGCAACCTTGAGCTACACCTGCAGTGAGATAGCGAAGATGATCGATCACTCCCTGCTTCGCCCCGAGCTTACCGAAAGCGATATCAGCGAGGGATGCGAGGTCGCGCGCCGCTACGCGGTTGCGGCGGTCTGCTGCGTTCCCAGCGACGTGGTTGCCGTCAAGGCCCATCTCGCCGGAAGCGGAGTGAGAGTCGCCGCCGTCGTGGGGTTTCCTCACGGCAACAATCGGACCGAGACCAAGCTGCTCGAGGCGCGGCTCGCGATCGAGGACGGCGCCGACGAGCTCGACATGGTCCTGCACATCGGCAAGCTCCGCAGCCGGAGCTTCGATTACGTGCGCGACGACGTGAAGGCGGTCGTCGACCTCGCCCACCGGCGCGGCGCGATCGTCAAGGTGATCCTCGAAAACTGCTATCTGTCCGACGAGCTTAAGACCGTCGCCTGCAGGCTCTGCGAGGAGGCCGGCGCCGATTTCGTGAAGACCTCCACCGGCTTCGCCGCCGGCGGCGCGACGCTCGATGATCTTAAGCTCATGCGCGCCGCGGTTTCGCCTCGCGTGCAGATCAAGGCGGCGGGCGGGGTTCGCGATCTCGACATGGCCATCGCCGTGCGCGAGGTCGGGGCCACCCGCTTCGGGGCGACGCAGACTGCGAAGATCATGGAAGAGTGCTGCGCGAGGAACAAGGGGTGAGGGGGAAGCGCCCTTTTCCCACGGAGGCTGTCCCATGAGGCTTGGTTTCGTGAGCGCGATTCTCTCCGAGCTCTCCCCCGTCCACCTCAAGAACGCGAAGATCCTGCCAGAGGTCGGCGCGCTCGCAACCCCGCTAGAGTACCATGCGCCCAAGCTGCCCGGGCTCGGGGAGGTGGAGGATCGCTCCTTCGAAGGCTCGCTCGATGCGAAAAAGCCCGCGCTGCGGCAGAGCCACAACTCCCTGATGCAATTCCTACCGGACTGATCGGAGAAGCAATGGATCGAATCGAGGCAACCGAGCTCGCGGTGGACGACTTCCTGCGAAGTCAGGGGATGCACGCCGAGGCGCTCGACATGGAGGCATCCTGCGGCGAGTTTCTCGCCGAGATGGAGCGGGGCCTCTTCGGCGAACCGAGCAGCCTGCGGATGATTCCCACCTACGTCGAGGTCGACGGTGACGCGGCGCGCGAGCTCCCGGTCGTCGTCATCGACGCCGGGGGCACGAACTTCCGGGTCGCGACCGTGCGCTTCACCGCCGAGGGGCAGCCTGTGGTGGAGCGTCTTTCCCGCTTTGAGATGCCCGGGGTTCGCGAGCCGATTGGGGCCACCGCCTTCTTCGAGCGGATCGCGCTTTTCGTCGAACGGAACATCGAGGATAGCGATCGGGTCGGATTCTGCTTTTCGTATCCGAGCGAGATCTTCCCCAATCATGACGGCAGGCTCCTGCGCTTCTGCAAGGAGGTCAGGGCGAAGGAGGTCGAGGGGCAGATCATCGGGCAGCGCCTCAATGCGGCGCTCGCGGCGGCAGGTCACGACCGCAAGCGCATCGTGCTGCTCAACGACACCGTTGCAACCCTTCTCGCCGGAAAGTCTCTCTCGACGCGCGGCTACGGAGGGTACGTCGGCTTCATCCTCGGCACCGGCACCAACTGCAGCTACATCGAGCCCGATCGAAACATCGGGAAGATCGGCAGCGTCGGCTCCGAGCGGCAGCAGATCATCAACGTCGAATCGGGATCCTTCGCCGGGATCCGAAGGGGGAGCGTGGACCTCCGACTCGACGAGGGTACCACCGATCCGGGAGAATACACCTTCGAGAAGATGATCTCGGGAGGCTACTTAGGCGAGCTCGCTCGGGAGCTCTTCGTCTCGGCCGCTCAGGCGGGACTCCTCTCCGCCGGGCTCGCCGGACGGCTGGCCGAGGCCGGGCGCATCGAGACTCCGGAGATCGGAGCCTTCCTCGCCTCTCCCTCCTCCGGCGGGAGGCTTGCCCGCTTCTTCGACGCGGGGGATCGCCTGGCCGCCTACCTCCTCGTCGACCGGCTCGTGGAGCGCGCGGCGAAGCTCTCCGCGATCAATCTCTCTTCCGTCATCCTGAAGTCCGGGGGCGGGAAGGACCCGATGCTCCCGGTGTGCATCACCGCTGAAGGGAGCACCTTCTACGGCCTGCCGACGCTCCGGGAGCGGATCGATTTCTATCTTCGAGGCTACCTCGCCGGAGAGAAGCGGCGCCGCTACGAGTTCGTCCGTATCGAGAATGCGACCCTCATCGGGGCTGCGATCGCAGGCCTCACCAACTGAAGGGACGCCGAGCCGCTCCTCGTCCGCTCGCTATCGCCCCCCTGACCCGCTCGGGAGATTGGCCTGCGAGGCCAGCCTCGTCGGGGGCGGCTCGGTCGGAGCGACAGGCCGTCAACGGGGGGCTTGACCGGCGAGAAAGCCCTCGACGGCAGCGCGCGTCGGCAGGGAGGGCTGCGCCCCGGGGGTGAGACAGGCAAGGGCGCCCGCGGCGTTCGCGAAGCGGGCCGCCTCGCGCAGGTCGCCGCTTTCCAGATAGCGAACGAGAAAGGCCGCGGTGAAGGCGTCCCCGGCGGCGGTAGGGTCGACAGCGCGGATCGGGAGGGCCGG